>NZ_JBAHWD010000004.1:0-487355 GCF_037044575.1 Nonomuraea sp. LPB2021202275-12-8 | reverse complement strand
CGTCACGATGCCAGCGCGGCGACGTCGACGGCGTCACGAAGAAGACCTTCCACGAAGCCCTCGGGAGCAAGCGCGACAACGCAGCACTACACGGTCGTGTGCGCGGAGACCCGGCCGACCCACCTGACGGCGCAACACCGCAAACCTGATGCCCGAACCCACCTCGTGCTCGAGCCACGGACCTCCAGGTCGACACAGCGATCGAGTTTTCGCATCCGACAGGCGCGTTGCACTCAGCGCATTTCACTCGAAAAAAGGCCTGCCGATCGATATCGGCAGACCTTTTTCATTGGGTCAGTGCTTCTTGTGGCAGTGCCACTTGTAGTTGTAGTGCCAGTGGCCCTTCTTGTGGTAGTGCCCCTTCCACCAGTGGCCGCCCTTGTACCACTTCTTGTACCAGTGCTTGTGCCAGTAGTAGCCATGGGGGCAGCCGACGGTCTCGCTGACCGTGGGGGCGCCGACGGTGGCGGTCGCGGTGGCGCTCGCCTGGGCAGGGGCCGTAGAGACGAGACCGGTGAGAGCCAGGGAAGCGGCGAGGGCGCCACTCGCTAGGAGCTTACGCATGATCTCTTCCTTCCGTGAGATTGCTCCTTACGATAGGAAGCCGGTTAATTCCGCTCCATGTACTAATGCGCGCTCAGGACACTGATTCGTGCTGAATATCGTGCTGATCAATAGAGGAACCCCGCGGGCCCCACGACTCACAGCGGCCACGGATGAATGAAGTCGCGCTCGGCGCCGTCGCCGGTGGGCATGGAGCCGAACCGGTTCTGCCGGTCGATGAAGGTCTGCGCCTGAGGAGTGATCCGGCCCTCGATCACCGGGCCGTCCGTCCGCTGCGGCAGGGCTGTCAGCAGGGCACGAAGAGTGCCGCTGGTTTGACCTTGACGCTGCGTCAACTTCTAGCATCGGAGGCATGTCGATCACTGTTCTTGACACCTACTCCGCCATGAGGCAGATTCTGCTGGCCCCGGTCGCGGACCGCGCTGACCTGCTGCGTTCGATGCTGGAGGCCAACAGGGGCATGTACCGCTACCAGCCCGGCGAGCTCGACCTGGTGGCCATACACCTCGAAACGTCCGGGTTCCCCATCGACCGCGACGAGGAGCGTTGCCTCGACGCGCTCGAAACCCTGGCGGCGGCCGGGGCCTGGGAGCGGATGCAACGCGCGCTCGACGACGCTCTCGCCGTACTGCTGGAGGCGACGCCGGGGCTGGAGGCCCCGGACATCACCGTGCTGTTCGTCCTCGGCGATCCGGGTGACAAGCACTTCATGGGTCCCTGCAAAGGATTGACCGGGTTCGGCGGCATCTCTGGCCACATCGCCATCACGTTCTGGCCCTTCCCCGAGAACGTGGAGCGGCTGGAGGCCACCGCCGTGCACGAACTGCACCACAACCTGCGATGGAGCCCAGGCGGAGTCGTGTGGGACCCGATGACCGTCACCGTCGGCGACCACATCGTCGGCGAGGGCTTGGCCGACGCCTTCGCCCGCCAGCTCTACGGCGACGAGCTCGGCCACGCCCGCATCGGCGTGCCGCACCTGCACGACGACGAGGTCTTCGCCAAGGTCCTCACCGGGCTCGACGTGACAGGCATGCAGAACTTCACTGCCTGGGTGCACGGCGACCCCAGCGCCGAGCACTTCGGTCTCAACCCGGTGGGACTGCCGATGGGCGCCGGGTACGCCGCGGGCAACCGGCTGGTCGACACCTACCTGGCGGCGACCGGGCAGACGGCGGCGCAGGCCCTGCACGCCGAGAGCTCGGAGATCATCGCAACCACGCTCCGCCGCGGGTGACACTGGGGGGATGGAGTGGACGATCCAGGAACTCGCGGCGAGGGCCGGCATCACCAGCCGCACCCTGCGTCACTATGACCGCTTCGGGCTCCTGGCCCCGTCCCGGGTCGGCGCGAACGGGTACCGCTACTACGACTCCACCGCGGTAGCCCGGCTACAGCGGATCCTGCTCATGCGCCGGCTCGGCATGGGCTTGCCGGCCATCGCCGAGGTCCTGGCCGACGAGGTGGACACGTGCGACGGGCTCCGCGCCCACATCGCCGCGCTGGAAGAGGAACGGGACCGCATCGAACGGCAGATCCGGTCTGTGCGTCACACGCTCGAGGCCCTGAAGGCGGGGGCGGAACCGCAGATGGACGTGATGTTGGCGGGGTTCAACGACCACTACAAGGACGAGGTGATCTCACGCTGGGGCGAGCGCGCGTTCCAGGAGGGCAACGACTGGTGGCACGGCAAGACCCTTGACCAGCAGCGGGCCTGGAAGCAGGCCACCGAGGAGCTCGTCGCCGCATGGGTCGCCGCAGCGAAGGCCGGGGTTTCCCCGACATCGGAACACGCTCAGTCACTGGCTGCATGGCACATCCAGTGGCTGAGCCAGATTCCGGGTACCCCCACTGCCGAGGGCGACCGGGAGCGCTCGATCGAGATGGTGAAAGGCCTGGGGGACATGTACGTCGACGACCCCCGCTTCGCCGGCATGTACGACGACGCCGCGGGGGCGGCGTTCGTCCGCGACGCACTGCACGCGTACGCGCGGACCTGGTAGGCGGTCTGCCAGGGCGGGGGGACGTGGCGGGTGCGGCGGCCTGGCCGGCGGTGCGCCCGCTCATGGCCCCGGACGCTTGGCGAGCCCGCCACGCCGTGTTCGTCCGGCCTAGTCGTTCAGTTCGGCCGGCTTGGGGCCGCCGTAGACCGGGTTCTGGGGCAGGCGTTCCTCGGTCACCATCAGCCGGACGACGCCGGCCTGCTCCGACTGCGCCTCCCAGACGGTCCAGTCGTCGCCGACCTTGACCGACTGCTTGCCGGGCTCGACCTTCCACCCGTTGTCGCCCGGCGCCGGGGTGATGACCTCGAAGACCGCCCTCAGCCCGCGCTCGCGGACCTCGGCCAGCACCTCGCCCACGGGCTTCTCGTCGACCCGGAAGCCTTCGAGCATCTCGCCCTTGCGCGTGGCCGGGCGCCCGTTCTCGTACTTCTCCCCCGGCTGCGCGGCCCGCCCCAGCCTGACCACGGCGGAGCCGGCATGGTCGCGCTGTACGAGGATGGTCATCGCGCACCCCGCCTGCCCGAGCTCGCAGCCCGACGGCTCCGTGCCGCTGCCGATGCTTCCTCGCGCGGGTGAAGCGCCAGGGCCGAGACTTCCGCTCATCCCGGTGACCTCGCCAACGGCGGTCGGCGACGACGGCACCAGCTCCAGCGTGACGTCCAGGCCCACGGCCTTGAAGCCCTCGGTGAACTTCGCGTGGTCGGCGAGCGGGTCCTTGATGACGGCCACGTAGTGGTCGCCGCGCAGCTCGATGTCGATGGCGGAGTTGGCGTAGGAGGTGGCGTAACCCTGCGCGCCGAGGACGGCGGGCCCGATGACGGCCGCCGCCGCCAGGCCCGCGACGGCCACGGCGCCCACCAGTAGGCGGCGCGAGCGGCCGGGCCTGGCCACCTGGCGCTCGAAGCGCGGCTCCGCGGCGGTGATGGAGGTGAGGAGCGCCCGCGCCCCCGCACCGGACGCCTGCCCGGCCAGGTTCTCGTCATGGACCCTGGCGAGGTTCTTCAGTTCGTTCACGCTGACTCCATGACGAGGTGAGAGACGGAGACGCCGGCCACGGCCAGCGCTTTGGACAGGCGCTTGCGCGCGCGGTAGAGCCGGATCCGTACGGCGTTGCGGGAGCAGCCGAGCACCTTGGCGATCTCGCCATGGTCCAGCCCCTCCCAGGCGACCAGGGAGATCAGCTCCCGGTCGTCCTCGGGCAGCTCGCGGAGCGCGCGCGTGATCGCGTTCAACTCGACGCTGCTCTCCGGTGATCGGGCGTACAGGTCGGCGACGTCGGTGTCGAGCTCCACGCTCCTGTGCCGGTGCCTGGCCACCCCGCGCCGATGGTTGGCCAGCACGTTCCTGGCCACTCCGTACAGCCAGAGCCTGGCCTCGCCGTTCTCCGGCAGAGAGTCGAAGCGGCGCCAGGCGATGGCGTACGTTTCGGCCACCACGTCGGCGGCGTCGTGGGGCGAGTCGCAGCGGCGGGTGGCGTAGCCGAGGATGCGCTCGTAGGTTTGCAGGTATACGGCCTCGAACCGGTTTTTCCGGTTATCCACGGGCGGTCCCCATTGTCGGCCTCCTCAGGTCTCGGGATCGGAACACCCCGTACATGTCGAGGCCGCCATCAGCATTTCAGCCCATTTTTCCGGACCTGAGCAGAGCTGCTCCCGTAGCTCGCGCACGGCCGTGGTGATCACGTCAGCCGGCGTGAAGGTCGATTCGGCCGAGCTTTCCTACGAGAGGGACGAGACGACGACAACCAGGACCGTCCCGGAGGTCATCGCCAGGACCGCCGAAGTCCACGATGCGGTGAAGGCTCAGGGGACGAGCTGCTGACCGCCGTCCACATCGTAGGTCCCCCCGGTGAGCGCCGTATTGGTCATCAGGTGCAGGGCGAGCGCCGCCACGTCCGCCGGTCCGACGACCCGCCGGATCGGCAGCGTGGTGCGCAGCCGCTCTCGGCGCTGCTCGAGTTCGTCGCCGAGCAGGCGTGCCGACAGCGGAGTGTCGACGAACCCGGCGGCGATCGCGTTGACCCGCATCGGGGCGAGTTCGAGCGCGGCGTTCGCCGCGATGGCAGGCAGCGCCACGGCCCCGATGGCTGCGAGACTCAACCCGACGCCGGGACGGCGGGCGTGAGTGCCGGTGATGAACGTCAGCGATCCGCCGGCGCGGACACGGGCGGCACACTCCCGCGCGATGCGCAGCGATCCCAGCAGATGCTCGTCGAGCACGGCCCGTGCCTGGTCGAAGTCCATCTCGGCGATCGGTGCGTAGGTGGGGCCGCCCCCGCTGACCAGCACGTGATCGACCCGTGCGGGCAGTTCGCCGAAGAACCGGCGCAGCCCGTCGGCATCGGCCAGGTCAAGCGTCGCGGTCGACGCGCCGAGCTCGTCGCGCACGGCGTCGAGCCGCCCCTGATCACGACCTGTGAGGATGAGCCTCGCATCGGCCGCGTGGGCCTGGCGGGCCGTCTCCAGCCCGATGCCGGAGCTTCCCCCGATGATGACCACGATGCTTCCCGACAGATCGTTCACTGCTTCCCCCTCAGCCCTTGCGCCGGTAGGACCGCGGCGGCCCGGCTCATGCCTGCGTCGACGAGCATCGCGCACTGGAAGTGCTCGGCCGGGCCAGCCCGCGACCGCCCCGCCCGTGCTGCGCCCACGCCCTCCGATATCCCCGCCGCATCGCCCTCGTCAACATCCTCGTAGCAAGATCATGATGGCTCCAGCTGCGACTTCATGAGCAGGCATCTGCGGACACCGTCAAGCAGCTACGGGCTCGGGTGGCTGAAATCACCGCTCATTCCGACCTCAAGGTAATGAAAGCTCTACTCTCGCTCCCCTGCCCCTCGCGGAAGGCGATGGCCGCCGCCTCTGTGCGGGTCGCCGCGCCCAGTTTCGTCAGGATGTGGGAGACGTGCACGCCCGCCGTACTCGGCGAGATGTGCAGCCGGGCGGCGATCTGCCGGTTGCTCAGGCCCTCGGCGATCAACGCGAGCACGTCACGCTCGCGCGCCGTGAGCCCGTCCTTGGCCGGTCGGGGCCGCCCGAGCAGGGCGATCTCCCGGGCCAGCGGCGCGGCGCCCAGGTCTTCGGCCAGCCGCGCGGCTTCCCTGAGGCGGGCCGTTCCGCCGGGCCGGTCGCCCGCGGCCAGCGCGGCTCGCGCGCCGTGGAACAGGCTCAGCGCCAGCTCGTACGGCTGCCGCAGCTCCCGCCAGGCAGCCGCAACGTGGTCCCAGCCGTCGTCCTCGATCAGCGCGTGCAGCATGATCTGCCAGGCCCGGTCGAGCCGCCCGTCCACGCCGAGCGCCACATCGGCCGCGACGAGTTCGGCCTGCCGTGCCGCGACCCGTTTCCGTAGCTCCTCGCCGGTGCCGTGGGTGAGCCGCGCCCGCTGCGCCAGCGCGCCGGCGACCAGGACCGGCCGGGCGTCGCTGCTGTAGATCAGCCCCGCGCTCAAAGATCAGGTGGGGAAGGTGTTCGCGAGCCTGCAGCGCGACGGCGCGATGGTGTTCAGGCTGGTCAGGGACACCCCCGAACACACAGCCGCGCTCCAGCTGGCCGGGGCGTCTCTGTTCGATCCCTCGGGACAGGGCAGGACGATCAAGGACTGGGTGGTCGTGCCCCACTCCTCGGCCGAGAGATGGACGGATCTGGCCGAGGCCGCCCTGAGCCGTCCACGCTGATCCGTAGGCCACGTCGACGGTGCCGCAGGACACGGAGCGTTCAAGCCTGACGTGTTCGTCACCGATCGGGTCGTGGTGGGGCGGTGCTCACCAAGAACCGGTCGGACGGCATCTGGCCATACGACGTGGACAAGCGCAGGTTCGCCCTCCACGCCGGCACGGGCTCCCGCGGGCTGGTGCCCAGGGCAGGTTCTGACGTAGGTCGGCGGCCCCCGGCACAGGGCCGGCACCGGCCGGTGCGGAAGAAACGGGTGCCGGATTCCCGCGTGGTGCGCGTCGCGGAAGACCATGCCGCCGGCCAGGAGCGCGTCCAGCGCGGCGTCGCTGGCGGACTTCACGTCGACGGTCAGGACCCGGTCGGGCCGGACGAACTCCAGCGCCAGCTGCGCGTCCTTCTCGTCCGCCTGGGCGCCGTAGGGCAGCCGCATCGCGAAGAACGTCGATTCGTGCCCGGCGGCACGGGCTCGCTCGACGGCGAGCTGGCACAACCGGTCCGCGGTCGTAGAGTCCACACCGCCGCTGATGCCCAGCACCAGCGAGCGGCCCGTGGAGGTCAGCTTGTCGGCGAGGAAGGCCACCCGGTGCTCGATCTCCTGCCGTACGTCGAAGGACGCGCTCACCTGGAGATCCCGGGCGATCGCCTGCTGCAGGACATGGACGCCAGGTCGGTCACGGTTGCTCCTCGGTCGGGCCGGGGTGACAGTCGGTGATCACGTGGGGAGGGTTCACTTGGCGCCTGCGAAGGTCACGCGGATGGAGTAGAGATCCCCTGCCGAGTTGGTGATGAACAGGTTGTTCCGCTTGATTCCGCCGAAGGTCAGGTTGCTGGCCGACTCGGGCAGCAGCAGCTTGCCGATCAACGTGCCGTCGGGATCGTAGCAGTGCAGCCCGTCGAGGGCCGCCGCCCAGATCCGTCCGTGGCAGTCGAGCCGTATGCCGTCGAACCAGGCCTCCGCGAACACCCGGCCGCCCTTGAGACCGTCGCCGGCGACGTCGAACACCCGCAGGTGCCGCTCGCGGGTGTCGACGACGTAGAGCTGCGACTCGTCGAGGGAGAAGGCCAGGCCGTTGGGGCGGACGAAGTCGTCGGCGACGACGGCCGGTTCCCCGCTGTCGGGGTCGAGACGATAGACGTGGTCCGCGCCGATCTCGCTCTCGGCGGGAGCGCCCTCGTAGTGGCCGGTGATCCCGTACCGGGGATCGGTGAACCAGATGGAGCCGTCCGACTTGACCACGACGTCGTTGGGGCTGTTGAGCCTCTTGCCCAGGTAGTTGTCGGCCAGGACGGTGACGGTGCCGTCGTGCTCGGTCCGCGTGACGCGGCGGGCGCCCTGCTCGCAGGTGATCAGCCGCCCCTCGCGATCGACGGTGTTGCCGTTGGCGTTGCCTGACGGGCAGCGGAAGACCCCGACCGCGCCGGTGGTCTCGTCCCAGCGCAGGAGGCGGTCGTTGGGGATGTCGCTCCACACCAGGTAGCGGCCGGCCGGGAAGTAGGCGGGCCCTTCGGTCTTCCTGCTTCCGCTGTGGAGCACCTCCACGTGGGTGTCTCCGCCGTACCACGTGAAGCGCTCGTCGAGCGTCTGGAACTCCGCCCTGAACCGACTCGTCATCAAATTTTCTTCAGCCATGTAGTCTTTCTACTGAATCTCATCAGGTCATGACAAGACTGGACTGAACATGGATCAGATCGACCGCGCGCTGATCGCACAGTTGCAGCGAGACGCGACACAGTCCTACGCCGCGCTGGGGCAGAGCGTCGGCCTGTCCGCGGGCGCCGTTCACGAGCGGGTGCGGAAGCTGCGCGAGCGGGGGGCGATCCGCGCCACGACCGTGGACGTGGACCCGAAGGTTCTGGGCCTGGGGGTGCTGTCCTACGTCATGGTCGACTCGAACGCCTGGATGGGCGACTCGGCGGCGGCCTTCGCCGCCCTGCCCGAGGTACAGGAGGCGCACGTCATCGCCGGTGCAGCCTCGGTCTTGCTGAAGGTCCGCACCCCGACGACCGAGCAGTTGCAGGACGTACTCCGCCGGATCTACGACATTCCCGGCGTCTCCGGCACGCAGGCGATCGTCGTGCTGGAGACCTTCTTCGAGCGTCCGGTCATGGAAGCCGTCCGGCTCTGACGGAGGGCTGCCTATGAGATCGCTGAGCCCGTTCCCCTCAGCCGCTTCGGTGGCGTGGTCCAGTCCCCGGGCGTCTGTTCGCAGGTGCCAGCCGATCTCGACGTCGTTCGGCACACACCTCCCCCGTGGCAGGTGGCCGCTTCACGGACATCGCCTTCGCACGGGTGATCGGGCGACGGCCGGCCGGCTCTCAGAACTCGAGAAGCAGGCGTCCGCGGACACCACCCGCCTCAAGCCTGCGGTGTGCCTGCGGGGCCTCCTTCGCGGGATACACCTCGGCCACGCGCATCGAGAGCCTCCCCTGCTCCACCAGAAGGCGGAGTTCTTGCGGAGAAGCGTGTCGGCCGGATTCACCGCGGCAGCGTGCACGCGCACCCGGACCTGTCCCGGTCCTGCGTGGGGCTCGGGCAGCTCGACGAGCCGAAGCATGTCGGGGCCGCCGTACTCGGTCACCGCTACCGCCTTCATGACTCTCCCCCTGGTACTGATATGTAGCCTGGTATACAACTGATACTTGCTAGGCAATGGTGAACCCGGCCTGCCGGCCACGCAAGAGGGCAGTTCACAATGCCCTGGCATCACTGGAGGAACCACGCGGCCCCGGCACGGTGGACTGCGGTCACCTGCCGGCCGAGGCGAGGGCGTAAAGATCGCGAAGTGATGCGCAGGGTTGGCGTAGGTGTTGCGTCAGGACCTCGCCGCCCCGATCCCCCACGGGACAGGCTGGAGTGATCATAGGAACCAGCGAAAGCGACACATGCCGATAAATCACAATCCATCGACTCCTGAGGAGCCGGCCGGCCCGCATGAGGTGGAGATCGAGCGGGAACGGCTGAGGGAGATCAGGTCCCGTCTGCCCGAGGCGGCCAGGCCGCTCGACAGCGTGCTGCCGAACCTGGTCTCGCTGACGGTGGCGGAGTCCGCCTTCACGTCCTTCACCTATGCGCTGGCCCTGGCGTACAACGAGGTCGAGGCGTTCACCATCGCGGAGGTACGCCACCGGGCCGAGGAAACGGAACGGATCCAGGACGGCATGACCGCGTCCGTCACGACCTGGCGGGACGCGGAGTACGCCAGCTCCCTCACATGGCGGTGAACCTGGCCGAGCCGGCCCGGCGCGGCCTGCTGGTAGGCACGGGCGCGGCGTTGACGCTGTCGGCGCTGGGCGTCCCGGCCGGGTGGCCGTTCGTCGGGAAGATGTACGTGCACCAGTACGATCCGCAGACGTTCTTCGACGGCGCGGAAACCTGGCTGGCGGTGCGCGACGACGTGGCGGCCACCCGGCGGAACGTCGAGGCCCTCGTCGCCGAGGTGTCCGTGACGAGCTGGCGCAGCGACGACGGCCGAGCCTTCCAGCGCCGCATGGACGCCTACCTGGCCGACCTGCGCGGCATCGAACTGCGTGCCGTGGTCACGGCCCTCACCCTGTACACGGTCGGGGCCGCGCTGGCAGCGATGATCCTCTTCCAGTTCCTGGTCGCCGCGGTCATGGCCGCGGTGGCGGCGTGGGTGCTGACCGCGGCCGTCACCCCGGTCAGCCTGGCCGGCGCCCGGATCCTGGCCACGCGGTCCCTGATCAAGCTCTTCGAGGGCTACCAGTCGGTGGAGTCGCTGCTGGACGCGTTGCTGCACGGGTGTGCCGCCGCGCTGGGCGCGGCCGTGGCCGTGGACCTCGGCGGCGAGGCCGCCCGGGGCGACTACGGCGGTGTGCACGACCTGGCCGCGGCGACCTTCGCCCAAGGCCCCATGCTGGTCTGGGGCACGGCGAACCGGGTCGAGCGCGACCTGACCGCCCACGGCCTCGACGGCCGCCGTCCGGGCAGCGGCCTGTGGTCGAGTGCCCGGGCGGGCGCGCCGCTGCCGCCCGGCCTGCCCCAGTTGGCGGGCGCCAAGGCGGTCAACGACATCGCGACCGGCAGCCAGACGGCGACCGGCCGGTACGTGCCGGAGCAGGCCGCCGACGGCACCTATTCGTTCCCGTGGGAGTGAACATGGACTTCAAGCAGGAGCTCGGCCTCGACCCCGAGCAGCTCGCGGCCGACGCCGACCGGCTCTTCGACCGGATGCGCCACCTGCACGGCAGTACGGAGAGCGTGGCACGCACCGAGTCCAGGGACGGCTGGGTGAGCGTCGAGTACGGCAGCACATCAGGTGTTCAAGGGCTACGGCTCGACCCGCGCGCCATGCGCATGGACTCGGCCCAGCTGGCCGAGACCATCCTCAACCTGATCCACCAGGCCAGAGAGCAGGCCGAGGCCGAGGAACGCGAGAGCGCCGAAGAGTCGCTGGGCGCCGGCAACGGACTCCTCACCGACCGGGCGCTCGTCGCCGAGCGGCTCCGCCACGCCACCGGCGCGCTCCAGGAGAACCTGGAGCGCGCCGGCGCCACGATCGACCGGGTGCGCGCCCTGCTCCGCCCCTGACGTGTGTCGCCCGGGGCGCCCGTGGTCGCCCCGAGCCCTCGCCGCGGTGCGCTAAGCCAAGGTGATCAGGGCGACGACGGCGATCAGGACGAGGAGCGCGATCGCCTCGATCCGGATCCTCGTCACAGCCCCACGTCCCTGCGCAGCAGGTCGTCGATCTCCTCGCGGCGCACCACCACCCGGGCGGCCCCGTCGGCGACTGCGATGACCGGCGGGCGGCCGGTGAGGTTGTAGGTCGAGGCCATCGAGTGGTGGTAGGCGCCGGTGGCCGGCACCGCGATGACATCACCCGGCCTGATGTCCGCGGGCAGCGGTACGCTCTCGGCGATGACGTCCCCCGCCTCGCAGTGGTGTCCGACCAGGGTGACCTCGCGGGCGGCCATGGCGGAGCGGCGGCCGATCAGGCGGGCTGTGTAGCGGGCGCCGTACAGGGACGGGCGGGGGTTGTCGCTCATCCCGCCGTCGACGGCGACGAAGATGCGGGTGAGGGTGCGCTTGACCGCGATGACCCGATACAGGGTGAGCCCCGCCGGGCCGACGATCGACCGGCCCGGCTCGACGGTCAGCCGGGGCACGGGCAGGTCCAGCGCCGCGCAGCGCTCCTCCAACGCCTTGACGACCGTCCTGGCGTACTCGTCCGGGGCCAGGCCGTGCTCGCTCTCCAGGTAGGCGATGCCCTGGCCGCCGCCCAGATCCAGCTCGGGCAGCACGATCCCGTACGTGTCGCGGATGCGGGCGAGCTGCTCGATCATGATCCTCGCGGCCTGCTCGTACGGCTCCCCTGCGCGGATCTGGGAGCCCAGATGGCAGTGCAGGCCCACCAGCTCCAGCTCCGGCTGGCGCAGCACCCTGGCCACCGCCGCGGCGGCGTCGCCCGAAGCGATGGACAGGCCGAACTTCTGTCCCTCCCCGCCCGTACGGATCGCCGCGTGGGCTCCTGCCGCGATATCCGGGACCACCCGAAGCAGCACCTTCTGCCGCTGCCCCGGCGGGATCAGTACGGCGAGCCGGGGGATCTCGGCGAGGTTGTCCACGACGATGCGGCCCACCCCGTAATCCACCGCCTCGACCAGCTCCTGCGGGGTCTTGGCGTTGCCATGGAAGACGATCCGCTCGGCCGGGAAGCCGACAGATCGGGCGATGGCGAGCTCCCCACCGGAGCAGACGTCGAGGCCGAGTCCCTCCTGGCGGATCCAGGTGGCCATCGCCCGGCACAGGAAGGCCTTGGCCGCGTAGAGGATGTCGGCGTCCGGCAGCGCGGCGCGGAAGGCGCGGCAGCGCTCCCGCACGTCGGTTTCGTCCACCACGTAGGCGGGGGTGCCATAGCGCTCGACGATGTCCATGAGCGGCACGCCTCCGGTGCGGGCGACCGGCCCGAAGTGGGTGGTGGCCGACCAGGGCTCCGCGGCGTGCTGCGGCTCATGCCCCGTCTGGTCCTGCTGGAGGACGCACATCATGCCACCTGCTTCGCGGGGCCGGTCATCGTGCCCGCCGGGTCGATGACGATGCCGGTGACGTCGAGCTCGGCGGTCATGCCGCGCAGCGCCGGGGCCGTGAGCACCACCCACCGCTGATCCGTTCCGAGCACCTTGGCCAGCTTGAGCGGCGAGGAGAACGCGACCGCCGTGCGCTTGCCCGAAGCGGTGCGGAACAGCCGCAGGGCCGAGGCACACGTACCGATCCGGACGGGGACGAACAATCGGGGCTCTGACATCTGCTTCCTTCCAGCGAAAATCCGTACGCAACGGACGCTAGAGCCGCTATCGGTCACCACTCATGATCACTACGCGATCTGGACGCGCGGCCCGGAAATACTGACGCGGTACTGACGAAGCCCCCATCACCAGCGGGCTTGTGGACGGCTCCGGCCGTCGTCGCCGCGTGTGGCGCCCGGCGCGGTCCGCAAGACGGATGGAGAAATACGACACAAGGTGTCGGGTTTTGGGTCGAGCATGGTTTCACCGGTCGACGGCGGACGTGGACCGGGCCGTACGGATAGACAAGGACCTCTCAATGCGCGAAACGCCGGAAGAGCTCAAAGAGCTCCAGGCCCTCCTCGACGCCTCCCTCTCCCGCTCCACCTCGCATCTGCGCTCGATCATCAACAGCGAGCGCACACTGACCGCGGAGCAGCTCGCCCAGGTCCTCACCGGCATGTGCACCCTCGCCCTGTCCACCGTGACGGCGAAGGGCGAGCCGCGGATCAGCGGTGTGGACGGGCACTTCCTGCACGGAAAGTGGCACTTCGGCACGGCGCGCGGTGCCGCCAAGGCCCGCCATCTCGCCGCCCGGTCCGCCGTCAGCGCCGCGCACATGCGCGGTGAGGACCTGGGCGTGTTCACGCACGGCAAGGTGGAGATCCTCAACCCCCAGGGCGGCGAGGGGGCCGCGGACTGGCCGGACCTGCTCGCGTACTTCAAGGACTTCTACGGCGACGACGCCTTCGACTGGGACAACGACGTGGTCTACTACCGGCTTCATCCGCACTGGATGACCGTCTACGCCCCTGATATCGCGAAGCTCACTGCGGCGTCCCGGTCCTGATCCGCAGCACAGGTCCCCCCAGCGTGGTGCCTTTCGCCATGGCGCGCCTACTCCGAGGGCAACAGGCAGAAGGTCGCGCTGGTGGCCGCGCCGGTCATCGTTCCTGTCCCGGTCGGCCGCGATCCTGGCCGCGGGCGTGGTGAGCCGGGCCGACGAACCAACGGTCGACCTCACTGGGCCAGTCGGTATGCAGCGCTTCCTCGTGGCTCATCTCGAAGCGGCCGACGGCAGCGCCGGAAGAACAGCGGCCAGAACGCCGATTCGCTCTCAGGACCACTTCCAATCCGGACGGACTGGAGACGAACGCCAACTCGACCTCGTGTACGGCTCCGGCATGGTGACTGGGGGGATAGAACTCGATCGTTTGGTGGAACGGCAGGCCCTGATGCGCGCCGTTCAGCCGGCCCGCCTGCAGGGCAGCGCACTTGAAGTGGAAGCCGAGTCGCGGGAACGCCTGCAGGACGCGTAACTGCGAAGGGACGGGCTTGACCACGACCATGTCCAGATCGCCCTTGTCGACCGCCACAGCGCTGGCCACTTCGGCACGCACGCCCAACGCCGGCCCGGTCAGATGCCGGCCCCCGATCTCGCTGATCGGCGTCTCCCACGGGACCATGATCTGAAACCCGATCACCCGCTCTTCGCCCCGACGAAGGAGGGAAGGGCCCGAGATCTGAGCGTGCAGAAACTCCTCGAACCCGCTCTGCTCACCGGCTCCCGCCTGCGCCGGCTCCACTCGCGCGACCAGCACGAGGGCGACATGTTCGAGGCCGGCGTCGACGTCGCCGCCCTTCAGCCGGACTTCACCGGCCAGCGTGCCGCCTGGCTGCGTCCGTGGCGTGGCCAGGATGGTGTCCATCGAGGGCGCGTCGGCGCCAAAGGCACTGATCATCCGTTTGAAGACCACGGCTGTTCTCCCGCCTCAAATGGATTGAGCCACTCGTTCGAACGACCGGGCAGGGGGCCGGGGTTCCGGCGGTCACAAAATCCTGTCCAGAAGGTCCACCGCAGCGGCCTTCTTCAGGCACACGACCGGCCCGGCGATGGAACCGGTGGCGCGTCACTCAGGACGCGCTGCCCGTCACCTTGTGGGGGGTCAGCCGGATCACCACCCGGACCACCTCGGCCGGCAGCGCGAGAAACTCCTCACCGGCCCCCTCGCCCTCGTACTTCTCCGCCAGCTCGACTGCCAGGCGGCGCCCCACATCCTCGCTCACTGTGGCGACTCCCCGGACCTCGACGTACTGCGAGGAGTCGGCGAGATCGAAGACGCACAGGCTCGCCCGGGGGTCCCTGCTCAGGTTCCGATCCTTGCGCCGCCCGAGCGCCGATGAGATGACCACTTCATCCCCCTCCCTGCCCATCCAGACGACTGAGGTCTGCGGGCTGCCGTCGGGGTTGACGGTGGCCAGGATGCCGATGTTGGGCGCGTCGAGAATCCGGCGCGCCGCGTCGCTCAGAGAAACACTCATGATCGCCACTTTAGGGGGCGATGTCGCCCGACGGCGTGGGCGGGCACGACAGCCGTGCCGCCGACAAGCCCTAGTATGAGATGGTTCCAGACCCACGAGGAGGTTGATCATGTCGTTCCCACCGCCCGGCATGGTCCTCGGCGACGCATCGGCGCGCACTTCCTCGCGGGAAGCCGCCACAGGCTGATCCCCCGCGACGAAGTGCTCTTCATGACCATCCCTGGTTCGATCATGAGGAGCCCGAGTGTTCGAGATCCGCTGGACCGAAGACGGCGAAGCCCGGTCCGCCCGCTGGCGGTCCGAGAACGGCTCGCCGCCACCCGCCCGCGTGGTGATCGTCGACGACCGCCTCACCGCTGACACCGCCTACCGCCTGGCCTGTGAGGGCACCGCGCTGTTGTGGCGCGGCGACTTCTACAACGCCCGTCAGCTCCTGCGCGCCATGGCGCGGCGTGCCGAACGCCGTTCGCGCGGGGCCGCCCAGTCGCCGGCCCACGCCTTCCACCTACACCGCCAGGCACGCTCCCAGCGGGCCCGCACGCTGGGCAGGCTGCTGGTGCCACTCGATCATGACTACGCCGTCCCTCTGCGTCGCGCCCCGGACATGCGGCAGGCCTGTGGGGAGGTCTACGGCCCCGCAGCGGGACCGTCCGTGATCTCCTTACGCGAGCTGCTGGGCATCGTCGGGGCGCACGAATGGCGCGAGAGGGGCGTCGACGTGCCCGCTCTGGGCGGTCGCATCCATCCGCACTACGGCGTCTTCTCGCCGATCCGCGGTGAGTACGTCGACCTGGTGGCCCGGGCACCGCTTGCCTCGCGCTCCAGGGCGTTCGACATCGGCACCGGAACCGGCGTGCTCGCCGCGGTCCTCGCCCGCAGGGGCGTCGAGCGCCTCGTGGCCACGGACCAGGACCCGCGTGCCCTGGCCTGCGCCCGCGACAACCTCCGACGACTGGGACTGGCCGGCCGGGTCGACGTCATGCACGCCGACCTCTTCCCCACCGGACGTGCGCCGCTCGTCGTCTGCAACCCGCCGTGGATCCCGGCCAAGCCCACCTCACCCCTCGACCACGCGGTCTACGACCCCGGCGGCCGTATGCTGAGCGGCTTCCTCGACGGGCTCGCCGAGCACTTGGAGCCGGAGGGTGAGGGCTGGCTGATCCTTTCAGACCTGGCCGAACATCTCGCGCTGCGGACCCGCACCGAGCTGCTGTCCGCCTTCGCGACCGCGGGCCTGCGGGTCGTGGACCGGCTGCAGGTGCGACCGAGACACCCGCGTGCCCTGGACGAGACCGACCCTCTCCACGAGGCCCGCGCGGCCGAGGTCACGTCCCTGTGGCGGCTCGGCCAGGCCTGAGTCGCCGGTCCTACTGATCCAGCACCTGGCGAAGGGCGGCGGCGAACGCGTCCGGGTCGCCCTCCTGGCCGAACTCGCCGCCGAGGAAGCCGCCGTGGTGGCTGGGGAAGATCACCGGCTTCGTACCCAGCCGCTCGGCCACCGCGACGCCACCGCGGTAGGCCATCGTCCCCTCCGACTCGACGCCGACGGCCAGGACCACGTCGGTCGAGGCCGCGCGCAGCGCCGCGAAGTCGGGCTCGTAATGCGTGCAGGTGATGAGGTTCTGCGCGAACAGCACGTCGTCGCGGGAGCCGTCATCCTCGGTCGGCATCCCGAAGTCGGCGGGGTTCGCCACGGGCAGCTCACCGATGTCGGCCGGGAGCTCGCCCAGGTGGCTGGTGATCGCGATGAACTGGGCCATCGCCGCGCCGGCCCCCTCCCGGTCGTACGTCCGGCGCATGTCCTTTATCAGCGCAAGGGCATGATCGCGGTCCGGGAGCACCTGGGCCGCGGGCGGCTCGTGCGCCACGAGCAACCGCACCTGCTCGGGGTGCTTGGCCACCAGCGCGAGCGCGTTGATCGCGCCGCCGCTGCTGGCGAAGATGTCCACCGGCCCGCCGCCGAGCGCGGTGATGATCCGGTGCACGTCGTCGGCGTGGAGATCGGGTGTCGACTCGCCCGCCTCGGGCGTCCGCACGCTGCGGCCGGTTCCGCGCGGGTCGTAGGTCACCACCGTGCGGTCCTGGAAGTGCCCGGCCAGGGTCGTGAAGCCGCTGGCGTCCATCGGCGAGCCGATCAGCAACAGGGTGGGCCTGGTGCTCGCCTCGGCCTCGCGCACGTCGTAGGCGACGACGGCGCCGGGCGCGTCAAGAGCGTGAGTCATGTGGTGCTCCTTCTCGTTGGTTCGTCAGGTAGACCTGCGGTGCCGGCAAAACTCACCGCTCGGCGGCAGCACCGTTTGCGAGCACTGCGGGTCCCACGAGTGCATGCTGTGCGACGACTGCCGCCCACCGCAAGTACGCCGCGGCCGCGCTAGCGACGGACTCGATAGAGCAGGTGCAGCACCCGGTCACCCTGGATCACCACGTGCGGGTCCTCGAGCAGATGCTGGGCATCGACCGACCCGAAGTACCGCTTGCCCGAGCCGAAGACCACCGGCACGACGTCCATCGCCACCTCGTCCACCAGGCCGAGGGCGAGTGCCTGGCCGCCGACGTCGCCCGCCGCCACGGCGACGGTGCGCTCCCCCGCGAGTTCCCTGGCCTTCGCGATCGCCTGCGCCACGTCGTCGACGAAGTGGTACGACGCCTCGGGGTGCCACCCGTCGGGCTTGGGCCGGTGCGACACCACGACCACGTGTTCGCCCGCCGGCGGCGTCCCCTCCCAGCCGTTGGTCATGTCGAACAGGTGACGCCCGATCACCATCGATCCGAGGCGCGCCCATATCGGCTTGACGTACTCGGCCGAGACCCGCGAGACCTTCATCCCGCTACCTTCGACGAGCTCGACGTCGCCGTTGGAGTACCAGTCGAACAGCGGGCCGACCTGGTCCTCCGCGTCGGCGATGAAGCCGTCCACCGACACGACGTTGTGCATCACCACGGTGCTCATCAGATCTCCTACGTGTTCCGAGGGCTTGCCCCCGCTCATGTCGTGCTCTTACTGACGCGTCGAGCGGAAGGAGCGCGGATCGACATCCGGCGCACAGAACTTTCAAGCGGCGCCCGTACTGGTGGCGAGACGGGGACGATACGTGTGATTCCCGAAGAGAACGACCGCTCGAATGTGCTGGTTCAAGTCCGTCGGCGGCTGGAGGCACTACTTCAGGCCCAGTGACCTGACCAGGTCATGCATCTCGGCGCGGTGCAGCGCGGCTGGGTTGCCCCCGAATACCGGCGGGCCCGGGAGATGCGGAAGAGCACGGCTCGGGTGCGGATGCTGTTCGCCGAGGGCTCGCCGCCCGAAGGCTTCTCCCTCCCGGCCTAGCTGGTGCGTGACCGGAAAGGATTGCCGAGAAGAGATTCGCGGTGTCCGAAGCGGCGCACCAGACGCAGTGATGGCGGCCCATCTCGCCGCCCTGGTCCCAAGTCAAGGATCGCTTGAGATGGGCAGGCAGCGTGGCCGTGGTGGCCACCAGGGCGTCGCGAATGCAGCTCGGCGCTGCGGTCGATCGGCAGGTGGACGAGCATCACGTAGCGTGTGGTGCGCTCGACCAGGGTGCCGATGGCCGATCGACGCCTCCTCCCGTACCCGGTCGGCGATGTAGGTCCGCTCGTCTTCCCGCAGGTAGCGGGAGACGCCAGAAGGGGGCCCGACCGGTCGTCTGACCAGCGGGGCCCCCTTCTTTTCGCCTTGTTCGGCACCGAGCCCTCGCGGATCTCGAACTCCATCGCACTCCCCCAGCTTGGGTGTCGCGACGACCGCTAGAAGGGAGGTGACGGGGGCCGGGGCGACGATCTCACAGGTAGCGGCCGCAGGGCGTCAGGCCCCACTCGTAGGACCAGCAGTAGGAGACGACGTAGGGACGGCCGTCCTCGTAGTAGACGCGGTTGGTGTCCACGTTCTGCACGATGTCGTCGTCCACGTACCACGGGGGCAGCGCCTGAGCGGGGGCTGCGAGGGTGGCGCTGATGGCGGCGGCGTCCCGGGCGCTGCCGGGAGTCTGGTCAGCGGCGGCGAAGGGCCCCGGACTGGTTTCGAGGCCCTTCGCCGTCACCTGGTCACGCCGGTCGGGGCCTAGCCGGACGTGCCGTCGGAGGCCGGGAGGGCCCAGGGGAGCGAGTCCGTCGGCCACGTCTCAGCCTGCCGCTTGACCATGGTCCGGGCTCCTCCGCCCACGGGGCAGCGGGTTCCGGGGGCGGGGACGGTCAGCGAGATCAGGTAGTTGTCGATGGGCACCGTGCTGCACTCGTCCTTGCCGTAGATGCGATGGCCCCACCCCTCGTAGGTGAGCAGCACCGCCTTGGGGCCGAGTTGGCGAGCCACGTTGGCCGACCAGGAGTACGGGGTGGAGGGGTCGTGCAGCGAGTTCCCCAGCAGGAGCGGAGCACTGCCGGTGTAGCGCAGCCGGTGCTGCGGGTTGGTGGTGGGGTGGTTGAGGCAGACGGGCAGGTCCTCGATCGGCATCGGGTTGAACCGCAGGTCGGGGGCCCGGCGGGCGGAGCTGCGCAGCAGCGCGGCGTACTCCTTGTAGTTGCGCACCCGCAGCTTGTAGTCCTGGCAGAGGATCGCGGTCGGCAGGTGGGCGAGTTCGCCTGACACGGGCTGACGGCCGGGCAGCGGGGGCACCTCCGGCGGCAGCGGCCCCCCGTCCAGGGCCAGGAGCATCTCGCTCAGCAGGCGCCAGGCGGGACCTTCGGTGCCCATCACGCCCTGATAGAGGACCTGGACCTCGGTCATCGGCCGGTCCGGGACACCGGGGTAGTACAGCTCCCCGCGCCGCGCCTTGGCCAGCAGCCTCTCCCACAGCGCCCGGACGTCCTGCCCGTGCAGGGCGCACTCGGCCTCGTGGTCGCACCAGCCGACGAACTCGTCGAAGGCGTCCTCGACGGCGGTGGCCTCGGAATCGAGGAACGCCTTGACGCCGAGGCTGTGGTCCATGTTGCTGTCCAGGGCCATGGCCCGGATGCGGTTCGGGAACAGCTCGGCGTACATCTGCCCGATCAGCGTCCCGTACGAGATGCCGTAGTAGGTGAGCTTCTCCTCACCGAGGGCGGCGCGCAGGGCGTCCACGTCACGCGCGACGTTGACCGAGTCGACGTGGTCGTACAGGGGGCCGGTACGGGCCCGGCAGTCCTCCCGCAGCCTCTTGGAGTAGGCCGTCCACCTGTCGAAGTCGGCCTGGCTCTTCATGACGACGTACGGCATCTGGTTGAACACCGACGCCGAGCAGACCACCGGGTGGCTGCGGCCCACGCCTCGGGGGTCGAAGCCGACGATGTCGAACCGCTGCTGGAGCTCCGGGGTGAAGAAGCCGGGAGCGCCGTAAGCGGCCTCCACCCCCGAACCTCCCGGGCCACCCGGGTTGATCACCAGGGACCCGACGCGGGCGGCGGGGTCGGTGGCCTTGCGGCGGGCGACGGCCAGCTCGATGGTGGGCCCGCCTGGACGGGACCAGTCGATCGGGACGGCCAGCGTGCCGCACTCGGCGCTGGGCTCCTCTTCGCAGGGCGCCCAGGCGATGCCGCCCTTGCCGGCGGTCGCCGGGGCTCCGTCCTCGGTGGCCGCGCCGGCCGTCGAGACGGGTAACAACGCCGCCATCACCACGAAGGCGACGGCAAGCACGGAAGATCTTCCTCGCACAGTGCTCCAATCGTCGGTCCCCCGGCCGACCCGCTTGCGCGGCATCACGACCGGCCTTGATCATCCCCGGTCGACGGCCGCGACGGCCTCAGAACCGGCGGCGGCGGTGTGCCCGGCCACCGCGGCGAACGCGACAAATCGACGGGCAGCACGATACAACAGCGGCGGCCAGGGATCCTGACAATGACGGTGAGGGTCGCCGCGACGTCCAACGGCGGTTCCGGCGCCTGTGCTGGCGGGCGGCCTCCCGTGCGGGATCCGTGCTGCGTCCGTGCTGAGCACGGATGTGGGTCCGTACGACCGGCAGGCACCCTTCTCGGCATGGCGAACAAGTCGAGGAGGCGCAGATGAGCGCCACGCGCACCGTTCCATCCAGCACCGCACCGCCCCGCCCGGCGGGCGCCGACCGGCCACGGCTGTGGACGCGGGGGTTCGCGCTGGCCATCGTGGCCGGCTGCGGCTCGTCGATCAGCTTCTACCTGCTGTTCTCGGCCGTACCCCTGTACGCGGCGTCGGACGGCGGCGGCGTCGGCGCGGGACTCGCGACCGGCGCGATGATGCTCACCACCGTCGCCGCCGAGCTGGCCACGCCCCGGCTGCTGGCCAGGTACGGATACCGTCTCGTGTTCGCGGCGAGCCTGGTGCTGCTCGGCGTGCCGGCGCTGGCGCTGGCCGTCTGGGGCGGGATGGCGGCCGTCCTGGTCGCCTGCCTGGTGCGCGGTGTGGGGTTCGGGATCGCGGTGGTCCTCGGCGGGGTGCTGGTGGCCCTGGCCGTGCCGGAGGAACGGCGCGGGGAGGGGATCGGTGTCTATGGGGTCATCTGTGGGATACCGTCCCTCATCGCCTTGCCGCTGGGCGTATGGGTGGCCGACGCCGCCGGGTTCCCCCTGGTGTTCGCCGCAGGCGGGGTGGCCGCGCTGGCGGGGCTGGCGGCGGTACGAGGGCTGCCGGGCAGGCCGCCCGATCCCGAGCCGTCCATGGGAGTGGCGGCAGCCCTGCGCGGGGGCACACTGGTCAGGCCGTCCATCGTGTTCGCCGCCACGACCGTGGCGGCCGGGGTGGTGGCCACGTTCCTGCCGCTGGCGGTGGCCGGCGCGGCCTGGGCTCTGCTCGCTCAAAGTGCCACGACCACCGTGACCCGATGGTGGGCGGGGCGTCACGGCGACCGGCACGGGCACGCCCGCCTGCTGATGCCCGGCCTGCTGGTCTCGGCCGCCGGCATGATCGCGCTGGCCCTGGCATCCGGCCCGGCGGCGGTGGTCGCGGCCATGGTCCTGTTCGGGGCCGGCTTCGGGATCGTGCAGAACGCCAGCATGGCGGTCATGCTGACCGGCGTCCCCTCTTCCTCCTACGGCGCTGTCACCGCGCTGTGGAGCGTCGCCTACGACGCCGGGCTCGGCGCGGGCGCCCTGGCCTTCGGCGCCGTCGCCGTCCACACCGGCTATCCGGCGGGCTTCGGCCTCACCGGTCTCTTGATGCTGATTTCGCTCGTCACCCGTTTCGGAAAGGTCAGGAAATGAACAAGCTCGTGGTTTCGCAGTTCATCACCATGGACGGGGTCATCGAGAGCCCCGGCGGCGACGGCGACTTCGACCGCGGAGGGTGGGCCTTCCGGTTCGACCGCGGCGCGGAGGGCAACGCCGTCAAACTCGACGAGGTCCGCTCGGCAGGCGCGCTGCTGCTGGGGCGGCGCACGTACGAAGGGTTCGCGGCGGTCTGGCCGTCGATGAGGGACGACGTGGGCTTCGCGGACAAGATGAACACCATGCCCAAGTACGTGGTCTCCTCGTCGCTTGAGCGGCTCGGCTGGAACAACTCCTCCCTGGTCCGGGGCGACCTGGTCGAGGAGGTCGTGGAGCTGAAACGGCGGACCCGGGGAGACGTCCTGGTCAACGGAAGCGCGCAGCTCGTCCGGTCGCTGGCCGAGTCCGGCCTGGTCGACGAGTACCGGCTGATGCTCTACCCGATAGTGCTGGGCGCCGGCAAGCGGCTGTTCGGCGACACGGCCGAGGCGGCGGCCCTGCGGCTCGCCGAGGCTCGCCCGATGGGCCACGAAGGCGTCATCCTCCTCACCTACCAGCCCGCAGACGGGAAGTGACCGGCATGCTGAAAATCACTTCGGCCGATGGCACGGCCATCGCCTACGACCGTGTCGGCGAGGGACCTGTGGTCGTCCTGGTCGCCGGCGCCTTCTCCACCAGGACCGATCCGGTCATGACCGGGCTGGCGCAGGCGCTGGCGTCCCGTTTCACCGCGGTCTCCTACGACCGGCGGGGGCGCGGCGACAGCGGCGACACGCTGCCGTACGCGGCGCGGCGGGAGATCGAGGACCTGCGGGCGCTGGTCGAGGCGTTCGGGGAGCGGGTGATGGTGTTCGGCGGCTCGTCGGGGGGCGCTCTCGCCCTGGAGGCGGCCGCGGCGGGTGTGGACATCGCCAGGCTGGCGGTGTTCGAGCCGCCGTACGTGACCGACCCCGGGCGTCCGCCGCTGCCGAGCCACGCGGAGCTGGGCGCGCTGGTCGAGGCCGGCCGGCGCGGGGAGGCGGTCGAGCTGTTCATGACCAAGGGCGCCGACCTGCCCGCCGAGCTGGTCGGCGGCATGAAGGGACAGCCGTTCTGGGCTTCCATGGAGGCGGCGGCGCACACGCTCGCCTACGAGGCGGCCGTGGTCGGCCCCGGCCCGGTCCCCTCCCAGCGGCTGGCTGCCGTGTTCGCTCCCACGCTGGTGCTGGCCGGGGCGGAGAGCACGTCCCGGATGCTGGAGGCGGCACGGGCCGTGGCCGGCGCCCTGCCCGACGCCCGGCTGCGGGTCATGGAGGGGCAGGCGCACGGGCAGTTGGAGCCCGCCGTCCTGGCCGATGCCCTGGCCGGCTTCTTCCTCGTCTGACGGCCTGCCGGCCGTTCCGTTGGCGTCCCTTCTCCGGAAGGGGCGCCTTCCTCGTCCGTACGGGCGTCACGCGCATCCGAGTGCGGCGAGCTCCGCCCGGCCCTCCTCCGCCCGTCCGGGCAGGAGCAGCAGGGTGCAGGCCCGCTCGAAACGCGCTCCGACGCGCGCCCACTCCTCCACGGCGGCCTCCACATGGCCGCGGTCGCCGAGCAGCCGCCCGCGGGCCCGTGCCAGGCAGGCCGCCGCCCATGCGTTCTCCTCGGCCGCCGGCTCCGCCGCCTCCAGTCGCGCCGCCGCGTCCGGCAATCCCGCGACCACCGCCAGCTCAGCCCCCGCCGCCCGGGCGTAGGCACGGAAGAACAGGTTCGTGCCGTCGGAGAACAGGTGCTCGACCAGCGCCGCCGCGTCCCCCATCCGGCCCGCGTGGACCGCGACGCGCGCCTCGGCGAAGCCCGCCAGCGTGGAATGCCTGAACACCCCGCCGCCGATCTGCTCGACCCGGGCACGCCAGGTCCGGTGCCCGGGTTCGTCCCCGCGGACGCCGTGGACGAACGCGGGGACGACCACGAGCGGCACCATCATGCCGGTGATGGGCCTGCCCACCCGCTGCCATCCGTCCCACGCGGCGTTCGCGAGCCTCAGCGCCTCGTCGAAGTCCCCTCTGAGCGCCAGGGTGAGCACCAGGTTGTTGGCCGAGACGAAGTACTGGTCGGCGCCGGCCAGCTCGTCGGCCTCCGCCAGCCTGGCCAGCTCAAGCGCCTCGGGCAGGTCGCCCGTGACGATGGCGCACCGCGCAGCCATGTGCAGGGCGTCCATGATCTCCGGAGCGGCCGGCGGATCGGCACGTGACATCGACTCCAGCAGGGTCAGGCGTTCCCTGCTGACCCGCTGGGCCGCACGCAGCCGGCCGGCGGCGGACAGGCCGCTGATCAGGCAGTCGAGCGCGGAGCTGACCAGCACCGGGTCACCCGTCTCCCGCGCGGCCGCCACCGCCGCCCGCGCGAGGTCCACGTCCGCGCTGTACGGCTCCGCCGAGGCGATCCAGGCGTCGGCGGCGGCCAGCCAGGCGGCCACCACGGGATCGCGCGGGTCACCGGCTGCCCTGGCCTGCGCCACCAGCTCCAGCAGCCGCTCGTGCGGCATCTCGACGCCGTGCCAGCCGGGATTCCTGGCCGTGGTCACCGCGGCCGCGGCCAGCGACACCGCCATCAGGTCGCCGTCACCGGCGGCGTCCGCCCGCTCCGCCGCGGAGGTCAGCAGGTCGATGACCTGCCGGCCTCCGTCAGCCACCAGGTAGGTGCACGCCGCGGCGCTGTGCAGGTCGCGGCAGGCCTCCAGGGGGTCGGCGGCGTGCCTCGCGGCCTGCTTGAACGTCTCCAGCGACTCCACCAGGAACCGCCGGGCGTAACAGAGTCGCGCCAGGGACCGGGCCAGCCGGTGCTGCACCGCGCCCCTGCCTTCCGCGCCTGCCAGCGCGGCGCGCAGGTCGTCCACGACGGCGTCGAAGTCCTCCTGCCAGGCCCCGTCGCCCAGGCTCTCCAGGGCGGCCGCGGTCTCGGCCGCCCAGCGGAGATGGCGTTCCCGCACCGCCGGCAGCTCCCCGGAGTCGTGCAGCCGCTCGGCGGCGTAGTCGCGCACGGTCTCCAGCAACCGCCACCTGCCCTGCGCGAGCCTGATGACCAGGCTGTTGTCCACCAGCCGTCCGAGCACGTCCGCGGTGGCCGCGGCCGCCGCGTCGTGGTTCACGACCGTGGCCGCGTCCAGGTCGAAGCCGCCGGCGAAGACCGCCAGCCGGCGCAGCAGTGCCCGTTCCTCCTCGTCGAGCAGGTCGTGGCTCCAGCCGACCACGGCTCGCAGCGAGCGATGCCGCTCGGCCGCACCGCGCCCGCCCGTCAGCAGGCGGAGCCGGTCCTCCAGTGCCCGCAGCAGCCCGTCCGATCCCAGTGCGGCGCTGCGGGCGGCGGCCAGCTCGATGGCCAGCGGCATGCCGTCCAGCCGGGCGCAGATCTCCCTGACCACGGCCCGATCGGCGGCGAACCCGGGATCGGCCGCGGCCGCCCGGTCGATGAACAGCACGGTCGCGTCGCCGGCCAGCGGGAGCGGCTCGACGTGCACGATCCGTTCGCCGGGCAGGCCGAGCCGCGCGCGGCTGGTGGCCAGGATGCGGCTGCCCGGGCAGATGGACAGGATCCAGTCCGCGAGCCCGGCCGCCTCGTCGAGCAGGTGCTCGCAGTTGTCCAGCACCAGCAGGGACCGCCCCTGGCCGAGCCGCTCGGCCAGCGCTTCCTTGAGCGGCTGCTGCGGGCCCTCCACCACGCCGAGCGCGGCGGCAACGGCCTGCGCCACGAACTCGGCGCGCACCGGTGCCAGGTCCACGAACGCCCCGCCGTACGGCAGGGCCGGCGCCGCCACCACGGCCAGCCTGGTCTTGCCGACGCCGCCCGGCCCCAGCAGGGTCACCAGCCGGGAGCCGCCGAACGCCTCCAGCACGGCCTCCCGTTCGGTGGCCCGCCCGACGAACGAGGTGCGCGCGGCGGGCAGGCCGGTCAGCCCGTCGGTGGAGAGCTCGGCGGCGGGCAGCGAGGCGAGTGCGGCCAGCGCCCGGCGGTCCGCCACGGCGTACTTGCGCAACAGCGACGAGACGTGGCTCTCGACCGTGCGTACCGAGATGTGCAGCCTGCTGGCGATCTGCGCGTTCGACAGGTGAGCGCCGACGGCGGCGAGCACCTCGGCCTCGCGCTCGGAGACTTCAACCGGCATCGCCCCATCATGGCGTACAGATCACCGCTCTCCCCGACAAATCAACCGCGGCAGCGTTGGTGCGACGCGCTCCGGACGCTGATGACCAAGCGGTCATCAAGGCCGTGGCGCCAGTAATGACCAGATGTACACTCAGCCGGTGGGCACAGAAGCCAGGAAGCACCGGCGCGATCCGGAGGCCAGCAGGGCCGCCATCCTCGAAGCCGCACGCGGCGCGTTCGCCGAGCGGGGCTACGCCCGCGCGACCATCCGGGAGATCGCACAGCGGGCCGGCGTCACCCACGGCCTGGTCATGCGGCACTTCTCGTCGAAAGAGAAGCTGTTCGTGGCCGCGATGCCCGGCGCGAGCGACTGGGCGAACCTGGCGCCGGGCACCCCCGAGACCCTGCCCGAACGCATCGCCCAGGCCTTCGTCGACCGCATGGAGCATGCCGACGGCAACGACCCCTTCATCGCGCTCATCCGCAGCGCCGCCTCCGACGAGCAGGCGGCGACCGAGCTCTACGTGGCGATGCGCGAGCGCAGCACCGAGTCCTACCGCGCGATCATCACCAGCCCGGACGCCGACGAACGCATCGACCTCCTCGGCGCACACCTGATCGGGGTCACCTTCAGCCGCTATGTCGTCAGAACCGGCGCGCTGGCCGAGATGACGCCCGAAGAGCTCGTCCGCCACCTGACGCGGACCCTGCGCGGCATCCTCTTCACCGACTCCTGACGGCGCCCGCTAGTCACCTGGCCTTTCCGCGCGGCCAGGCGCGTCCGCTCCCGTAGGGTGCCGCTCGGTGCGCAGGCGTACCGGGCCGAACAGGCCGGTGGTGCGCTGGCCGGGGAAGACGAAGTGGGTGGGGCTGATCTCGTCGAGGTACGGCCCCAGCGTGCCGAGGACGAGAATCTCGACGATGTTGTCGCCCTCGTCCAGCTGGACGTCGAAGATGTACGGCGAGCACACTCTGACGCCGCATGGCCGGCCGTTCACCGTCACCTCGGCCGTGCCCCTGACGCGGCCGAGGTCGAGCCGCCCCGGTCCGGCTCCGGCCGTGACGGCGGTGCGGTAGCGGACGCCACCGCTGTACCCGGCCAGGCCCTGTCCCTCCCAGTCGCCCAGCCGCATCCGGCCCGGACCGCAGGCGAATCGCACCGGCCCGGTGAACGCGGCTCCCGCCTGCGCGCCCGGCGCCGTGGCCGCGTGCAGTTCGGCGGTGCCGTGGCCAGGCCAGCGCACCTCGACGTGACCCGGGGCGTCGACCTCGATGCCGGTCGCGCCGGGGGGCGGGTCCAGGAGGAAGACCTCGGTGCGCGAGCCGGCGCCCGGCACCGCGAAGGTGGCGGGCAGCGCGGTCGGCCGGCCGTCGAGCCAGTCCGCCTCCGGCAGCGGATGGGGGCGGTGGCGCAGGTAGAGCGCGGCGGGGTCGCCGTGCTGGCGGCGCCGCACCGTGGGCCGGGGCGACCAGCCGGGGCCGGAGACGGCGAGCCCGTCCACCAGGACCCAGCCGTCGGACTCGATGCGGATCGTGTTGTCGCCCGCGCGCAGCAGGTGCGACACGTCGTAGCGCCGCACCCGCGGGATGTCCGCCTCGGCGTAGGGGTCGAAGCCGCCCTGCCTGCCCACCTCCGCACCGTTGACCAGCACCCGGCAGGACGCGGTCGAGGCCACCTGCAGCACCTCGGTCGGCTGGGCCGTGACGCGCACGGTGGTCTCCAGCGGCGTGCCGGCGATCCACTCGGGGCGGGCGGCGTCGGCGGGGTCGGCCACCAGGCAGGCGTAGGCCCGCAGGTCGAGCTCCTCGTCCGGCACCAGCAGCAGCTCCAGCAGGTGCTCGCCGGGCGGGACGGGCGTCCGCGTGACGGCGGCGTAGCCGGTGTCGTCGAGTGGCCGCCGCGTGCCGTCGAGCCACAGGGTCTTCGCCGCTCCGGCGCCCACGGCGAGCCAGGCGGGCGGGCCGGGCGGCACGGTGAGCAGGGTGCGGAAGCGGGCCTCGGCGCCCGCCGGGACCCGGCCGAACGCCAGGAACTCCGTCGGCACGTGCCCCTTGGGGCCGAGCGTGTCCCGGTGGACGGGGTCCTTGCGCACTCCCCGGGAGGCGGACCACACCGAGGGGGTCCACGGGCCGTCGGCGACCCGCTGTTCCCCTCGCGGTCCGAAGGTGACGCTCACCGGCTCGCCGTCCGAGGTGCGCATGGTCCAGCGTTCGACGCTCGCGCCGCCCCCGAAGTCGTGCCAGGTGTCGTCCAGGGTGGGGACGAGCTCGACGTCCCATTCGTCCCCGAGGTCGGCCTCGACCGGGTATGCGGGCAGCGCCGGCGCGGGCTCGGCCACCGTGCCGTCGAACACCAGCAGCGCGGCCGGCCCGTCGTCGAACGGCACCACCACCTCCACGGTGTCCCCGTCGCGCGTGTGCGGCAGCGGTCGTGGCTCGCCCCCGTCGAAGAGGCGGGCCAGCATCGGCGTGCCCGAGACGCCCCTGACGGTGATCCGCATGTCGCGGGCGTACCTGGCGGGGTCGAAGTCGACGGCGGCGTCGAGCCAGCCGAGGTCCACGCCGCGCTCGTCGGGCCGCCCCACGCTGATCCTGCTGGCCATGGGGAAGGCGGCGGTCAGGAACACCAGCGTGCTCTCCCCGACCTCGCGCACCAGCGCGGGCACCGGCGCCTCGACCCGCCGGGGCAGCCCGGCCAGTGCCTCGCCCAGACCGGCGGCGGTCGCCGCGTAGCGGGCGTCGCCCGCCTCGAAACGGGCCCGCAGCGACGGCGAGTCCGGGAGCGCGCCGACGGCGACGAGCAGCCCGCCGGCGGCGGCGAACTCGTCGAGCCTGGCGGCCACGTCCTCGTCGACGACCGTGACGGCGGGCAGGATGACGGCGCGATAGGCCTCGCTGGACACCGACAGCCGCCCGTCCGCGACGACCGACCGGCGGATCGAGTCGTCGTCGACGACGTCGGCGTCGAGGCAGAGCCGGTCGAGCTCGCCGGGCCTGGTGGCGAACCAGGCCATGTCGCCCACGATCTCGCGATAGACCTCCTGGGCCCGCGCGGCGTCCGCGTCCACGTCCTCCAGCCCGGTGCCCGCCTGGGCGGTGGCGGTGGGCAGCAGGACCGCGACGTCGCAGGCGTGGCGGCCCTGGGACAGGACGGCGCACAGCCGGGTGACGGCGTCGGCGAAGACGCGGTGGTGCCGCCAGTACGGCTGGCGCCAGTCGGTGGACGGCGGCGCCCACTCCCACCAGCCGCGTTTGGTGGTGTAGTACACCGCGTGCGGGTTGTAGAGATTGGCGCCGGCCCGCAGCCAGGGCAGTAGCCAGTCGAAGGTCTCCTCCAGGGTGCCGCCCCAGCCGCTGGAGTGGAACGCCTCGATCCACGTGCGCGGCCGGCCGTACAGGTGGGCGAGGGAGGCGTGCAGGCGGGCGTCGCCGTGGTGGTCGGAGCCGGGCGCGCTGAACCAGCGGTGCGTGCCCGCGTAGTCGGCGTACAGCTGCACGCCCTCCACCGGGTGCCCCGCGCGGGCGGGGTCCTGCTGGTCGCAGCCGTTCAGCAGGCCGTGGCGCTCGTGCCAGCGCGCGAGGGGGCGGAAGAACGCCTCTTCGGCCAGCTCGGCGCGGGTGCGCTGGTACGCCTGCCAGTCGGGGTCCTCGATCCTGAACGCCTTGCCGCGGCGGGCCAGGTGCTCCTCGGCGAAGCGGGCCGACCAGGTGGGCAAGGTCGGCAGCTCGTCCTGGAACGACCCGACGATGACCCGGCCGAACCAGTGCCCCACCCGCCGCTCGAACTCTCCGTGGACCCGGTCGAGCAGCACCGCGCACGCCTCGGGCGACAGATAGTCGAAACCGCGTGGCGAGACGGAGCCGTCGGCGGCCAGCCACTGGCCGGCGAACTCCGGGCGCTCCACCACGAGGCGCGCCTGCAGGTCCGCGCCGGAGAAGCCGAACTGGTCGTAGAACCACAGGTACGCGCCCAGCTCGAACGCGTCGGCGCACACCCCGTCGAGCAGCTCCCACCACGCATCCGACAGGAACGGCGGGTCGTCGGCGTCGGCGCCGAACGTGGGCCCCGAGGGCGCGAGGTTCAGGATGACGAGGTTGCGCACTCCCCCTGCGACCAGGCGCTCCATCTGCCAGCGCAGCCGGTCCCTGCGCAGCGGCTCACCGCTCCACCACCAGATGGCCGCCGGGGAGAACTCCGGGGGCGGCTCACGGAGCAGGTCGAAGACGTTCATCCTTTGAGACCGCTCGAGAAGCCCTTGATGACGTAACGCTGCAGCACCAGGAAGACCAGCACGATCGGCAGCGCGCCGAGCACCAGGCCCGCGAAGACGAGGCCGTGCTGGGAGACGTACTGGCCGACGTAGGCGAAGACGCTGACCGGGACCGTCTCGAAGCCGGAGCCGCCGAGGTAGATCAGCGGGGTGAAGAAGTCGTTCCAGATGAAGACGGCGTTGAGGATCAGCACCGTGCCGGTGATGGGCCGCAACAGCGGGAAGACGACGCGGGTGAACGCCACCAGGTGGGAGGCGCCGTCGATCTGGGCGGCGCTGGCGTACTCGCGGGGCAGCGCCCGGATGAACCCGGTGTAGAGGAAGACGGTGAACGGGAGCTGGATGCCGGTGTAGAAGAGGATCATCCCGGCGTGCGTGCCGATCAGCCCGAGGTCGGTCACCAGCTGGTAGAGGGGGATCATGCCGAGCTGGAACGGCAGCACGATGCCCAGCAGGAACAGGATGTACAGGCCGTAGCCGAGGCCGCTCTTCACGCGGGCCAGGAAGTAGGAGGCGAACGAGCCGAGGGCGATGAGCGCGACCAGGCTGACCACGGTGATCACCGTGCTGTTCATCAGGGACGGGCCGAGCGCCGCCGCCGACCAGGCGCTGGCGAAGTTGTCGAAGGTGGGCGGGCTCGGCAGGGCCAGGGGGGACTGGGAGATCTGCGCGGGGTCCTTCAGCGACAACGAGATCAGGGTGTAGACGGGGAACATGAAGGCCACCGCCACCGCGATCATGACGATTTCCAGCAGGTAGGTCCTTTTCACGCGGTCACCTCACGGCTGCGCAGGTAGTAGACCTGGACGAGGGAGACGGCGGCCACGAACAGGGCCAGCACCAGGGCGATCGCGGTGCTGTAGCCGTACTTGCCGAACACGAACGCCTGCTTGTAGAGCACCGTGGACAACGTCTCCGTGGCGTAGCCGGGGCCGCCGTTCGTGGCGGCGAAGACCTGGTCGAAGAGCTTGAGCCCGCCGATCGTGGACAGCATCAGGTTGATCGTCACGGCCGGGGCGAGCAGTGGCCAGGTGACGTAGCGGAAGCGCTGCCAGGTGCCCGCCCCGTCGATCATGGCGGCCTCGTGCAGCTCCTTGGGCACCCCTTCCAGGCCGGCCAGGAAGATGACCATGGAGTATCCGGCGTGCTGCCACACGACCATGCCGGCGATCGACCACAGCGCCACCGACGGGTCTCCCAGCCAGTCCACCTCCAGGCCGAGCAGGCCGTTCAGGCCGGAGGCCGGGTCGGGGTTGTAGAGGTACTTCCACAGGAACGCCACCATGACGGGGCTGACCACGACGGGCGCGAAGAAGATCACGCGCAGCAGCGCCCTGCTCTTCAGCTTCACGTGCACCCCGAGCGCCAGCAGCAGCCCGACGCCGTTCTGCACGACCACGATGGCCACGGTGAGCAGCAACGTGTTGCCGATCGAGCCCATGGCCTGCTCGTCGCCCAGCAGGGTGCCGAAGTTGGTCAGGCCGGTGAAGGACTTGTCCTCGCCGATCCCGCTCCAGTCGGTGAAGGCGTAGATCATGCCGCTGACGGCGGGGTAGAGCACCACCAGCGCGTACACCACGAGGGCGGGGACGGCGAACAGCCAGGGCGGGGTGTCCGCGCCGACACGCCGCCCCGCCGCCCGGGCCCGGGTCCGGATAGCAGTCAGGGGGGTCACTTCTTGTAGGCCTCGTCCATCTTCTTCAGCGCGTCGTCGATCGTGGAGTCGCCCGCGAGCAGTTCCTGGATCACCGCGAAGTGCACCGGCTGGACCTCGGCGTTGGGCCAGCGCTGGTCCATGAACGGCACCGCCCGGTCCTTGGTGAACGGCAGGAACGACTGGACGGCGGAGTCGACGGTGGAGGCGGCGTCCTGGGTGAGCGGGATGGCGGCGATGGCCTTGGCCCAGGCGTTGATGTTCTCCTGCTTGGCGAGGAAGTCGATGAACGCCTTGGCCTCCTCGACGTTCTTGCCCCTGGCTGCGGCGCCGAGGCCGACCACGACGCCGGCCGGGATCCACACGGAGGCGGCGTCGTCGGCGCCGGGCACGGGGAACATCGACAGGTCGTCCGGCGAGGAGGCCGCCTTGCGGAAGTCCGGCAGCACGGCCGACACCTGGATGGCCATGGCGGCCTTCCCGGTGGCCACCATCGACGTCTGCTGCTCGAAGGTGGTGCCGTTGGGCTTGTCGTTGAAGAAGCCGCGCTTCTGCAGCTCCAGGTACATCTCCATGGCCTGGCGCCAGCCGGAGTCGGCGAAGCTCGTCTGGCCGGCGAGCTGCTTGTCGTCGAAGGTGGGGTCCTTGGCGTACACGGTGGAGGGCACGAGCGCGTACGTGATGAGCTGGGTGACCCACGGCGTCTGGGCGCCCAGCGCGATCGGCACCACGCCGGCCTTCTTGAGCTTGTCGCAGACGGCGAGGAACTCGCTCCACGTGGTCGGCGGCGCCTCGATGCCCGCCTTCTCGAAGGCCTTCTTGTTGTAGACCGCGCCGATGACCGACGAGCCGGCCGAATACAGGTACGTCTTGCCGTCGACCTGGAAGGCCGGCTTGAAGCCCGTGGGGATGGTCTGGGTCCACGGCTGCGCCGAGAGGTCGGCCAGCAGCCCGGCCTCGGCGATCTGGGACATCGACATCGCGCTGCCGCTGCCCGGGTACACGACGTGCAGGTCGGGGGCGTTGCCGGCGCCCAGCTGGGTGCGGATGGAGGTCTGCACCTGGTCGGTGGGGGCGAAGGAGGTCGTGAGCCGTACCGTCGGCTTGACCTTCTGGTACGCGGCCACCATCTCGTCCATCGGCGTCTTCTGGTCGGCCACGCCGATGAACTTCAGGTCGGTCGTGGCCGCGCCGCCCCCGGTGGTGGCCGTGGTCTCGGGCCGGGTCGAGCAGGCGGTGGCGGCGGCAGCCACGGCCAGGCCGCCCATCAGGCGCAGGAACTGGCCACGGCTCACTCTGGCGTTGTGCAGCAGGTCGGTCATGCTAGGTCTCCTCGGTCGTGCGGAAGGTGTGGTCCCCCGAGAGAACGCGGTGGGTCTGCCCGTCGGGGAGGTGGATGGTGGCGGTGGCGCCGGGTGGAACGGTGACGGAGAGCCGGAAGTCGCCTTCGGCTCGCTGCCACGACACGGCGACCCTGCCGCGTGCCGACTCGTAGGTGGCCCGCGCCCAGACGAGGTCGCCCGGCTGCGGGCGGATCACCAGCTCGCGGAAGGCCACCGAGTCAGGTGCCTGCGCGATGCCGGCCACGCCGCCGTAGAGCCACTCGCCGATGGAGCCGAAGGCGTAGTGGTTGAAGGAGTTCATGGACGGCGCGCCCGCTCCGTCCCAGCGCTCCCAGATCGTGGTGGCGCCGTGCCGGACCTGGTAGAGCCAGGACGGCGGGTCGGTACGGCGGAGCAGCGCGTGCGCCAGATCGGCCCGGCCGTGCGCGGACAGGACGGGACAGAGCAGGTTCACGCCGAGGAACCCGGTCTGCGGACCGTGCTCCTCGACCAGTTCGGCGAGGCGCCGGGCGGCGGGCTCCTCCCACTCGCCGGGCAGCAGGCCGAAGGCGAGAGCGAGCAGGTAGCCGGTCTGGGTGTCTCCCGCGAGCCTGCCCGGCGCCAATGCGAACGTTTTAATGAATGCCGTGCGGATGTCGTCGGCGAGCGCGCGAAGGCGCTCCGCGTCGGCGGTGCGGCCGGTCACGAGGGCGGCCCGGGCGGTCAGGTCGGCGCTGCGGTGGAAGAAGGCCGTGGCGAGCAGGTCGCGCGGGGTCGCCGCGCCGGGCGCCAGCCAGTCGGCGAAGTGCGGGCCGGTCTTGGCACGCCAGATGAGGTCCGGGTTGTGCCGTCGCACGAACTCCACCCATCCGGCCATCGAGTCGACGTCGAGGAAGCGTTCGTCGCCGTAGACGCGGTAGAGGTGCCAGGGGATCAGCACGCCGGCGTCCGCCCAGCCGGGCGCGCCCTCGTCGGCCACGCCGCTGATCCTGGGTGCGACGTTGGGGAAGCCGCCCTCCGGGCGCTGCGCGTCGCGCACGTCGCGCAGCCACTTGGCGAAGAACGCGGCCACGTCGGCGTTGAAGCACGCCGTCGGCAGGAACACCTGGGCGTCCGCCAGCCAGCCGAGGCGCTCGTCACGCTGCGGGCAGTCGGTCGGGACGCTGACGAAGTTGCCCCGCTGCCCCCATTCGATGTTGCGCTGGAGCTGGTTGATCTCCGGGTCCGAGCATTCGAACGTGCCCGCCTGGGGCGTGTCGCTGTGCAGGACCACGGCCTGGACCTCGCCGAGATCCTCGATCCCGGTCATCTCCGCGTAGCGGAACCCGTGGTAGGTGAAGGCCGGTTCGAACACGACGGCCTGCCCGGCGCTGATGAGCACGTCGGTGGCGTCGGCCGTGCGCAGGTTGGCGACGTCGAGCCCGCCCTCCGCGTCGAGCGTCTCCGCGTGCCTGATGGTCACGCGCGTGCCCGGCGCCGACTCCGGCACGGCTACCCGCACCCGCCCCGCCAGGTTCTGGCCGAAGTCCACCAGGTGGGTGAGGGGACCGGTGCGGGTCACGGAGAGGGGGGCCAGTTCGCGTACCGCCCTGACCGGCTCGTCCGGGGAGGGGACCAGCGGGGCGTGGTCGTGCCCGGTCACGACGGCCGGCTGCCAGGAGGAGTCGTCGAAGCCCGGCAGCTCCCAGCCCGGGGTGGCCGCCCGTTCGTCGTGGCACTCGCCCTTGAGCAGGTCGGCGTAGCGCACGTGGCCGCGCTCGGTGCGCCAGGCGCCGTCGGTGACCACGACCTGCGTCGATCCGTCCACGTAGTCGAGGTGCAGCTCGGCGATGAGCTCGGGGAAACGGCCGTAGTGGGAGCCGGGCCGACGGGGGTCGAATCCGACGAATCCGCTCCACCAGCCGTCCGCGAGCGTGACGGCCAGGACGTTCTCCCCGTCGGCGAGGAGATCCGTCACGTCGTACGTCTGATACGGGATGCGCCGGCTGTAGTCGGTCCAGCCGGGCGCCAGCTGGGCGTCGCCCGCGCGGTGCCCGTTGAGCCGGGCCTCGTAGAGCCCCTTCGCGCTGATGTACAGCCGGGCCGCGGCCACCGCCGGGCGGGCCTGGAAGGCTCGGCGGAGCTGGGGGCAGGGCAGCAGTCCGTGGTCGCGCAGCGCCAGGTCGCCTTCGGTGGGCGGGTCGACGTACTCGACCGCGTCGGGGTCGGCGGCGATCCAGCCTGCCGTCCACCGGTCGGCGCCGCTCTCGAACCAGGAGCGGGTGGTGCTCGACGTCCCGTCCGCCGCCCAGAGCGTGACCGCCCACTCGTACCTGGTGCGGGCGCGCAGCGGCGGGCCCGCGTATCTGACCTGGATCGCGGCGGGATCTTCCAGACGGCCGCTCGACCACAGGCCGTCAACCTCGACGACGCACCCCACCGGATCTTCACCGGCCAGGCGCCAGGACAGCAACGGCGCCCCGTCCACACCTAGCGGAGTCGTGCGGTGATCGCTGCGTAGGCCGTACGCTCGGAGGGAACCCACGGCCCCACCTCCATGCAAAGAGTTTGTTAACTTAACAGTCGAATTTGTTAAAACTGATGGATGTGGGGAGAGTACGAGCCGCCCAAGATGGGTGTCAAGAGTACGATCCGCAGCCGTCCGAGCAGGGTGGAGACTCAGGTGACTTCGCGGCCGCACACCTCTGGCAGATCGGCACGCTGGCACGACATGGCCGAGCAGATCGTCCGCCAGGGCTCCGCCTCTGTGACCGAGCTCGCCGAGAGCTTCGGCGTGAGCGTGATGACCGTCCACCGCGACCTCGACGAGCTGGAGCGCCAGGGCATGGTGCGCAAGGTCCGCGGCGGCGCCACGGCCCAGGCCAGCAACGTGTGGGAGAGCAACATCGCCTACCGGCTCAAGGCCCACACGGCGGAGAAGGACGCGATCGCGCGCGTGGTGACGCAGCTGATCGAGCCGGGCAGCTCGGTCATGCTCGACGACTCGACGACGGCGCTCGCCGTGGCCCGCCAGCTCGGCGAGCTTACGCCGCTGACCGTGGTGACGAACTTCCTGGAGGCGATCAGGCTGCTGGCCGGCCACCCCGAGATCAGGCTCATCGCACTCGGCGGCGAATATCACGCCACGCATGATTCCTTTCTCGGCCTCGGCTGTGTGGACGCGATCGAGGCGGTGAGCACGGACGTGGTCGTGGTCTCCACCTCGGCCATCTCCGAGAAGTACGCCTTCCACCAGGAGCAGGAGATCGTCCTGGTGAAGCGGGCGATGCTGGGCGCGGCCGCCCGGCGCATCCTGGCGGTGGACGGCTCCAAGCTGGCCCGGGTGGCGCTGCACCGGGTGGCGCCGCTTGACGACTTCGACGTCGTCGTGGTCGACGCGAACGCTCCCGCCGATCTGCTCCAGCGGCTCCGCGACCATCACGCGCACGTCCAGGTGGCCCAGATTTAACAGTGACGGATGTTATTTGTAACTTAGATCTTGTTAAGAGTCTGGCTGCTTGCTACAAAGTGAGGGCTTTCGCCCCCCACCTGAGGAAGCAGCATGCATCCCCCCTCGCGGCGTTCTTTCCTCGCGCTCGGCGGCTCCGCGCTCGCCCTCGCTTTCACCACCAACCTGGCCGACCCCTGGACCGCCCAAGCCGGCGTGAAGGGCGACTACCCCTTCCGGCTCGGTGTCGCCTCCGGCGACCCGCTGTCCGACCGGGTGATCCTCTGGACGCGGCTGGCGGTCGATCCGCTGGAGCCGCTCGGCGGGCTGCCGTTCAACAAGATCAAGGTCGACTGGGAGATCGCGGAGGACGAGGCGTTCACCCGGCGCGCCCGGCACGGCTCGGCCTGGGCCGCCCCCGAGTACGGCCACTCCGTCCACATCGACGCCAAGGGCCTGAAGGCGGGCCGCGAGTACTTCTACCGTTTCCGCACCGGCGGTGAGATCAGCCCGGTCGGCCGCACCAAGACCGCCCCCGCCCCGGGCAGCAGCCCCGAGGCGTTACGGCTCGCCTTCGCCTCGTGCGCGTCGTGGCAGGACGGCTACTACAGCGCCTACCGCCACCTCGCCGAGGAGGAGCCCGACGTGGTCTTCCACCTCGGCGACTACATCTACGAGTACGGCATCGTTCCGACGGGCGGAAACCGTCAGACGCCCGTGCCGGAGCAGTTCCGGGTGCAGTGCGACACCCTCGACCGCTACCGCGTCCAGTACGGCCTCTACAAGAGCGACCCCGACCTGCAGGCCGCGCACCAGCGGGCGCCGTGGATCGTCACCTGGGACGACCACGAGGTGCTGGACAACTGGGCGGGTCCCTACGGTCCCGGCGGCGAGGTGACCGAGCAGGACTACATGGTGATCCGCGCCAACGCCTTCCGCGCCTTCTGGGAGAACATGCCCATCCGGGTGCCCGCCGTGCAGGGGCCGGACGCGCGGATCTACCGCAGGTTCACCTTCGGCGACCTGGCCGAGTTCAGCGTGCTCGACACCCGGCAGTACCGCGACGACCAGGTCTGCGGCGACGGGCAGCAGGTGAACTGCGCCGACCGCCTCGACCCCGCCCGGCAGATGCTCGGCGCCGAGCAGGAGAAGTGGCTGCTCGACGGCCTGGGCGCCTCCCACGCCAAGTGGAACGTGCTGGCCCAGCAGATCGCCATGATCCAGCTCGACTACGACCCCGGCCCCGCCCAGCGGCTCAGCATGGACCTCTGGGACGGCTACAAGGGCGCCAAGGATCGCCTGATCAACGGCATGATCGAGCGCCAGGTGAGCAACCCCGTGGTGCTCACCGGCGACATCCACTACAACCTGGCGGGCGAGCTCAAGGCGAACTTCGACGACCCCGCCTCGCGCACCGTGGGCGTGGAGCTGGTCGGCACGTCCATCAGCAGCGGCGGCAACGGCAACCCGAACACCGGCCTGCCGCCCGGCGGCAGCGACCCGGCCAACCCGCACCTGAAGTTCTCCAGCTACCAGCGCGGCTACGTCTCGTGCGAGGTCACCCGCAACCAGTGGCGAGCCGACTTCAAGGTCGTCCCCTACGTGGACCGGCCCGGCGCCCCGGTCTCCACCAGGGCGAGCATGGTCACCCTCGACGGCGACCCCGGACTGCACGCGCTCTAGGAAGGAACGATCATGCGTCACCTCACCGCCGCGCTGGCCGTCGTCGCCACCGCCACACTCACCGCCGCCGCCTGGAGCCCGACGCCCGAACCCCCGCAATCGGTGTCGGTCAAGGTCAAGCCGGGCACCTCCAAGGGCACCGGCACCCTCACCCCGACAGCGGGCGCCGAGCGGCTCATCGCACCACTCGCCGTGGACCCCGCGTGCCCCGCCAAGATCCAGATCGGCATGCGGAGCGACGCCAAGAAGGCCCAGTACGCCACCATGTCGGTGGAGCTCGACCAGCCGCTCAGCGCCTCCCGCTCGATGTTGTCCAGCTACCTGCCGCCCGGCTACGAGGTCCGCGCGAAACTGCTGGTCGCGGTGCCACCGGACACCGAGAAGGGCGTGTACTCCCTGCGCCTGCGGACCTCGGCCAAGACGTTGTCCGTGCCGGTCGAGGTGGTCGACGTGGACCAGCTCGACAACGGCGGCAACCTCGCGCTCCGGCGCCCCGTCACCGCCTCCTCCCAGCACCTCAACGCCAACTACCCGCCCTGCAGCATCGCCGACGGCGACCGCTCGTCCAACGGCTGGGCCGGCGGCAACGGCTGGAACGACGCCACCAGCAGGACCTGGCCGGACACCGTGGCCATCGCGCTGGGCGGGGCCAAGCAGATCTCGCGGGTGGACCTGTACACGATCGACACCGAACGCTATCCCGCCGCGATGCACGGGCTGCGCGACTGGGACGTCCAGGCCCAAGTGGGCGGCCAGTGGCAGACGGTCGCGCAGGTGCGCGGCAACACCGCGGGCAACGCCCGGTCGGACTTCGCGCCCGTCAGCGCGGACGCGGTCCGCATCGTCGCCCTGGCCTCGAACGGCGCCAACGACTACACCCGCATCATCGAGGTCGAGGCCCGTTGACCGAGCGGCCCACGCACGTCCGGCCCGAGCCCGGTCAGGGCGAGGGAGGCGACGGCCGGGACGCGGTCGCCGACGCCGCCCGAACCGGACTCCCCGGTTCGGGCGGCGTCGGCGCGGGGCTCATCGATCCGTCAGGTTCTTGATCCAGGCGGACGCGCCCTGCAGGAGCAGGTCGAGCTCCTGGCGCAGTTCCCCGTTCTGCCGGCGCAGGTCACCGTTCGCCCTGCGCAGATCCTCCGTCTCCCTGCGCAGCCACAACAGCTCGGCCCGCTCGTCGGCGGACAGCCTGCCGCTCTCGTTCTGCTGGAGGAAGGGGGCCGTCGGGGCCTGGGAACGGGCAGCGCCCACCGGGCCGGGACCGTCGTACGAGCGGAACGCGTCCTCCCAGGGGCCCAGCTCCTCGTGCCCGATCCGCGCGGCCCGGGACACCGGGGCGGCCGGCCGGGCCGCTTCGGCGGGGACGTGGTGCGCGGGCTCGGCGTCGCCCTGCTGCCTGGGGATCGTCAGGGTCACCAACGCGGCCACCAGGGCGACGCCGCAGCCGATCAGCAGGACGGTGCGGAAGCCGGCCTCGGAGGGCAGGGGGTGGCCGCCCATCGTGACGGTCATCTGCGCCAGCACGACGCCGACCACGGCGGCGGACACGGAGGTGCCGATGGAGCGCATCAGCGTGTTGAAGCTGTTGGCGGAGGCGGTCTCGGTCCTGGGGACCGCGCCCATGATCAACGCGGGCATCGCACCGTAGGCGAGACCGACGCCGATGTTGCCGACGCAACTGGCGATCATCAGACCCCAGGTCCAGCCCATCAGGCCGAAGGCCGCGCCGTATCCGAGCGCGATGATCAGGCCGCCGAGGAACAGGCTGGTCTTGGGGCCGCGGGCGGCCGACAGGCGAGCGCCGAGCGAGGAGACGGCCATCATCATCAACCCGGACGGAGCCAGCCAGAGCCCGGCGGCCAGCATCGACTGGCCCAGGCCGTAACCGGTCGCCGCGGGCAGCTGCAGGATCTGCATGACGACCAGCGACTGGGCGTACATGGCGAAGCCGATCAGGACCGAGGCGAGGTTGGTGAAGAGCACCTGAGGCCGGACGGTGACCCGCAGGTCCACCAGCGGATCCCGGACGCGCAGCTCCCAGAGGGCCCACAGCACCAGGACCACGACGGCGGCGCCGAGCAGCCCGAGCGTGGTGCCGCTCCCCCAGCCCCAGTCCGCGCCCTTGGACACGCCCAGCAGCAGGCAGACCAGGGCGGCGCCCAGACCGATCGCCCCGACGACGTCCAGGCGGCCTTCGGCACGCGCGGGCGTGGCCGGCACCAGGAACCAGATCAACACCGCGACGACCAGGCTGAGCCCGGCCGCGCCCCAGAACAGCATCCGCCAGTCGGCGTACTCCGCGACCGCCGCCGAGATGGGCAGCCCGAGCGCGCCGCCGATCCCCATCGACGAGCTCATCAGCGCGATCGCCGGGCCGACCCGCTGGGGTGGCAACAGGTCGCGCAGCGCGCTCACGCCGAGGGGGATCATGCCCACGCCCAGCCCCTGCAGGCCGCGCCCGGCGATCATCGGGATCAGCGAGCCGCCCAGCGCGCACACCACCGAGCCCAAGATGAGCGGCACCGAGCAGGCGAGCATCATGCGCCGCTTGCCGTACAGGTCGCCGAGCTTGCCGACCACCGGGGTGGCGACCGCACCCACCAGCAGCGTGACGGTGATCACCCAGGAGGTGTCGGCCGCGGTGGCGTCGAGCAGCCGTGGCAGCTCGCCGACGAGCGGCACCACCAGGGTCTGCATGAGCGAGCCGACGATGCCGGCCACCGCGAGCACGCTGACGATCCCGCTGCCAGAGCGTTCACTGGGCGCAGAGTGCACCATATATCCCCCTATTTACCATTTATCCGGATGCACTCTACACACGATGTGTTTCATGCACAACTTGTGCATGATGCACATCGATGCTCGCACCTGGGCCACGGTGACCCGGATTCAGCTCACGGACGGGGCCAGGAACGCCCTTCGAGCCGCTCGATGTCGGAGTTGAACCGCTTGAGGAAGGCGGCGAAGGTGGCGGCGTCCTCCGGCGTCCAGCCCGAGAGCACCTTCTCCAGGCCGCGGACGTTCCGCTCGCGCTGGCTCCGGAGGCGATGCCCGCCTTCCGCGGTGACGCGGAACTTGCGGGCGATGCCGCCCTCGGGGTCCGGTATGCGCTCCAGCAACCCGGCGCGCATCATGGCGGAGGTCTGCCGGTTGAGAGTCGAGGGGTCCAGCCGGAACGCGTCGCTGAGCTGCCCGATCGACATCGGGCCGTCCATCTCCAGGCGGCTGAGCAGGATGTAGGCACTGCGGTCCAGCTGGTCGCCGTCACGCCGGAGCCGGGGCGCGGTCAGCTGACGGTGCCGCCCGAGCAGCATGGTCTCGTACTCGATCGAGCGTGCGGACCTGTCCATGACCGACCTCTCCTCCCGCGCGCCAGGCCCACGCACCGGCCAAGCGAACATGCATCATACACGCAATGTGCATATGACACATTATATGTACGACGCATCTTCGTCCTCCGCCCGAGCGACGGCCGCCCGCGAACGCCCTGGTGGTGTCGCGGATTCGGTGATCCGGTGGAGGGTGGCTTGTCCGCTGGGAGACACTTCGGCGTGGACGCGCACCGACGAGCGATCTCGGCGTTCGAAACACCGTCCGCAGCCCACGACAACCATCCCACCCACCTACAACAGATCGCTATTCAAGCGACACACCGCTAGATCGAGCCGACCTCGTCACGCAGGTGGTTGGCGAGTGCCGCGCGCGAGTGCAGCCCGAGCTTGCGCAGCGCCGCCCCCAGGTGCTTGTCGACCGTCTTGGCCGACAGGAAGAGCTCGCGGGCGATCTCCTTGTTCGTCATCCCCGTCGCGGCGAGCCTGGCCACTTCGAGCTCCCTCGGGGACAGGGAGGGCCCGTAGCCGCGGGTGCCGCCACGATGCCTGGCGGGCGAGGACAGCCCCTGCTGCCGGGCGACGCGGGCGGCACGATCGAGGTCCCAGCGCGCGCCCATGTCCTCGTAGGCCGCCATCGCGACCTCGAGCGTCTGCCGCGCTCGGATGTCGCCGAGCTCGAACAGTCGCTTGGCGGCCTCCTCCCCTGCCTGTGCCGCCTCGTAGCGGCACCGCAGCCGGCCGTAAGAGTCCGCGGCGGACAGGAAGTGATCGGCGGCGGCCGTACCTTCGGCGAGGAAGCCCCGGGCGTGGCACAGCGCGGCGGGAGCGAGCGGCGCGTCCAGCCCGCGCAGCGCCAGCTCGTACCTCTCGACCAGTTCCCCGGCCTCGGCCTGCCTTCCCGCCGCGACCAGGGCCTCGACCAGGGCGGGCAGCGCTCGTACGGCCAGCGGCCACAGCTCCTTCGCCTCCCAGACGGCGAACGCCTCGGCCGTGGCCTCGATCGCCGCCTCGGGCTCGCCCTGCGCCGTGGCCAGCCGGATGCCCGCGCCGGCCGGGAGCGGCAACAGGTCGAGAGCGCCGATGGAGGTCGCCCGGCGGGTCACGTCGCCGAGCGCCCCGCGGGCGGTGCCGGCGTCGCCGCGCGCCAGGGCCAGGCAGGCGGCGACCGCCTCCACGACCATGCTGTCCTGCGGACGGTCGTGCAGCCGCTCCACCAGGAAGGCGGCCTCCTTGTCCAGCCCGTCCCAGGACCCGCGGCAGAAGGCGACCAGCGCGAGGCCGGTGCGGCAGACGAACTCCGTCTCGCGCGTGCTGTCGCAGCCGTCGGCGGCCCCCAGCGCGGCGGTGAGCAGGCGTTCGGCGATCTCGTGCCGTCCGGCGAAGCACGCCTCCTGGCCGATCGAGTAGTACGCGTTCACCTCCCGGCGGCGTTTCGGGGACCGGCCGGTCATCTCCAGGATCCGGTCGGTGAGCCCGGCCCAGCGCGGGTCGCCGATCGAGGTCAGCACCATGGCGACCTTGCCGAGCACGAAGACGGTGTGCACCGGGTCCTCGATGGCGGAGACGTTCTCCAGCGCCCGGTCCAGCCAGGTCACGTGTTCGGCCAGCGGGATGCCCGGAACCGCCGGGACCCCGAGCCCGGCCATCGCCCAGGCCGCCAGGTCGGGGCGATGGCCGGTCAGGTCCTCGACCGCCTCGGCCATCATCCGCCGTTGGCGTACCGGCTCGACGCCCTGCCGCTCGTAGAGCAGGCCGAGCAGGAATCTCAACTGCCCGCGCACCTCCCTCGGCGGATCCTGCGCCAGGACGTTCGCCAGCAGGTCGATCACGTTCGGGGCGTGCATGAGCTGGGTGGCCGCCCAGCCCAGCTTCACCGCGAGCAGGGAACGCCGCTCGTCGTCGAGGTTCGCGTGCCCCAGCACCTCTCCGAGCAGGTGCGCGGCCTCGGTGTCGTCGCCCAGCTCGGAGGCCTGATCGGCGGCCTTCTCCGCGGCGTCCACCCAGGCGTCGAGCAGGCCGGCGTGCCGGAGGTGGTGGGCGACCTGGCCGAGCGGCACCGGTCGCAGCGCCTCGACCGCCGTGGCGGCCCGGCCGTGCAGCGACTGCCGCCGGGGCAGCGGGATGCTCTCGTACACCGCCTGCGCCGCCAGTATGTGCCGGAAGCCCACCGACTCCGACCGCTCGGCGATCAGCCCCGACTGCAGGACCTCGACCAGCCCCTCCAGCGCCTCCTCCCGCCCCACCCTGCACGCCGCGACCAGCACGGAGACGGGCACGGCCACCTGGATCACAGCCGCGGCCTCGACCACCGCCCGCGCGCCGGGCGACAGGCGGCTCACCCGCTCCAGGACCAGGTCGCGCACGCCTGCGGGCACGTTCAGCTCGTCGATGGTCTTGCGGGCCCAGCCGCTGCCCCGCCTGATCAGCGTGCCGCGGTCGCGCAGCAACGCGAGCAGTTCCTGGATCGCCAGGGGCAGGCCGGAGGTCCGCTCGCACAGGTACTCGGCGAACTCCTCGGAGACCCGATCGGCGGCCAGGATGGCGGCCATCATGACACTGGTCTGCTCGACGTCGAGCGGCTTGAGGATGATGTGGGCGCGGGTGATCGATCCGGGGAGCCGCGTCGTGAGCGTCCGGACGTCGAGGCCGACCTCCTCGCCCCTGAAAGTGATCACGACGGACAGCTCGGGCGGTGGATCGGCGAGCAGGTATCCGACGAAGTCCACGGTCTGCTCGTCGGCCCAGTGCATGTCCTCGGCCACCAGCACCGCGCGGCCCAGCGAACCGAGGACCTCGGCGAGCGCGCGGAAGACCCGGTGCCGCTCGCCGGCCCTGTCGTCCAGCGGCTCGGGCGCCGCCGGCAGCAGGGGCGCCAGCTCGGGCATCAGCGGGCGCAGCACCCCCGTCAGGGGCGACAGGTCCTCGGGCACCAGGTACGCGGCCATCCCGCGCAGGGCGTCGAGGATCGGCCCGAGCGGGAACGGTTCGCGGATGCGCCCGCAGCCGCCGACGAGGATGCGATGCCCGGCGAGTTCGGGGCGGGCGGCCATGTCGGTGACCAGACGGGTCTTGCCGATTCCGGCCTCCCCCTCGATGACCACCACGGCAGGGGACCTGGTTACCGCGGACAGCAACGTCGCGAGCTCGTCGTTCCGGCCGACCAGGGTCGGCGAGACGACCTGCCCGGCGGCCATGCTGCTCTGCGGATCCACGTCACCGGTCCCCTGCTCGTTGGTTCGAGGACATTCAAGCCGCGATCGATGCCGGTTGTCACTACCGTCTCATTGCGGGCATTTGGCAACAAATGTCTCATACGCCACGAACACCTCGACCTGCACGTTCCGGCCGGTCAGGCGACCCCCGGGCTCAGCGCGAGCACCTGTCACTCAGGTTTCCTCAGGCGTTCGCGGGACGAGCAGCCGTCGGTTGAACGCCTCGGTGACGGCGGCGGCGCGGTCCTTCACCCCGAGCTTGGCGTAGATGTTCAGAAGGTGACTCTTGACCGTGGCCTCGGTGATGAACAACCGGGCGGCCGCCTCGCGGTTGGTGTTCCCGGCCGCGACGAGTTCGAGGACCTCGAGTTCCCGCTGGCTGAGCAGTTGGGGGGCGGGCGTCCTGACCCGGTTCATCAGCCGTGCCGCCACCGAAGGGGAGAGCACGCTGTCGCCCCTGGCCGCGGCCCGCGCACCTCGCAGCAGGTCCTCCCGGGGAGAGTCCTTGAGCAGGTAGCCGGTCGCCCCCGCCTCGATCGCCGGAAGCACGTGGATGTCGGTGTCGTAGGTCGTCAGAACCAGCACGCGCGCGGTGACGCCGAGCCTGGTCAGCTCGGTGATCGCGGTCAGTCCGTCCATGCCGGGCATGCGCAGGTCCATCAGGATCACGTCGGGCTGCAGCTCCCTGGCGAGCCGCACGGCTGCGGCGCCGTCGGCGGCCTCGCCCAGCACCTCGAATCCGGGCGCGGAGGCGAACATGCTGCTCAGTCCATCCCTGACGACGGGATGGTCGTCGGCGATCAGCAGCCGGATCGGAGGCTCGGCCGTGGGATCGGTCATGCGTGGCTCCCGACCGGCAGGGTGGGGACGCAGGCCGAGATCCCGGTGCCGACGCCGGGCTCGGACTCGATCCGCAGACTCCCGGACAGCCCTTCGACCCGCTGTCGCATGATGGTCAGGCCGAACCCTCCGCCGGTGGACGCGCCGTTTCCGGCCGTGCCGGCCTCGAGACCCGCGGGATCGAAGCCCCTGCCGTCGTCACGCACGTCCAGCGCAACCTCGTGCTCCAGGTAGGACAGCGTCACCCCGGCCCTGGTCGCGTGGGCGTGCTTGGCCACGTTGGCCAACGCCTCCTGCGCCGTGCGCAGCAGCGCGAACTCGGCCTCCGGCGCCATCGGCCGCGCCGTACCGGTCGTCGTGACCTGAACGGCGAGCCCGTGCAACTTCGACCACCGGTCGGCGACGTCGGCGAGCGCGTCGCTCAGGCGCGCGGTCTGCAGCGGCTCGGGCCGGAGCGCGTCGACCGAGCGCCGCGCCTCGGCCAGGCTCTCCCTCGCCAGGTTCTTGACGGCGTCGAAGGGCCGGCGCCACGGCTCCGGGACCTCGTGCATCTGCTCGGCCGCCTGGAGTTGCGCGATGATGCCGGTGAGTCCCTGCGCCAGGGTGTCGTGGATCTCGCGGGCCATCCGCTGGCGCTCGTCGAGGACCCCCGCCTCCCGGGCCTGGGCGAGCAGCTGGGCGTGCAGGCCGGCGTTTTCGGCGAGCGACGCCTCCAGCAGCCGGTTCGTCCGGCTCAGCTCTTCGAGGGTCTGCTCGCGCCGCTCCTCCTCCTTCTCGGCGATCCGCAGGACCCAGGCGCAGCCGCACATCATGGCGATGTTGAAGGCGACGATGATCACGTACATCGTCAGGCCGAGCGCGTCCGTCTTGGGGATGCCGGACGCCTGCGCCGTACCGGCCACGACCGCCGCGGCGGCCACGCCCAGCAGCCGCCACGGCCAGCGCAGGACCGTGAAGGAGTAGATGTAGGCGGCCGGGGTGAAGAGCCCGAAAACGGGGTGACGGGCCACCAGGACCGCGGTGATCACGAGCAGCCCCGCGACGAACACCCCCATGATCCGCGGCCGCTCCCACCAGCCGGGACGCAGGGTGAACATGCCGAGCATCCACGCGGCCGCCAGCCCGCACAGGCCGAGGTCGATGAGCAAGGTGCCGCCCGCCCAGTCCTCCACGATCACCAGGATCGCGACGAGGAGCGCCAGCAGCGCGTACGGCACCACGTTGACCAGAAGGAACGGCGGCTGTTGCGAAGTCTTCCTGCTCAAAACTCCCACTCTCCGCGAGATTCTATTCCCAGTGTCTATTGCCGGCGTCTATTCCCAGCGGAACCAGCGGACCGCGACGAACGCGCACACCACCGCATAGCCCGCCAGGGTCAACAGCGGCACGGCGGACGGAAAGTGACCCAGGTACGCGTCCTGGAACGCCCCCATGCCCGCGCCGAGCGGGGTGTAGTGGGCGATGTTCGCCAGCAGCGGCGGCATCTGCGAGATCGGCACCCACAGTCCGGCGAAGAACATCATCGGGAAGAACAGCACCGTGCCGATCGCCGTGGCCGGGCCACGCCCGGGCGCGAGGGCGGTGATCAGCAGGCCGATCGCGAGCAGCGCGGCCGCCGCGAGCAGCCAGGCGAGGGCGAAACCGAGAAGGTGCTCCGGCAGGTCGACGCCGAAGCCGAACCGGGCCACCGCGAGGAACAGGACCATCGCGACGACCGCGATGGCGAAGTTGGCCACGAGCTGGGCGGCGAGCACACGGGCCGGGCCGACCGGCGTGGTCCGCATGCGCCGCAGCACGCCGTTCTCCCGGTATCCCGCGAGCGTGGTCGGCAGGGAGGCCGTGGCCAGGATGGCCAGATTGAACAGGATCAGGACAGGGACGTAGAGGTCGAAGTACGTCAGGCCGCCGCCGGCCTCCACCGGCTCCCGCAGATCGGGGACGCTGCCGAGGATGATCAGCAGGACCAGCGGGAAGCCGATACCCCACAGGGGGCCGACCTTGTCCCGGACGCACAACGTGCTCTCGGTCTTGATGAGCCGCCACGTCGCGGAACCTCGCTCGGCGGTGACGGGGGGTGCGGCGGTGCGCAGGGCTGACATGGGTATGGGGTCCTCTCTCTGTGAGGCGTTACCGGGGGCCGGGTTCGAGGCGCTTGCCGGTCAGCTGGACGAACGCGTCCTCCAGGCTCGCCTGCTCGACGCGCAGCCGTTCGGCCACGATCTGGTTGCGGGCCAGCACGGTGGTGACGGCGTTGAGCGCGTCGCTGTTGCCGTTGACGATGACCAGCTCGCCCTGGCGGGTGACGCTGGAGACGTCGGGCAGGCTCGTCAGCAGGCGGTCGTCCATCTGCCTGGACGGGCGGAACTGGATCCGCTGCTCGATGTGCGCCCGCTCGGTCAGACCGGTGGGGGTGTCCACCATGACGACGCGGCCGGCGTCGATCAGCGCGAGCCGGTCGCACAGCCGCTCGGCCTCCTCCATGAAGTGGGTGACCAGCACGATCGTCACCCCGCGGGAGCGCACGCCCTCGATCAGGTCCCAGGTGTCGCGCCGGGCCTGCGGGTCGAGACCGGTGGTGAGCTCGTCGAGGATCGCCACCCGGGGGTTGCCGACGAGTGCCAGCGCGATCGAGAGCCGTTGTTTCTGGCCGCCGGAGAGCTTGGCGTACCTGGTCTTCGCCTTGTCCGCCAGGCCGAGGCCGTCCAGCAGCGCGCGCCAGTCGGCGGGCTGGGGGTAGAAGGAGCTGTAGAGCTCCAGTGCCTCGGCGACCTGTAGCCGCTCGGGGAGGTGGCCGGCCTGCAACTGGACGCCGAGCCGCCGGGTCAGCTCGGCGCGGTCCTTCAGGGGGTCGAGCCCGAGCACCCTGATCTCACCGCGATCCGGCGTGCGGAGGCCCTCGATGCACTCCACGGTCGTCGTCTTGCCGGCGCCGTTCGGGCCGAGGATGCCGAAGATCTCACCCTCCTGGACGGTGAGCGAGACATCGTCGACCGCGACCTTGTCCTCATAGCGCTTGTGGAGCTTGCGTACCTCGATCACTGGTGGCATGCGCGTCCTTTCGGGTCTGGCCCATCGGCGATCGGCCATGTTCACCCTCCTGGAACCGGCACTCCGCGAACACCGACCAGTGGACTGGACCTACCTGCCGAACGGCGGGCACGTCGGCCCGACCAAGCGGTGGAGGCGATCCACCGATCGGTGGATCGCCGTCCGGACGAGGGGACCGGGGAGAGCGGCGGGACCGGTCGCTCCGCGGACGCGGCGACAGGCGTGCTCCGAGACCCCCGTGGAGCCCCGACGCTGACCAGCCTGTCCCGCAGGCTCAGCAGGTTGCCGCTCAGGCCCCCGGGAAGATGGACGAAGCCCTCGGTGACGAACTGCTCGACCTGCTCCGCCGTGAGCGCAGCTGCCATGCCGGCGATTGTCGAGACCGCCCCGGAAGACCGACAACCGGATTTCGTCCCGTACGGCTAGGCCTGGAGGTCGACGACGACCTTGACGTCGTCAGGCTGCTTGTGCAGCCCGTCGACGAACCCGTCCATCGGCACCCGTCTGGTGATCATTCGCTTGAGCCAGCCGAGGTCGGCCTTGGCCAGGGCGTCGGCCCCCTGCTCGAAGTTGCGGCGGGCGGCGTTGACCGAGCCGAACATCACCGTGTTGTTCAGCACCATCTGCTTGTTGATCTCGTCGAGCCCGGCCTCGACCTGGCGCGTGTCGGGAGAGATCCCGGTCAGGCAGATCACCGAGTCGGGCGCGACCATCTCGGCCAGTTCGAAGACCAGCGGCCCGTAGCCGGTGCACTCGATCACCACGTCGGGGGCGATGCCGATGCCGCCGACGTCGCCGACGTGGAAGGTCGCGCCCAGGTCCGTGACCAGCCGCCTCTTGGGCCCCCGGTCCGCGCGGTCGAACACGTGCACCTCCAGGCCGCGCTGGACGCCCATCATCGCGGCCAGCAGGCCGATCGGGCCGGCGCCCGTCACCAGGGCCACCCTGGGCCGCCAGGTGGCGCGGGCGAAGATGCGCTCGGTCTGCTCCCACGCCTTGGCCAGCACCGACGCGGGCTCCAGCAGGACCCCGCAGTCTCCCAGCGCGGGGTCGAGCTTGACCGCGTAGTGGGTGTCGACGACCCAGCGCTGCGAGCCGTAGCCGTCGCGCTCCTTGATGCCGCGCTCGGTGTAGCGGCCGTTGCGGCAGAAGTCCCACTCGCCGTGCCCGCACGGCTCGCACGGGACCGGGTCGGGGCGCCGTACGATGCCCGCCACCAGGTCGCCTTCGGCGAACGTGGTGCTCGGCGGCGCCTGGAGCACGGTGCCGAGCGACTCGTGACCGATCACCAGCCGGTCCCGGCCCGAAGGCGGCCAGCCGTAGCCCTGCCCTTCGACGATGTCGGTGTCGGTGCCGCAGATGCCCAGCAGCCTGCCCTCCACCAGCAGGTCGTCGGGCCCCGGCCGTGGCTCGTCGACGTCGCTGACCCGCACCTGGCCGGGCCGACCCGGTATGACCGTGATCGCCTTCATCGCCGTCTTCCCGTCGCGCAGTGCCCGCTTTATGCAGACTAATCCCATTAAGTCCACATCTACCCGTCGCACTCTTCTCGATACGCACTGTGATGATTCATTGCGAAAGCTTCGCATCCACCTTCGACGGGCGACGGGGCCCCTCAGCACGGGTCAGGCGAGAAGGCGGCCGGCGATGATCGTCCAGTTCTCGTCGGAGCGCTGCTCGGTCACCCGGTCGGCGGCCGCGGTGAATTCGCGCAGCCCCCGCAGCAGAGCCGATCGGGCCGCGGGCGGCATCTCCGCCATGACCTGGGCCAGGTCGTCGCGGCGTCGCGCGCGCAGCTCCTCCAGCAGGGCCTTGCCGGAGGCGGTGAGGCGGATGGTCACCTCCCGCCGGTCGTCGCTGGCGATCGAGCGGCGCACCCATCCGGTCGCCTCCAGCCGATCGCACAGGCGACTGGTGGAGGACGGCAGCGCGCCCAGCGCCTCACCGAGCTGACCGAGGCTGACTTGCTCATGAGACTCGATGCTGAGCAGCGCCTGAAGCTGGGCGGTGGAGATGTTGGAGGCCGCGGAGTGCCTGGACCGGGCCCAGAGCGCGATCAGGGCGGCGGCGGCGCTCTCCACGCCGCCGACCGCGGGTTCGAGGTGACGGAGCTCACGATGGTCGTTCATGCAGCAGATCCAAGTTCGGGCCGGAAGCACGTCACACGGAAGGCGTTCCGGGCTCTTCTCGGGCGGTCCGATCGAGGCACACCACGACCGCGTCGTCGATGACGTCCACGCCTTTCCTGAATGCCAGCATGCCACGGACTATCGTCCGGACGGCCTCGTCGGCGGGCTGCAGCCGGGTGGATCTGACGACCGTCTCCATGAGTTCGTCGCCGAATCCCGCATCCGCCGACGAGCGCGCGCCGTACACCCCGTCGCTGACGACGACCAGTCGATCGCCTGGCCGGAGCGTCAGAGACTGCTCGGTGTAGGCGGTGTTGCCGAACATGCCCAGGGGCAGTTGCCGGTCCAGCTCGATGGTCTCGACGTCGGCGCCGCGCAGGCGCAGCATGCGGGGCGACCCGGCTTCGACGATGGCCAGCCGGCCGGTGACGGCGTCGAAGTCCAGCAGCAGGGTCGAGACGTACTCCAGCCCGCCGAAACGCGCGTAGACCGCCTCGTCGGCGAGTCCGGCCTGCTCCGTCAGATCGGCTCCGGAGCGGCGGGCGTTACGCAGGGCGGTGACGGTCAGCATGGTGAGGAGTGCGGCGCGCATGCCGTCGCCCATGCCGTTGGTGATCGAGACGGTCAGCGACTCGGGGGCGCAGCTCCAGTCGAAGTTGTCGCCGTAGACCGCGTAGGCCGGTTCGAGCTGGCCGGCGACCCGATAGCCGTTGCCGTGGTGGCCGGAGCCCGGCAGCAGGTCCCATTGCATCTCCGCGGCCATGGTCAGCCGCTCCAGGCGGCGGGCCCGCTTGTACCGGTCGGTGAGGCTGTCCGCGCCGCGCAGGCCCGGCACCAGGGCGGCGGCCACGTCCCCGAGTTCGCGGATCTCGCCGGGCCCCGGCCGGTCGGGCAGGTGGACGCTGAGGACGCCGTAGCGCTCGCCGTGCGCCGCCACGGGAAGGTGGAGGACGCTGGAGACCTGCTCCCACCTCGGCTGCTGGGAGGTGAAGGCGCGGCCCGCCTCGCCGCCGTCGACGCGGGTCCGTCCCGCCCCCGGCAGCGCCGGGTCCAGAACGGGGCGCAGCTCCGCCAGGGCGTAGTCGGCGAGCAGAAGCTCGACGTCCTGCGCGGCGGTATGGGCGATGAGCGCGTCACGCGCCGCTTCCGCCAGTGCGTACGGCGCGGCCTCGCTTATCGCCTGATAGACGGCTTCCAGGCCGTTTCGCATGGGCACAAGTATTCCCGAGAGTGAGGTGGATGACCCTGGCGGACCGTCTGGTTCGCCGAGGTTGGCGGGGGGCGGTCTCCTGCGCTAGTTTCCAGGCCATATGTTTGCCCCATGGCAAAGATACCGAGGGGATGGTCGACACAGTGAGCGGCAGCCGGTCGGGGACACGGCAGGTGGGCGATGCGGGTGAGCTCGAGCTCCGGCAGTTGCTGGCCGGACTGACCGCCGTCAGGGACGGCGACTTCGGCACGCGGCTTCCCGGAGACGCCGACGGTCTCCTGGGCGAGATCGCGCAGGTCTTCAACGGCATGGTCGACCAGCTGTCGCTGTTCACCTCCGAGGTCACCAGGGTCGCCCGCGAGGTCGGCACCGAGGGGCGACTCGGCGGCCAGGCCGACGTGCCGGGCGTGTCGGGCACGTGGAAGGACCTGACCGAGTCCGTCAACGCGATGGCGGGCAACCTGACCGACCAGGTGCGCAGCATCGCCGAGGTCACCACCGCCGTCGCGAAGGGCGACCTGTCGCAGAAGATCACGGTGGACGCCCGCGGCGAGATCCTGGAGCTGAAGAACACCGTCAACACGATGGTCGACCAGCTGTCCTCGTTCGCCGACGAGGTCACCAGGGTCGCCCGCGAGGTCGGCACCGAGGGCCAGCTCGGCGGCCAGGCCGACGTCAAGGGCGTGGCCGGCACCTGGCGCGACCTGACCGACTCGGTCAACTACATGGCGGGCAACCTCACCGCCCAGGTGCGCAACATCTCCCAGGTGGCGACCGCGGTGGCCCGCGGCGACCTGTCGCAGAAGATCACCGTCTCCGCGCGGGGCGAGATCCTCGAGCTGAAGAACACCCTGAACACGATGGTCGACCAGCTGTCCTCGTTCGCCGACGAGGTCACCAGGGTCGCCCGCGAGGTCGGCACCGAGGGGCGGCTGGGCGGCCAGGCCGACGTCAAGGGCGTCTCCGGCACCTGGAAGGCGCTGACGGAGTCGGTGAACGTCATGGCCGACAACCTCACCGCGCAGGTGCGCAGCATCGCCGAGGTCACCACCGCCGTCGCGAAGGGCGACCTGTCGCAGAAGATCAGGGTCGACGCCCGCGGCGAGATCCTGGAGCTGAAGGACACCATCAACACGATGGTCGACCAGCTGTCCGCGTTCGCCGACGAGGTGACCCGCGTGGCGCGCGAGGTCGGCACCGAGGGCCAGCTCGGCGGCCAGGCCACGGTGCGCGGTGTCTCCGGCACCTGGAAGGACCTCACCGACAACGTCAACTTCATGGCCTCCAACCTGACCAACCAGGTGCGCAGCATCGCCCAGGTGGCGACCGCGGTGGCCGCGGGCGACCTGTCGCAGAAGATCATCGTGGAGGCCAAGGGCGAGGTCGCGGCGCTCGCGCAGACGATCAACACGATGGTGGACACGCTGTCCGCGTTCGCCGACGAGGTGACCCGCGTGGCCCGCGAGGTCGGCACCGAGGGCCAGCTCGGCGGCCAGGCCCGCGTGCCCAACGTCGCGGGCACCTGGAAGGACCTCACCGACAACGTCAACTCCATGGCCGACAACCTGACCAACCAGGTGCGCAGCATCGCCCAGGTCACCACGGCCGTCGCCAGGGGCGACCTCACCCGGAAGATCGACGTCGTCGCGCGGGGCGAGATCCTGGAGCTGAAGACCACCATCAACACGATGGTCGACCAGCTGTCCTCGTTCGCCGCCGAGGTGACCAGGGTCGCCCGCGAGGTCGGCAGCGAGGGCAGGCTCGGCGGCCAGGCCGAGGTCGAGGGCGTCTCCGGCACGTGGAAGCGGCTGACGGAGAACGTCAACGAGCTGGCCGGCAACCTCACCCGCCAGGTCCGCGCCATCGCCGAGGTCACCAGCGCCGTCACCTCCGGCGACCTGACCCGCTCCATCAGGGTCGACGCCTCGGGCGAGGTCGCCGAGCTGAAGGACAACATCAACTCGATGGTGAAGTCCCTGCGCGAGACCACCCGGGCCAACCAGGAGCAGGACTGGCTCAAGTCCAACCTGGCCCGGATGTCGGGTCTCATGCAGGGCCACCGGGACCTGTCCGTGGTGGCCGAGCTGGTGATGAACGAGCTGGCGCCGCTGGTCGCGGCCCAGTACGGCGCGTTCTTCCTGGCCGTCGACGACGAGCTGCGGCTCATCAGCGCCTACGGCTACCCGGCGGGCGAGGGCGCCACCCGGTTCCGGCTGGGCGAGTCGCTGGTCGGCCAGACGGCCCTCACCCGCCGCACGGTCGCCATGGACGAGATCCCGCCCGGCTATGTCCGGATCTCCTCCGCGCTCGGGGAGACCGTCCCCACCTCGCTGATGATCCTGCCGATCGTGGTCGAGGATCAGGTGCTCGGTGTCATCGAGCTGGCCTCGCTGTACGCGTTCACTCCCGTGCACCGGACCTTCCTGGACCAGCTCATGGAGACGATCGGCGTCAACGTCAACACCATCGTCGCCAACGCCCGCACCGACGAGCTGCTGGTGGAGTCGCAGCGGCTGACCGCCGAGCTGCAGGCCCGCTCGGAGGAGCTGCAGACCCAGCAGGAGGAGTTGCGGCGCTCCAACGCAGAGCTGGAGGAGAAGGCGGCGCTGCTGGTCTCCCAGAACCAGGACATCGAGACCAAGAACCTGGAGATCGAGCAGGCCCGCCAGGAGCTGGAGGACCGGGCCCAGCAGCTCTCGCTGGCCTCGAAGTACAAGAGCGAGTTCCTCGCCAACATGAGCCACGAGCTGCGCACCCCGCTCAACTCGCTGCTCATCCTGGCCCAGCTCCTGGCCCAGAATCCCACCCGCAACCTCACGGCCAAGCAGGTGGAGTACGCCGGCGTCATCCACTCGGCCGGCTCCGACCTGCTGCAGCTCATCAACGACATCCTCGACCTGTCCAAGGTCGAGGCGGGCAAGATGGACATCAGCCCCGAGCGGGTGTCGCTGCGCCAGCTCCTGGAATACGTCGAGGCCACGTTCTTGCCGATGACCACCGACAAGAGCCTGGAGTTCCGCATCACTGCCGCGCCCGGCGTGCCAGACGGGCTCGTCACCGACGACTCCAGGCTGCGCCAGGTGCTGCGCAACCTGCTGTCGAACGCCGTCAAGTTCACCGAGACCGGCAGCGTCGAGCTGCGCATCGAACCCGCCCCCTCGGCGCAGCTGCCCGCCTCCGTGCGGCCGCACGGCCAGGCGGTCGCCTTCCGCGTCATCGACACCGGCATCGGCATCCCCGAGCAGCAGCTGGAGGTCATCTTCGGCGCGTTCCAGCAGGCCGACGGCACCACCAGCCGCAAGTACGGAGGCACGGGGCTCGGACTGTCCATCAGCCGCGAGATCGCCTACCTGCTCGGCGGCGCGATCAGCGCGCAGAGCACGCCGGGCCAGGGCAGCACGTTCACGCTGTTCCTGCCGGTCGCCAGGCCCGACTTCACCGAGCAGCCGGCCGGTCCGACCGCGCCGTCCGTGGTGTACGGCGAGGTCATCCACCGGGCCGACAGCCACCACGACCAGCCCCCGGCCCGCCCCCAGCAACAGCAGCGCAGGCTGCTCGTGGTGGAGGAACGGCAGCGCGGCCTGCTGTCACTGGTGGCCGAGAGCGTCCTGGCGGACCTGGCCGGCCGCGACGTCGGCGACGCCCACGGCCCCATCGAACTCGTGACGGCGGCGGGCGCGCAGGAGGCGGCGGCCACGCTCGCCGCCGAACCCTGCCACTGCCTGGTCTTGGACCTCGACATGCCGGGCAGGGCGGGCTTCGGCCTGCTCGAAGCGATCGACGGCGACGCCGCGCTGCGGGGCGTGCCCATCCTGGCCTACAACAACTGGCGGATGGACGCGACGCTGGAGCTGGAGCTGCAGGCCCGCGCCGACTCCCAGCCGCTGGAGCTGCTGTCGAGCCTGGACGAGCTGCGCGAGCGGATCGCCCTGCACCTGGCCGCCGAGCAGCCGGGCGACGTGCTGCCCCTGGTGCGTTCGGAGGTGGAGCGCGCTCCGGCACGGAAGGAGGAGCACGGCACGCTGGCGGGCCGTACGGTGCTGGTCGTCGACGACGACACCCGCAACCTCTTCGCGCTGACCAGCATCCTGGAGATCCACGGCATGCGGGTCCTGCACGCCGAGGACGGCCGCAAGGGCATCGACATGCTGATCGCGCACCCAGAGGTCGACATCGTGCTGATGGACGTGATGATGCCGGAGATGGACGGCTACGCGGCGACCTCGGCGATCAGGGCGATGCCCGAATACGCGGAGCTGCCCGTCATCGCGGTCACGGCGAAGGCGATGCCGGGCGACCAGGAGAAGAGCCTGGCGTCGGGGGCGAGCGACTACGTCACCAAGCCCGTCGACGCGGACCATCTCCTGGGTCTCATCCAGCGGTGGCTCACGCGTTAGCCGTCTCGATGTCATCAGCGGAAGGAACTGAGCACGGCGTGCCGACTACCCACCTTGACGAGCAGGGGCGTGGCCTGGCCCGGAACATCGGCAGGCTCGCCGCCACCATCGAGCGGCTGCGCGAGGAGATCCAGCAGGCCCAGCACGCGGCCGAGGGACGGGCACTGATCGAGCTGGCCAAGGGCATCCTGGTGGAGCGGCTGCACTGCGGTCCGACCGAGGCGGCCCAGCAGCTCACGGCACTGGCGGAACAGGCGGGCCTGTCGCAGCTCGAGCTCGCCGCCGACCTGATCGACCAGGCGGCACAGGATCGGGTGACCAGCGTGGCGCGCGAGCTGCTCACCGAGAGCGGCGCGTCGGTGTCGGTGCAGTTGCGCGAGGCCGAGAGCGGGGTGCTGGCCGCGACCGACAGCCAGCGGGTGGCCGAGTCCCTGCTGGAGCACGCGCTCGCCCCGCTGGGAGCCACGGCCGTAGCGCTGTGGTCGGCCGGGTCCGACGCCTCGCTGACGCTGGCGGGATTCGCCGGGCACAGCGCCGAGGAGGCCAGGAGGTGGTGGTACGTGCCGCCGGGGGTGGCCACACCCGCCCGGCGGGCCCTCATCGAGCGGCGCACCGTGTGGTTCGCCGACCTGGCGGCGTCGGGGCTGCCGTCCATCGGCCACCGGCTCGCCCCCGACGCCGGCCGGGTCGTGGTGCCCGCCGGGACCGGGGGCCGCATCCTGGGCGTGCTGGAGATCAGCTGGACACGTCCGCTCGAACCCCAGCCGCCGCAGATCCAGCGGCAGGTCGAGGCGCTGGCCGAGCTGTGCGCGCACACGCTGGAGGACTACGAGGCCGTCGGCGCGCCGTCCTCGGACGTGGCCGAGCTGATCGAGCTGGCCGACGCGCTCGCCGACCCCGCACTCGTGCTCCGCCCCGAGACGGACACGCAGGGGCTCGTGACCGACTTCCGCATCTACCACGCGAACGCGCGGTTCGCCGACCCCACGGGACGGCCCCGAACCGTGGTCACCGGCGCACTGCTGCTGGAGGCCTACCCGGCGGCTGCCGAGGAGCACGGCCTGTTCGAGAAGCTCGAGCACGTTCACGCCACCGGCGAATCGTTCCGCACCGAACGGATGACGCTCACCACGCTGATCGACCATGTGCCGCTGACGAGCGTCGCAGGGATCAGCATCACCCGTCACGGTGACTGCGTGCTGCTGATCTGGCGGGTGCAGGACGAGTCCCTGCGCCTGGCCAGCCTGTTGCAGCACGCCCAGCGGCTGGGCCGGATCGGCGGGTTCGAGGAGGACACCCAGAGCGGTGAGATCATCTGGAACGGCCAGCTCTACGAACTGCACGGCCTGGGGGCCGGCGAACGGCCGATCCCGCTGGAATCCCTGGGCGAGCACGCTCATCCCGACGACGCGACGGCCATCGGCCGGTTCCTGCGCACCGTGCACCACCACCGGCGGTCGGCCTCCACCACCTTCCGCCTCCAGCGCCCCGACGGGAGCACCAGGCACATCCGGGTGGTCGCCGAGCCCGTCTTCGGTCCCGACGACCGCATGATCGCCGTACGCGGCGCCTACCAGGACATCTCCGCGCAGCACTGGACCGAGGTCGCCCTGGCCGCCACCCGCGACCAGCTCGCGCACACCGAGCAGGAGTCCGCCGAGCGCAACCGGCTGACGCTGCAACTGCAGCACGCCATCATGCCGCAGAACCAGGGACTCATCGAGGCCTTCGGCCTCAAGATCGCCGTTCGCTACCGGCCGGCCGAGGAAGGCCATCTGGTCGGGGGTGACTGGTACGACTCGGTCGTCCTGCCGTCCAAGAAGGTGCTGCTGTCGGTGGGCGACGTGGCCGGGCACGGCATCGAAGCGGCGACCGGCATGGTCGTGCTGCGCAACGCCCTGCGCGGGCTCGCCGCCACCGGAGCCGGTCCGGCGCAGCTCATGACCTGGCTCAACCTGGTCACCCACCACCTCACCGACCGCGTCACCGCCACCGCGATCTGCGGCCTGTACGACCCGGAGGCCAGGGAGTTGCGCTGGGCCAGGGCAGGCCATCTGCCGCCGGTGCTGCTCCGGGGCGGCACGGCCACGGAGATGCCGCTTATCGGCGGGCTGATGCTGGGCGTGATCTCCGAGGCCGACTACGAGGAGGGCGTCATCCAGCTGGAGCGGGAGGACAGCCTGTTCATGTACACCGACGGCCTCATCGAGCGCCGTGACATCACGCTGGAGCGCTCGCAGCAGCGGCTCCTGGCCACGCTGAAGCACCCGAGCGTGACGCTCGACCACCGCCTCGACCGGCTCCTCACGCACAGCAACTCCGACACCGACGACGACACCTGTCTCATCGGCGTCGAAGTGCTCTGAGCGGCAAGGCGTTTGACATGATCCCGGGGTCGAGGAGAGGATCTTCTCGATTTCATCCAGAGGATCCGAGGGACCTGGCCCACTGACGGTCCGGCAACCTGCCTGCGGGAAAGGTGCCAACGCCAGGAGCGATGAGGAGGGCCTGATGAGCAGGGTGACCGAGTCGACGGCGACGACGGGGTCCGCGCTGCCCCCTACGAGACCGGGCAGCACCTGCAGATCTCCGAGGTAACGGTCGGGGCGGTAGGCGAGCAGATAGCCGATGCCGAGCACGGTTCCCGGCACGGCGACGCCCAGGGTGCCGGCGAAGTCGAGCCAGGCGCCCGCGCGGGCGAGGTGGCGCACCGCGAGCCAGGCGATGAGCAGGCCGAAGAGGCCGGCGATCGGGGTGGCGAACGACGGAGACGTCGACCTGTTCCAGGCGCGGCGTGAAGATCCCGGCCTCGATCCTGGCCTGGGTGAGGAGGCTCTCGCACACGCCGATCACCTGCGCGCACTGCCTGTCCACCACGGTGAGGAAGCGCTCCTGCGCGGCGGTGAGCGGCCCCGGGCTCCGCTCCACCAGCAGGTCGACGGCGCCCTTGATCATGCTGAGCGGGGTGCGCAGCTCGTGGCTGAGCGCCGTCACCTGCTCGGCCCTGCGCTCCACCAGCTCACCGAGCCGGTCCAGCTCGGTCTGCTGGGCGGCTGCCACCCGGCGCAGGCCCGCGACGGCGAGCCCGGCGCCGCCGGCGAGTCCCGCGACGGCCGCCACCGCCGGCCACGCACCGGCCACCGCGACGGCGGCGCAGATCGTGCCCGCGAGGCCGATCAGCAGGGGCAGCCGCGGCGACCGGCGAGCGAAGCGGTATAAACCGGCATCTCCGTTCACTTCAGCGAACGTACCAGCGGCGGCACGCCGGGCAGAGGGGTCAGTCCGCGATGAGCCGCGCTCGCTGCCCCTCGCTCTCGCGCTGCCGCCGGATGACGTACGCGCCCGGCGTGCAACCGGAGGCGCCGTGCTCCGGATGCAGCAGGTAGACGGGGGCGGAGGCCTCGAAGATGCCGATCGCCAGCCCGGTGGAGTCCATCATCCGCGTCGTCCAGCGGCAGGTGCCCGGGTCGGCGACGAGCGTGTGGGGGTTGCCGCCGGCGCCGCCGCGAAGCAGCTCGACCCCCTCGGGGGGCACGTCCGTCCAGGGGCTGTCCGGCCAGACGTGCACGGCCGGGGCGAGGACGGCGAGCGGGATGACGATCAGGTCGCCCTGGGCCTGGAGGCCGTCGACGACGGGGACGCGCACCGACTGCTCGAGGTGGTCGAGCACGGCGAGTCCGGTCTGCTGGGAGAGCGATGCGAGAGTCACAGTCATGGAGGTCACCTCAGGTTCGGCGGAGGAGCAGGGAGTACTGCTCGGCGGACAGGCCGTACGTCCAGCCGGCGGCGTCGACCGGATCTTCGAGGAAGCCCGGCACGGTCAGGCCGTACCGGCGGCGGCGTCCGTCGCGCTCGACGGATCCGTTGACCGCGAGGAGCACCTTGGTCTCCCTGCTCATGTCGTAGAGCCGCAGCTGCGAGCCGGGGTTGCCCGGGTCGGGCGCGGTGGCGACCAGGCGCAGTCCGGCCCGGTCGATGTAGGAGGCCCAGCCGATGCGCTCGATCGCGCACCGCCTGATCTCGACGTTGACCTCGCGGGCGATGCGCTCGGGGGTCGGATCGTCGAAGACCCAGGCGGGCACCCGCCTTCCGTGCCAGGCGTGCACGTCCCACCCGTCCGCGTACCGGAAGGCGGGACCGTCCGCGCAGTGCAGCCGGACCTCCCCCGGCCCGTCTCCTGGCTCGGTGTGCATGGCGACGGGCCGCTCGGACACGACGCACACGCCTTCGCGGGGCCACCACCAGCCGCACGATCGGGCCGCCGCGGCCCACAGATCGAGCAGATGGGTCTGCTCCGGGGTGAAGACCATCCCGGCCGCCCGGCGCATGGCGTCGTAGTGCGCGATCCAGGAGACGGACTGGGTCTGGTACCAGCGGTACCCCGGGGCGAAGTGACGACTATCTCCCGTCCGCGGGAGGGAGTCGTGGAGACACCTCTCGACGGATCGCGCCAGCGGGGTGCGAACCTCCGTGCGGATCTCTAGCTCCATCGGGCGGTGGATCCACCTGAGCTGGGCTTCGAACTCCATGGACAGCGTCTGGACCAGCATGGCCAAACGGCGTGGCACGGGCCACTCGGCCATGCGCTCGACGGATTCCGATGCGCTCAGGCGGACGCCTGGCGGGACGGTCTCCAGAGCCATGAGCGGCGAGGAGACCCAGTGGAAACGTGGTGGATCGAGTCCGAGCAGGCGATAGAGCCCGGAGATTGCGGCCTCTGCGGCCGGACGTTCGGCGGGCAGCGTCGAGAACGCCCAGCCCAGCCATTCTTCCCGGATCTCGGCAGCTTCCCGCTGCACGAGCACGCTCACCGGACTAGGGCGGCAGCGCCCCTTTCATTGATCATGCCGAAATAGTGACAGATCGGCGCGATGTCTGTCTACCGCGGTCAGTAGTAGCCCGTCTCGCCGTCGACGAGCTCGCGGATGGTGTCGACCATCATGTCGGCGTCCTCGGGCCCGTCGTCGAACTTGGGCCCGGTGGCCGGCCCGCCCAGGAAGAGGACGCTACTTCGACCCCGCGCCCTGCCTCACCGGGTTTTCCACGCCGGAACCCTCCGGCGGGCGAGAGCACCGGCCGGAGGGTTCGCGTCGTCATCGGGCGGCTGTGACCTTGGCGCAGAAGGTGCCGTCCTTCGGCGGGACGCGGGTGATCAGATAGCGGTCGACCGCGCCGTTCACGCAGGTGGAGGGCCCGCCGTAGGCGGTGTGCCCGTCGCCGTCGAAACCGAGCAGCACGCCGGAGGAGAGCTGGGCGGCGAGTGCCTTGGCGTCCTTGTACGGCGTGGCCGGGTCGCGGGTCGTGCCCACCACCAGGATCGGCGGCGCGCCCTTGGCGCGCAGCGGGCGGCCGACGCCTTCGGTGCCCTTGACCGGCCAGAACGCGCACGGCGAGAGCAGGCCGTCGGAGAAGTACTTGCCGAAGTAGCGCGACTCGGGCACGTACGTCACCTGGGAGCGGGTGGCCGTCGACGTGGGCGGGTAGTCGACGCAGTTGATGGCGACGAAGGCCTCGCCGCCGTTGTCGTAGGTGCCGTCGCCCAGCCGGCCGTTGTAGCCGTCGGCGAAGGTCAGCAGCGCGGTGCCGTCGCCCTTGAACGCGTCGGCGAGGGCGGCGCGCAGCGCCGGCCACTGCTCGCGGGAGTACATGCTGGCCATCACGCCCCGCCAGACGAGCGCCTCGTTGACCTGCCGGCCGTCGGCGTCGTTGCGCAACGGAGCCCGGTCCGCCCGCTTGAACAGCCCCGCCAGCTCCTTGAACGACGCGCTGACCTTGTGCTTCTTGAACGGGCAGCCCGGCGCCCGGTAGCAGTCGCGCAGGAACGCCGTGAACGCCACCTCGAAACTGTGTGCCACGCTACCGGCGGAGCTGCCGCGCGTGGTGGGGTCGATCGCGCCGTCCAGCACCATCGCCCGGACCCTCTTCGGGAACAGGTCGGCGTAGGTCGCGCCGAGCAGGGACCCGTAGGAGAAGCCGAGGTAGGTCAGCCGCTGCTCGCCCAGCGCGGCCCGCAGCACGTCGATGTCCCGCGCGGCGCTGCGGGTGCCGAGGTGCGCCAGGAGCCCGCCCGTGTTCGCCTTGCAGCCCTGCGCGTACGCCTGCTGGTACAGGTCGCCCTTGCGCACCTCGGTGGGCGTGTCGGGGGTCGGGTCCAGCGCGTGGTAGGCGTCCAGCACCGAGGGCGACATGCACCGGACGGGCGCCGAGAGCCCCACGCCGCGCGGGTCGAAGCCCACGATGTCGAAGCTGGAGCGGAGCGCGGGCGACAGGAACAGCTTGGCGTTCCTGGCCATGGCGACCCCCGACCCACCGGGACCGCCGGGGTTGAGCACGAGCGAGCCGATCCGCTTCGGTCCCTGTGCCCGCAACCGGATCACCGCGATCTCGATGTGGCGCCCTTTCGGCTTGGCGTAGTTGACCGGCACCTTGAGCTTGGCGCACTGGAACCCGCCGCCACAGGCGGACCAGGCGAGCCGCTGGGCGTAGAAGCCGCCCAGGCCCGGCGGAGCACCGCCGGTCTGTGCGGACGCCGGCGCGGCGGTGACTAAGCCTGCCGTGAGCAGGCCCATGATCAAGGTCGTGAAGACCCCTATGAGGCGTCGCATGTTCCTGTCCCATCTGGCGGCCGGGTGATTGTGCCTTAACTGGCTCCTTGATGGTTGGCCGACGCGGTTGCGGAACCCTTTAAGTCGGCTGCCAACCGGCATGAAAGCGCCTGTACGGCCTGCTCCCCGGGGGGCAGGCCGTACAGGCGGAGGGTCAGTGCCGGGCCTGGCGGGCCCGCTTGGGGAGGAGGAAGCCGAGCCCGAAGGTGACCGCCGTCAGGGCGATCGCCACCAGCGTCACCCGCATGCAGGCGTCGAGGAAGCCCTGACTGCCAGCCACGGAGAAGAACAGCGTGCCGAGGGCGGCGACGCCGAGTGAGGCGCCGAGCTGCTCGAAGGCCGCCAGCATGCCGGAGGCGGAGCCGACCTCGTGATCGCGCAGGCCGCCGACCACGATGTCGAAGAGCGGGACGAAGATCATGCCCATGCCCATGCCGTACACGACGAGCGCGGGGGTGAGGTCCCAGCCGTCCAGCGCCGCGCCGACGGTGTCGAACACCCCGTAGAGCGTCACCAGGCCGGCGGTCATCATGGCCAGACCGATGTGCAGCAGGTGGCGGCCGAGCCTGTTCATCAGCGTGCCGCCGATGGCGGAGCCGGCGAAGGCGCCCACCGCCCAGCCGATCATGGCCAGGCCGGCCTCCAGCGGCGAGTACTTCAGGCCGATCTGCAGGAACAGGGCCACGACGAGGGAGAACCCGGTGATCGCGCCGAAGAAGGCGACGACGAACGCGACGCCGGAGGCGTAGGAGCGCTTGGCGAAGACGCTGAGCTCGACCAGCGGGGTGCGGCCGGTGCGGCTGCGGCGGAGCTGGTGGAGGACGAAGACGGCCAGGACGGGCACCGAGGCCGCCAGCATCACCAGAGTCCAGGTGGGCCAGCCCAGCTCGTGGCCCTGCACCAGCGGGACGACCAGCATGGTCATGCCGACCGCGGCCAGCATCGCGCCCGCCCCGTCCAGGCGGGTGCCGCGGGCGGCGGGCGGCTTGGCGGGGAGCACCTTCCAGCCCACGGCGAGCGCGAACGCGCCGAGCGGCAGGTTGATCAGGAAGATCGCGCGCCAGCCGGTGCCGAACAGGTCCGCCTCGACGAGCAACGCGGCGACGATCGGCCCGAGGATGGTGGCCAGGCCGATCACCGGCCCGAGCGCGGCGAACGCCTTGCCGGTGCTGTCGCCGAACAGGTCGCGGATGAGGCCGAAGGTCTGCGGCACCATCAGCGCGCCGAAGCCGCCCTGAAGGACGCGGGCCGCGATCAGGGACTCCGGAGAGTAGGCGAGGCCACAGGCCAGCGAGGCGACCAGGAAGCCGACGACGCCGACCATCATCATGCGCTTGCGGCCGAACATGTCGCCGAGCCGCCCGCCGGTCAGCAGCCCGACCGCCATGGCCAGGGTGTAGCCGGCGACGATCCACTGCATCGTGGCCATAGAGCCGCCGAGGTCGGCGCGGATGGCGGGAGAGGCCACGTTGCCGACCGTGCTGTCGAGCAGGTTGAGCAGGTCTGCCGAGAGGATCGCGAACAGTCCGAGCCATTTCCGGGACGGCGCCTGTGGGGTGACCCGCACGGCCGCGGGGGCGGGGAGAGCGGTGACGGTCATGAGCTCGGCCCTTCCTGTTGGAACGGAACGTTATATTCCCATGCTAGCAGAACGGAACAGTCGGTTCCACTACTTGGGCCGTAAAAAGGTCCCGAAAATCCGGGCCCTGGGTCCAGTCGGCCCGCCCGCCCTCCGGACTCCCTCCAGTCCCACCCCACGGCGGTCAGCCGCCTGACGACCGTCTCGGCGACGGCCCGGGCGCTGCCCGGGTTCTGACCGGTGATCAGACGGCCGTCCTCGACCACGTACGGCTCGAACGGCTGACCGGCCGTGCCGTCAACCTGCAAGAGGAGCTCGGGGCCGACTAATCCGTACCGCCATGTCGGGAATTTCCCCTATCAGCGGGTTCCCTTGCCCGACTCCACGGAAGGGGTGACACGTGGCTCGTATAGCGATCGTAGGCAGCGGATTCGGCGGATACTCCTGCGCCAGGCACCTGGAGCGATGGCTGAAACCCGGCGAGGCGGAGATCGTGCTGATCACGCCCAAGGACTACACCCTCTACGTGCCCCTGCTCCCGCAGGTGGCGGCGGGGGTGCTGCAGCCGCGGTCGATCGTCACGCCGCTGCACGTCAGGCTGCGCGACGCCAAGCTGCTGCCCGGCGTCGCCATGGACGTGGACCTCGACCGCCGCAGCTGCGAGGTGCTCAAGATCAACGGCGACGTCACGCACGTGCCGTTCGACGTGATCGTGCTGGCGCCCGGCAGCATCACGCGCACGTTCGACATCCCGGGGCTGAAGGAGCACGCGCGCGGCATGAAGACGCTGGCCGAGGCGGTGTACCTGCGCGACCACTCGATCGCCCAGCTGGAGCTCGCCGCCAGCTCCTCCGACCTCGCGGAGCAGGCCGTCAGGTGCGGATTCCTCGTGGTGGGCGGCGGCTACTCGGGGGTCGAGACCGCGGCGACGCTGCAGCTCGTGACCCGCAGCGCGCTGGCCCGCTTCCCCGACCTGGACCCCGGCCTGCTGCGCTGGACGCTGATCGACATCGCGCCCAGGCTGATGCCCGAGCTCGGCGAGCAGCTCGGCGCCGACGCGATGCGGGTGCTGACCAAGCGGGGCATCGACGTGCGGCTCGGCGTCACGCTGGAGAGCCTCACCGCCGGGTCGGCGAAGCTCACCGACGGCGCCACGCTGCCCACCAACACGGTGATCTGGACGGCCGGGGTGACGCCCAGACCGGTCGTGTCGAGCCTCGGCACCGAGACGCTGAAGGGACGGCTCGTGGTCGGCGCGGACCTGCAGGTGCCGGGGCACGACGGCGTGTTCGGACTGGGCGACGCGGCGGCCGTCCCGGACCTGACGGGACCGCCGGGCAGCGTGTGCGGGCAGACCGCCCAGCACGCCGAGCGACAGGCCGCCACGGCCGCGCGCAACGCGCTCGCGGCGCTGCGCGGCGGCCGGATGCGCTACTACCGCCACCGCGACCTCGGCATGGTCGTGGACCTCGGCGGCATGGACGCGGTGGCCAGGCCCTTCGGCATGGACCTGTCGGGCCCGGTGGCGCAGCTCGTCACCCGGGGCTATCACCTGCTGACGGCGCCCTCGGGACGCTCCAGGTTCCGCATCAGCGGCGACTGGCTGATGAACCTGGCGGCCGGCGACGACCTGATGAGGCTCGACTTCCTCAAGGACTCCCCCAGCACGCTGGAGGAGCTGGAGAACATGCCGACCCGGATGACCGGCCGCTACGAGCAGATCAGCCAGACAGTGGGACACCGACAGTGATCTCGTTGCTCAGCTTGTAGTCGCCCACCAGGTCGAGGTCGTCGCCGCTCCAGAACCTGCCCGGGTCGTACCAGTTGGGGCGCCGGCCCGCGGGCAGCAGGCCCATCGCCTCGTAGGTGACGGCCACGACCTCGGCGCAGTAGGCGCTCTCCAGCGTCCGCTCGCGCGCCCGGCGGCGCAGCTGCGGCACGCGCCCCCTGGCCCAGCGCGCCGCCAGCCGGGCGGTGGACGGGAACGGCGTGCCGTCCAGGCGGGCCACCGTGCGCAGCGCCGCGTCCTCCATCTCCGGGGTCGCCTGGGGCTCGAGCTGCCGCAGCCAGGGACGCTGGCCGTAGCGGTCGGCCCAGACCGTCACCGCGTCGCGCAGGTCGTGCAGCTGCACGCCGCGCTGGTGGCTGCCGGACCAGAGGTCGGGCAGCGACCTGCCCAGCTCGGCGTGCCACATCATGGGGGGCATGTCCTCGATGACTATCGCCATGCCCACGTGGTTGACCGGGCTGTTGGTCATCGTCTGGATGGCCCGGTCGGGCACCGAACGCCCCCGGAACACCCACAGATCGCCGGTCCTGGTCAGCTCAACGGCCTCGTCGAGAGTCAGCACACGGCTAGCCTAGGCACATGCGCTGGTGGAAGATAATCGGGCTGGCAGGGGCCGCGGGCGTCGCGGCCACCGGGGTGGCGATCGCGCGGGCCGAGCGCCGTCGCCGCGCCTACACGCCGGAAGAGATCAGGACGCGGCTGCGCGAGCGGATCGCGGATCAGCCCGAGGGCCGCAGGTCGTAGACGAAGACCACGTCGGGGTAGGCCGGGTTGTCCTCGTAGCCCTGGACCCCACCGAGGTAGGCCCGCCGGGAGTTGACCACCCAGGGCAGGGCCGCCGCCGCGTGCTTGTCGAGCACCTGCTGAGTGGCCTGGACGAAGGTGCGCTGGGCGGCTGCCTGGTCGGTCACGATCAGCTCGGGCAGCGTGTCGAGCATGGCGTCGGTGCCGGGGTCTTCCAGATACGCCAGGTTGAACAGCGGCGGCTCCGCGCTGTGGAAGACGTTGCCGAACCAGGAGTAGCCGTCGGCGTAGTCGGGCCACCAGTACATGACGAAGATGTCCTGGCCGCGTTTCTTGCCCAGCTCCCACTGCTCGTTCCAGGGCATCGCCCTGGCCCGTAACGTCACGTTCAGCGACCTGAGGTCCCGGCGCAGCCTCCTGACGAGCACCTGCTGATCGGGGTCGCCCTCGGCGTAGGTGAGCGTCAGCCTCAGCGGCCTGCCCTGCGGGCCGAAGCCGGCCCGCTGGAGCAGCCTGGCCGCTGCGGCGAGGTCCTGCCTCGGCACCCGGCCCCGGACGTGGCCGAGCAGCCCTTCGGGCACGACTCCGCTGGCGGGCGTGACCCCGCCCCGCAGCGCCCTGACCACGCCCCGGTAGTCGACGGCCTTCTGCACCGCGCGCCGCACCCGCACGTCGGCCATCGGCCCCTGGGCGGTGTTGAACAGCAGCATGGCCGTCTGGAACGACGGCTGCTCGGTCGTGCGGATGCCCGGCGTGGCCGACGCCCTGGCGAACAACCTGGGGTCGAGCCGGTACACGAAGCTGGCCTCGCCGCGCAGCAGCAGCTGCCATGCCCGGTCGGGGTCCGGGACGACCCGATACTTGACCGTGCGGTAGTGCGGCCGGCCCCAGCCTCCCCAGTAGTCGCCGTAGGACTTCAGCGTGAGCTCGTGCTCGCTGCCCTTCTTCCAGGACGCGACCGTGTACGGCCCGGAGCCCGCGTCCTTGCCCGAGGCGAACCAGGACCGCAGGTCGGGGGCGGCCTGGGTGTCGTAGATGTAGGCCGCGTAGGCGGAGGAGGCCACCAGGTCCAGCGGGGCGGCGTATTTCAGCGTGAAGGTCACTGTCGACGGGTCTTCGGCCCGGATGGAGGTGACGGCGTCCCAGATGTAGGAGGCGCCGGTCTTGGTCTGCCTGGTGCGCTCGATCGACGCCTTGACCGCGCTGGCGTCGAGCGGCCGGCCGGTGTGGAAGGTGACTCCCTGGCGCAGGTTGAACGTCCACGTCCGGCCGTCGGGCGAGGCCCGCCACGAGGTGGCCAGCCGGGGGCCGGCCTTCTTCGTCACCGGATTCCACAGGGTGAGCGTCTCGTAGACGTTCTGGAGGGCGATGACCTCGTTGGAGTAGGACCGGCCCGGGTCCCACTCGGTGATCATGTCCAGGTGCCTGACGTAGACGAACGCCGATTCTCCCGGCGGCGCCTGCCGCACCTCTGCCGGGGCCGAGCAGGCCGCGATCAGCAGCACCAGCGCGGCGACCGCTGCGAGTCGACGGCGCAACGCATCTCCCTCTAAGACCGATCTACCCGCGAAACCTACTGCATGATCATCACCAAGTGTCCAAAAGGGCCGAAAAATTGGGCATTCCGGAGATCCGATTGCTATCCTCTTGGCTTGTCCCGTCCGGGGTTGCCAGCAGGGGACCGACCGGAGTGAGGTGTCATGGGTCGTAGCCGAACGATCCGCACAAAGATCATCGGCCTACTGCTGGTTCCGCTGGCCTCGATGGTGGTGCTGTGGGGAGTCATCACCGCTGTCACGGCGAGCGAGAGTCTGGAGCTCAGGCAGTACACCACGCTCTGGACCAACCTGCGCCACCCCGCCTACAAGCTCGGCAACGAGCTGCAGCGTGAGCGCCTCGCCTCGGTCAGACTCCTGCGTGCCGGCGGCGTGGTCGGCAGGTCGGCCATGGCCGAGCAGCGTGCTCGCAGTGACAGGGCCAGGGAGGACTTCAAGGAGCTCTCGGGGGCATCCCGGGACACGTCGGAGGCGATCCGCACGCAGGTTGACGCGGTTTACACGCAGTTGAGCAGGCTCGATTCGATCAGAGGCGAGATCGACACGGGCCTGTCCGACCGTCTGCACGTGGTCGAGACCTACAACGCGGTCGTCGACTCGCTCTTCGGCCTGCACCGGCGGGTCGGGTTCATCGACGACATCCCGATCTACGAGCAGTCCCGCCTGGTCATCGACCTCGGCTACGCCAAGGAGCTGCTCACCAGGGAGCAGGCCATCGCCATCGGCCCGACCACGGCCGCCGAGCGCAGGCTCTTCACCCAGCTCGTGGGCAACCGGCGCTTCCTCATCGACCACGCGCTCGGCGGGCTCGACCCCGCGCTGCGCGAGACCCAGGTCGCGATCATCACCTCGCCCGCCTACCAGCGGATGCGGCTGATGGAGGACCAGATCATCGCGGGCCGCACGCCCCACGGCTGGCTGGCCACGACCGAGGCGCTGGCCAAGTCGTTCCAGGAGGCGCAGCTCAAGGCCAGCATGACGCTCTCCGCCCGGTCGGAGCCGGTGGCCGACTCGGTGCTCACGCGCGCGTTCCTGCTCGCCGGGACCTGCTTCCTGCTGGTCATCGTGTCCATCGCGTTCTCGCTGCGGATGGGCAACCGCCTGTCCAGGGAGCTCGGCACGCTCAGGGAAGCGGCGCTCGAGGTGGCCAGGGAGCGGCTGCCGCAGGTCGTCGCCAAGCTGCGCAAGGGAGAGTCGGTGGAGGTGCCGGAGCTTTCGGTGGCCAGCACGACGGTCGAGATCGGCGACGTGGGCCAGGCCTTCTCCACGGTCCAGCAGACCGCGGTGGAGGCGGCCGTCGGCCAGGCGCAACTGCGCGACGGCGTCGGCCACGTCTTCCGCAACCTGGCCAGGCGCAGCCAGACGCTGCTCCACCGCCAGCGCATCCAGCTCGAGGGCATGCAGCACAAGGCCACCGACCCGGATGCGCTCGACGACCTGTTCCGCCTGGACCACCTGACCACCCGCATGCGCCGCCACGCCGAGGGCCTGATCATCCTGTCCGGCGCCACCCCGGGCCGCGGCTGGAGCAGGCCGGTGCCGCTGCTGGACGTGGCCCGCGGCGCCACGGCCGAGGTGGAGGACTACCAGCGGGTCATCGTCGAGCCGATGCCCGCCCAGCGCCTGGCCGGTCCCGTGGTCGGCGACATGATCCACCTGATCGCCGAGCTCATCGAGAACGCCACCGTCTACTCGCCCCCGCACACCACGGTCGTGGTGCGCGGGGAGGTGGCCGCCCGCGGTTTCGCCATCCACGTCGAGGACCGCGGGCTCGGCATGAGCGCCGAGGACCTGGCCGACTTCAACGAGCGGCTGGCCTGCCCGCCCGAGTTCGACCTGGCCGACAGCGAGCAACTCGGGCTTTTCGTCGTTTCCCGCCTGGCCGCCAGGCATGACATCCGCGTGACGTTACGCGGTTCACCATATGGAGGGACCACCGCCATCGTGCTGATCCCGGCAGAACACGTGACAGATCCCCCGGCCGAGCCGGAGGAGCCCAGCAAGCAGCCATCACGCCCCATGCGGGTGGTGCCAGGTGAGTGACGAGCGCTGGCTGGACGAGGACGCGGGTCCCATCGTCCCGGCCTACTTACTCACCAGGGGCCGGACTGTCCCCGCGAGCGAGGCCATCGACCTCATCGCGGTGATCATCACCGCCGGCGGGCTGACGCCGCCGGTCGGGCTCGGCCCCGAGCATCTGATCATCCTGCAGAAGTGCACCAAGCCCACCCGGCTGGTGGACGTCGCGGCCGAGCTGAACCTGCCCATCGGCGTGGTGCGGGTGCTCGTCGGCGACCTGCACGCGCAGCAGCTCGTACAGGTGGAGTCGCCGCCTCCGGCTCCCGACGCCACGGTGCTGCTGGAGGTGATCACCGGGCTGAAGGCGCTGTGACGCCCGCTCAGGCGCCCAGCACGTCCTCGGCCCGGTGGCAGGCCACCTGCCGTCCCCGCATCTCACGCAACGCGGGCGTCCTCTCACACTCCGTCACGGCCAGCGGGCAGCGCAGCCGGTACGGGCATCCCGTCCCCGCCGGCCTGGCCTCGGCCCGCCCTCTCGCCGCGGGCGGCTCTCCCCCCAGCTTCGGTACGGCCTCGCGCAGCGCGAGCGTGTAGGGATGGGCGGGCCGGCCCAGCAGGTCGGCCGTGGGGCCCGACTCCACCACGCGGCCCGCGAACAGCACGTGCGAGGTTCTGCAGAGCCGCTCCACGATCGCCAGGTTGTGGGTGATGAGCAGGCGCTCGGTGTCCAGGCCGGCGAGCAGGTCGAGGATCCGCGCCTGGACCGTCACGTCCAGGGCGCTGGTGGGCTCGTCGAGGATGAGCAGGCGGGGGCGGACGGCGAGCGCTCTGGCGATCACCACGCGCTGGCGCTGGCCTCCGGAGAGCTGGTGCGGCCTGCGGGGGGCCAGGTCCGGGGCCAGGCCCACCTGTTCGAGGAGCTCGGGGATCCGGTGCCGGTCGCCGCGCGGCAGCGCCTCGGCGATGGAGCTCCCGACGCGCATCCGGGGATCCAGCGCCTCGGCCTGGAAGACCGGCTGCACGTCACCGCGGAACTTCCGCATCTCCACTTTTCTCAGGTCGTGCTCGCCGTACCAGATGTTTCCGGACATGGGGGTGAGCAGGCCGAGGAAGGCGCGCGCCAGCGTGGTCTTGCCCGAGCCGCTCTCGCCGATCAGGCCGACGCCGCCCTCGGTGATGGCCAGGGTGACGTCGTGCACCACCGGCGTCCGGCCGTAGCCGAGCGTCACCCGCTCCGCCCTGAGCGTCCTCATGGCAGGGCCTCCAGGAGCTCGCGCGTGTAGGGATGGGACGGGCGGGCCAGCACCTCGGCGGCGGGGCCGCTCTCCACGACCTCGCCGTCCTTCATGACCAGCACCCGGTCGGCGATCGTGGAGACCAGGGCCAGGTCGTGCGAGACGAGCAGCATGGCCAGGCCCCGCTCCTCGCGCAGCTCGCGCAGCACTCCGACCACCTCGGCCTGCACGGTCACGTCCAGGGCGCTGGTGGGCTCGTCGGCTAGGATCACCTCGGCGCCCAGCGCGATGGCCAGCGCGATCGCGAACCGCTGCGCCTGGCCGCCGGAGATCTCGTGCGGGTAGCGCCGCAGGATCGCCGGGTCGAGCATGACCGCCTCGACGGCCTCCGCCATGACGCGCGCCGCCCCGCCCCGGGAAGCGCCGCCGTTCCTGCCGTCGACGCCGTGCAGCTTCAGCACGCGGCGCATCAGGACGCCGAGCCGGGTGGTGGGACTGAGAGCGGCCTGCGGGGACTGCATGACCAGGGCCACGCGGGCACCCCTGATCTCCCGGAGCCGCCGCGGGGAGGCTTGCAGCACATCCACCCCACATACGCGGATATGTCCCGAAATATCAGCCCCCTCGGTGAGGCCGACGAGGGACAGCAGCGTCGTCGACTTGCCCGAGCCGCTCTCCCCCACGATGGCCACGCACTCGCCCTCGCCCACGTCCAGCTCGGGCACCCGGGCGACGACCCGCTCGCCGTACCTCACCTGGAGGTCTCTGACCTCGATCACCTGACGACCCTCCTGGGGTCCAGCGCGTTGCGCAACCCCTCGCCCAGCACGTTGAACGCGAACGCCGTCACCAGGATGGCCAGCCCCGGGAAGGTGACGACCCACCAGTTCGTGGTGAACAGCGTCTGCCCCTGATCCACCATCAGCCCCCACTCCGCCGTCGGCTCCTGCGCGCCCAGCCCCAGGTAGGACAGCGCGGCCGCGGTGAGGATGACGCCGCCCGCGTCGAGCGAGATCTGCACCAGGACGGGCGTGACCGAGTTCGGCAGCACGTGCCGGACGATGATCACCGGCGCGGGCACGCCGAGGCAGCGCGCCGCGTCCACGTACGGCCGGGTGGCGACGGAGGCGGCGACCGACGCCGACAGCCGCGCGTACCAGGGCCACCAGGTCACCGCGATCGCCACGATCACCGTGGTGACGCTCGGCTGCAGCACCATGGCCAGGGTGAGCGACAGCAGCAGCGCGGGGAAGGCCAGGAACACGTCCGTCACCCTCATGATCACGTCCCGCACCCAGCCCCCGGCGTACCCGGCCACCACGCCGAGCGTCACGCCGGCCGCCGCCGAGACGGCCAGCACGGCCACGGCGATGAACAGCGACGTGCGCCCGCCGTACAGCACTCTGGTGAGCACGTCGCGACCCACCTGGTCGGTGCCGAACCAGTGCTCGGCGCTCGGCGGGAGCAGGAGGTTGACCGGGTCCACCTCGTCCACCGGGTACGGCGCGAGCCACGGCGCCAGGACCGCGGCCAGCGCGATCACCACGATGAGCACCGCGCCGGTGGCGGCGAACCGGTCGGTGACTCTGGGCAGGGTGCGGCGCAGCCGCGCCTCCGGCGGCGCCGTCACCGGGCCCTCACCCTCGGGTCGAGAAGACCCTGCAGCAGGTCCACCACCAGATTGGCCAGCACGTAGACCAGCGCCACGAGCAGCGTCACGCCCGCGATGGCCGGAGTGTCGAGCGAGGAGATGGAGGCGGCGGCGTAGCGGCCCAGGCCCGGCCAGTTGAAGACGGCCTCGACCAGGAAGCCGTTGACGATCGAGTAGGCGAACACCAGGGCGATCAGCGACAGCACGGGGCTCAGCGCCGATCGCAGGGCGAACCTGGTCAGGATGGACGTCTCACCGAAGCCGAGCGCGCGTGCCAGCCTGGCGTGGTCCTGGCCCGCCTCCTCGATGAGCATGGCCCGGGTCATCTGGGCGATCACGCCCGTCGGGTAGGCCGCCACCACCAGCGCGGGCAGCACCAGGTGCTGGAGGGTGCTGGTGAAGATGGGCCAGTTGCCGGTGATGAGCGCGTCGACGATCGTGATGTTGGTCCACAGGGTCAGCGGGCTCGTGGTGTCGAGCGAGGAGTCGTACTCCCCCGCCACCGGGAACCAGCCGAGGTTGCTGGCGAAGACCGTCTGCAGCGCCAGGGCCAGCCAGAAGACAGGCACGGAGACGGCCAGCATGCTGGCCAGCCGCACCCCGAAGTCCGGAAATTTCGTCTTATAGCGAGCGGCGAGCACTCCGACCGGAATGCCGACCACGACCGCAAAGACCAGCGCAGCCCCGACGAGCTCCAGGCTGGCCGGGAACGCGAGGAACAGATCGTCGCGGACGGGCTGCCGCGTGTGCAGGCTGGTGCCCCAGTCGCCCGTGACCAGATCTCTGACGTAGTTCCAGAGTTGCACCCAGAGCGGGTCGTCCAGCCCGAACCTCTCGCGTGCGGCGGCGAGCTGCTCGGGCGTGGCCTTCGGGCCGGCGAACGCCACCGCCGGATCCCCCGGCACCAGCCGCATCACGACGAACGTGAGCACGATCACGCCGGCCACGACCAGGAGGGCCTGGCCGAGCCGGCGGATCAGGTAGCGCGGCACACGACCTCAGCTTGCGGGCTTGAGATCGTAGAAGAAGACCACGTTCGGATAGGCGGGGTTGTCCACGTACCCCTGCACGTCCGCCGTCAGCGCGCGCTGGTAGGTCTGCACGTACGGGACCGCCACGGCGGCCTGCTCCTGGATGATCTTCTCCTGCAGGTTCGTGTAGGCCGTCTCCGCCCCGAACAGGTCGGTGGCCGTGAGCTGGGGCAGCCCGTCGACGGCCGTGTCGACCTCGTCGTTCTTCAGGTAGGAGAGGTTGAACTCGGGCTTGTCCGCGCTCCTGAAGACGTTGAGGAACCACGAGTACGCGTCGGCGTAGTCGGGATACCAGTACATGACGAAGACGTCCTGCCCCTTCTTCTTGCCGAGGTCCCACTGGGCGTTCCAGGCCATCGGCTTGGCCTGGAGGGTCACGTTCAGCCCCTTGAGCGCCGAGCTGAGCAGCGTGACCAGCAGCTTCTGGTCCTCGTCGCCCTGGGCGTAGGTCATGGTGAGCTTGAGCTCGGGGTTGTCGGGGCCGTATCCCGCGGCCGTCAGCAGCTCCTGCGCCTTGACCAGGTCCTGCTTGGCCTCCAGGCCCGCCGTGTGGCCGACCAGGCCCTCGGGCACCAGGCCGCTGGCCTTCACGCCCGCGCCCTTCAGCGCGGAGACCAGGCCGTCGTAGTCGATCGCGAGCTGCAGCGCCTGCCGCACCCGCACGTCCTTGGTGACGCCGCCGGCGGTGTTGAACAGCACCAGCAGGTTCTGGAACGACGGCGTCCGCGTCGCCTGCACGCCCTCGGTGGTGCTCGCCTGCTCGAACAGCTGCGGGTTGAGCCGCTGCACGAAGTTGATCTCGCCCTGCTTCAGCAACTGCCAGGCCGTGGTGATCTCGGGGGTGACCCGGAAGGCGATCTTCTTGTACTGCTCGGGCTTCCAGCCGCCCCAGTACCCCTCGAACGCCTTGAGCGTGAGCTCGGTCTCCTTGCCCTTCTGCCAGCTGTCGATCGTGTACGGTCCGGTGCCGGCGTCCGTCTTGCCGTCCTTGGCCTGGTCCACGGCCTCGGTGTCGTAGATGTAGGCGGCGTAGCCGGAGGAGGCCACCAGGTCGAGCGGCGTGGCGTACTTGAGCGTGAACTTCAACGTCGAGGCGTCCGGGGTCTCGATCGTGTCGACCGCCCCCCAGATGTAGGCCGCGCCCGAGTTCGCCTCTCGCGTGCGCTCGATGGCCTTCTTGGCCGCCTCGGCGTCGAGCGTCGCCCCGGAGTGGAACTTCACGCCCTGGCGCAGCTTGAACGTCCACTCCTTGCCCTCGTTGGCCGAGGTCCACTCGGTGGCCAGGCGCGGCTCGGGCTTCTTGGTCTGGGCGTTGTAGCGGGTCAGGCCCTCGTAGATGTTGGACATGGCGATGATCTCGTTGGAGTACGAGGTCGCGGGGTCCCAGTCGGTCACCACGTCGAGGTTGGGGGCGTAGACGAAGGTGGCGTCGTTGCTCTCGGCCGCCTGGGCCGCCGCCGTCTCGCCGGTGCTCGGCTGGGGAGACCGGTCGGCGCCGCGCACCTGGCCGCCCGCGCAAGCGGATGCGGCCAGGGCCACGGCACCGGCGACCCCGGCTAGGAGCAGACGCTTGTGCCAGCGCATCTGGGGGGAATCCTTTCGATCGGTCACCGGGCGAGGGGTCCGGCGGCTTTGACGTGCACCCGTACGGCGGGTTCCGACAGGTAGCTCAGCGGCACCTCGAGGAGATCGACGATCTGGACCCCGGACGGATCCGCGCCCGCCGCGACGGCACGCGCCGCAGCCTCCTCCTTGACCCTTTCGATCGCTTTTGATCGGCTTTCACCTGCAGGCATGATCGTATCGACTCTGCCGCTCGCCAGGGCGATGGCGGCGCCCACGGCATTGGCCACCTCCGCGTGCTCGGGGCGGACGACGCGGCTCACGCCGGGGATCCGCGCCGGCAGCAGAAACGCCCCGCCACCCACCGCCACCAGGGGACGGTCGGCTCTGCCGAGGGCCATGCGGTCCACCGCGTCGAGCGCCAGCTCGTCGGCGACCGCCAGCGCCCTTTGCAGAGTGTCGCGAATATCTTCCGACATGTCTGCGGCCGTCACCGCTGCCTCCAGCCGCTCGCGCCAGCCCGAGGCGCCCGGCGGCAGGCGGCCCGCAGCCACGGCCGCGTCCGTGAGCGTGAGCGTGCCCCCGCCGAACACCAGCGCCTCCTCGGCGATCCGGTAGCCGACCGAGTCCGGTCCCACCGCGTGTCCCCGGACCACGCTCCCGCCGCCCAGCGCGATGGCCAGGATGTCCGGCATCCGGAAGTTGGTCAGCACGCCGCCGATCTCCACGGCCGCCGCGGACTCCCGCGGGAAGCCGCCGACGAGCACCCCGAGGTCCGTGGACGTGCCGCCCACGTCCGCGACGATCGCGTCCTCGACCCCCGACAGGAACGCCGCGCCGCGCAGCGAGTTGGCCGGGCCGGAGCCGATGGTCGACACCGGCAGCCGCGCCGCGTGCTCCACCGTCATCAGCGTTCCGTCGTTCTGGGCGAGGTACGGCCTGGCCGGCAGCCCGCGCTCGGCCAGCGCCGTCGTCAGGGCGCTGATCACGTGCCCGGCGACCGTGTACAGGGCGGCGTTGAGCACGGTCGCGTTCTCGCGCTCCAGCAGCCCGAGCGAGCCGAGCTCGTGACTCACCGAGACGGGCAGCCCGTACTCGCGCCTTACCAGCTCCTCGACCACCCGCTCGTGCTCGTCGTTCGCCGGGCTGAACACGCTGGTGACCGCCACGGCGTCCGCCGCCACCCCGTCGAGGAAGCGGCGGACGGCGTCCGGGTCGAGCGGGCCGATCTCGCGCCCGTCCACGTAGTGCCCGCCGGGCACCACGGCTTCGCCGGCGGAGACGACCTCGCGCAGGTCGGCGGGCCAGTCGGAGAGCGGCGGCACGGATGTGGTCGCGGGCGCGCCGAGCCGCAGCACGGCCACCCGGCCGAGATTCCTGCGCTCCAGGATGGCGTTGGTCGCGTGCGTGGTGCCCAGCATGACGCGGGTGATGCGGCTCCACACGGCATGCGCGGCCCCCGGCCCGGAGCCGGCCGGATCCGTCCCGTACGGCGTGAGCTCGGCCAGGACGGCGTCCAGCGCCGCGCGCAGGCCCCGGGTCACGTCCGGGCTCGTCGGCCGCTTGGCCTTGGCGATCACCCGGTCCGACGCGTCCAGCACCACCGCGTCGGTGTTCGTGCCTCCGACGTCGATGCCGACGCGCAGGTCGCCCTCAGCCACGCGACTCCTCCTTGACCAGTTCCTCGACGGGCACGTAGTCCAGGTCGTAGCCGAACGCGCGCGGCCCGGCCGTCTCCAGGCCCTTGGGCGTGCGCCAGAGCGGGTCGCACGGCCAGGCGAGCACCGCCACGCGCTGGCCGTACCTCAGGCCCTCGGTCTGGATCGCGGCGGCCGTCTCGGTGTCGACCACCGTGACGAGGTCCGGGACCATGGCCCTGACCTCGCCGTCCTCGACCGCGACGAGGTTCTCGTTCTGAAGCTCCAGCCGGAGCGTCCGGCCGCGGTCGTCGCCGGTGCCCTCGATCGTGGCCGTGCCCCTGACGAACCCGCCGGTGGTGCGCCGTTCCACGTCGGTCAGCTTGCCGGTGATCAGTCTGGCCGCCCCCAGCCTGCGCTGGAGGGCCGCCAGCGGCTCCGCCACGCCCTCGGTGGCCCGGCCGATCTCCAGCGCGCGGGTGACCGTACCCTCGATGACCGCGCCGCGCGCCCGCGCGGCCGTGAGCACGTAGTCGGCCATCAGCGCGTGCGAGCCGGCCGCCACGCACACCGCCCGCGCCAGCCGCTCGGACCACAGCCCGTCGACGGGCCGGATCGTCACCACGTTGCCCACGATGTCGGACATGACGACGAGATCGGCAGGCAGTCCCGCGACGTACATGGAGACCATCTGGACCTCGGGGAAGGCCCGCCCCATGCCGTCGGCGTCCAGCAGCGGCAGGCCGAGCTGGGCGGCCCAGGCCACCGGGGCCACGCCGTTCGCGCCGCCGATCTCCGACGACATGATCGCGGCGGGCGGCCTGCCGAAGATCCGTTCGACCTCCTCGGCCACGCGCCTGGGCTCGTCCTCGCCGTGGATCATCTCGTGGCTGACGGTCGGCGCCCCGATCCCGGAGAGCGGCACGATCAGCGCGTCCTCGGGCAGGTCGGCCAGCCGGACGAGCGGCACCTCGCCGTGCGCCTCGATGGCCCGCACCGCCGCCAGCGCCCCGGTGCGCACGTCTCCCCCGCCCCCGGTGCCCAGCACCGCGCACCCTCGCGCGAGCGCCGGAATGTCCTTCATTGCGATGTTGCTCATATGGCGACACAACCAAGCACATGCCACCGCATTACGCCAGTGGCCGATAATCCGTTGCCTCCGACGGCACGCGCACGCGATGCTCCTGACATCACCACTTCCGGGAGGACGGGCATGATCACGCGGCGAATGCGCCTGGACCGCCATCCCGGCATGCCCGGGGAGAGCCGAGGCTGACGCCCGTCCGCCGCCCCGGCCTGTTCCGCCAGGCGGGTGGGGGCGCTGGTGTGCCCGGCGGTTTCATAAGCCGCTCCAGGTGGGTTCGATTCCCGCACCCGCCACCGCGATTTGATACATCTGGTCGAGGGCTCCGGAGAAGGGACGGCCATGCGGATCTCGGTGTCGGCCGACAGCCTGGACGGGGTCGCCGAGCGGGTCGTGACAGCGCTGCGTGAGCGCGGCCACGAGATCATCCCGCACGGCGCGCTCAGCGACGAGGAGCGCGCCGACTGGGCGTGGGCGTCGGAGTCGGCGGCCCGCGACGTCGGCGAGGGGCGAGCCGACCAGGCGGTGGTGTGCTGCTGGACCGGCACGGGGGCGTCCATCGCGGCCAACAAGGTGCCCGGCGTGCGCGCCGCGCTCTGCGTCGACGCCTACACCGCCGACGGCGCCCGCAAGTGGAACGACGCCAACGTGCTCGCGATCAGCCTCCGGCTCACCTCCGCCGTGGTGCTCGACGAGATCCTCGACGCGTGGCTGGCCGCCCTGCCGAGCAACGACGCCGCAGATCTGGCGAACGTCGCCCACCTCGGCGAGATCTGACATATCCCGTTATGGTCGGGTGGTGGCTGACTTGAGGTGTACACACTGTGGTGAGAACGGCCTGGAGGCCGGATTCATCAAGGACGGTGGGGAGCACTCGGCGGGCTTCGCCAGCTGGGTGGAGGGCGCGCTGAAGCGGGGCATCCTCGGCGGAGCCAAGCTGATGGGCCGGCCGAAGTGGGAGATCGAAGCCTGGCGCTGCCCGCACTGCCATCATCTGGAGCTGTTCACCCGCAACCCTTCCTGACCGCCGCGTCCTGGGAATCGTCGGTGCCTCGCTCTAGGGTGCAGGCATGACCGACGTGCTCCTGCGAGGTGGCCGACCCTGGGGTCGCGACGCGCCCGCCGACATCCTCGTCCGCGACGGCCGCATCGCCCCGGCAGGCCCGGCGCCCGGCGCCCAGGTCATCGACCTCGCCGGCCAGATCGTGCTGCCCGGCCTGGTCGAGGCGCACTGCCACCTCGACAAGACCCTCTACGGCGGGCCGTGGACGCCTCACTCCGCCGACGACACCCTCGGCGGCCGCATCGGCAACGACCTGGCCCGCCGTGCCGAGCTGGGCGTGCCGAGCGTCGAGCGGATCGGCACGCTGCTGCGGAGGATGATCTCCTGCGGCACCACCCACGTCCGCACCCACACCGACATCGACCCGGAGGTGGGGCTGCGAGGCGTGGCCGCCGTCCGCGAGGCCGCCTCGGGCCTGCCGGTCGACGTCACCCAGGTCGCCTTCCCCCAGCACGGCCTGCTCACCAACCCCGGCACCGCCGAGCTGCTCGAAGAGGCGCTCAAGGACGGTGTCGAGGCGGTCGGCGGCCTCGACCCGGCGGGGATCGACCGCGACCCGGTGCGCCATCTCGACCTGATCTTCGCCCTGGCCGAGCGCTACGGCGCCCACCTCGACATCCACCTGCACGACGGCGGCTCCCTGGGGGCCTGGGAGCTGGAGCTGATCACCGAGCGCACGCAGGTGCTCGGCCTGAGGGGCAGGGTCACGGTCAGCCACGCCTACGCGCTCGGCCAGATCGACGACGCCCACGCCGGCCGGCTGACCCAGGGCTTCGCCGAGGCCGGCGTGGCGGTGGCGACCGCGGCCGTCTACAGCTTCCCCATCCCGCCGGTCAAGCGTCTGCGCGCCGCCGGCGTCACCGTCGCGTGCGGCCACGACGGCATCCGCGACCTGTGGGGCCCCTACGGCGGCGGCGACATGCTGGAGCGGGCCATGCACCTCGCCTACCGCAGCACGTTCCGCAGGGACGAGGACATCGAGCTGGCGCTGGAGGCGGCCACCTACGGCGGTGCCCGCGCCCTCGGGCTGCGCGACTACGGCCTTGAGCCGGGCGATCGGGCCGACCTCACGGCGGTGCCGGCGAGCGCTCCGGCCGAGGCCGTAGTCGTTCACCCTGCGCGCACATTGGTCATGAAAGACGGCGTCGTCCTGCACAATTGACCGGCGGGACCATCGAAAGGCAGGCAAGTGCTCTCTATTCACCAGCGGATCGCCGAAGAGCTCGGGGCGCGCGAGGGGCAGGTGCGAGCCGCGGTCGACCTGCTCGACGGCGGCGCCACGGTGCCGTTCATCGCGCGATACCGCAAGGAGGCCACGGGCGCCCTCGACGACGCCCAGCTGCGCACCCTCGAAGAGCGGCTGCGCTACCTCCGCGAGCTCGAGGAGCGCAGGACGGCGATCCTGGAGTCGATCGACTCCCAGGGCAAGCTCGACGACGAGCTGCGCGCCCAGGTCATGGCGGCCGAGACCAAGGCCCGCCTCGAAGACATCTACCTGCCCTTCAAGCCCAAGCGGCGCACCAAGGCGCAGATCGCCCGCGAGCTGGGTCTGGAGCCGCTGGCCGACAAGCTGCTCGGCGATCCCTCTCTCGACCCGGCCGAGGTCGCGCAGTCGTTCGTCACCGAGGGCGTCGCCGACGCGGGGGCGGCGCTGGAGGGCGCCAGGGCCATCCTGATCGAGCGGTTCGCCGAGGACGCCGACCTCATCGGCGGGCTGCGCGAGCAGCTGTGGACCCGGGGCCGCCTGGCCTCCAAGGTCCGCGAGGGCAAGGAGGAGGCGGGGGCGAAGTTCTCCGACTACTTCGAGTTCGCCGAGCCGTTCACCAAGCTGCCCTCCCACCGGATCCTCGCCATGTTCAGAGGCGAGAAGGAGGAGATCCTCACCGTCGCGCTGGAGCCCGACGACAGCCCCGACTACGAGCTGCGCATCGCCTCCCGCTTCGGCGTCTCCGACCAGGGCCGCCCCGCCGACAAGTGGCTGAGCGAGACCGTCCGCTGGGCCTGGCGCACCCGCATCCTCGTCCACCTCGGCATCGACCTGCGGATGCGGCTCTGGCAGGCGGCCGAGGACGAGGCGGTGCGGGTGTTCGCCGCCAACCTGCGCGACCTGCTGCTGGCCGCCCCAGCCGGCAGCCGCACCACCATGGGTCTCGACCCCGGCCTGCGCACCGGCGTCAAGGTCGCCGTGGTCGACGCCACCGGCAAGGTCGTCGACACCGCGACCATCTATCCCCACGAGCCCAAGCGGCAGTGGGACCAGTCGCTGGCGGTGCTGGGCGCACTGGCGCAGAAGCACGGCGTCGACCTGATCGCCATCGGCAACGGCACCGCCTCCCGCGAGACCGACAAGCTGGCCGGCGAGCTCGTCCAGCACATGCCGGCCATCACCAAGATCGTCGTGTCGGAGGCCGGCGCGTCCGTCTACTCCGCCTCCCCCTACGCCTCCCAGGAGCTTCCCGAGCTGGACGTGTCGCTGCGCGGCGCGGTCTCCATCGCCCGCAGGCTCCAGGACCCCCTGGCCGAGCTGGTCAAGATCGACCCCAAGTCCATCGGCGTCGGCCAGTACCAGCACGACCTCGCCGAGTCCAAGCTCTCCCGCTCCCTCGACGCCGTGGTCGAAGACTGCGTCAACGCCGTGGGCGTCGACGTCAACACCGCCTCGGCCCCGCTGCTGACCCGCGTGTCGGGCATCGGCTCCACCCTGGCCGAGAGCATCGTCCGCCACCGCGACACCAACGGCCCCTTCAAGGCCCGCACCGCGCTCAAGGACGTCTCCCGCCTGGGCCCCAAGGCCTTCGAGCAGTGCGCCGGCTTCCTGCGCATCCCCGGCGGCGACGACCCGCTGGACGCCTCCAGCGTCCACCCCGAGGCCTACCCGGTGGTCCGCCGCATCCTCGGCTCGGCCCGCACCGACCTCAAGTCCCTGATCGGCAACACGGCCGCGCTCCGCTCCATCAAGCCGCAGGACTTCACCGACGACACCTTCGGCCTGCCGACGGTCACCGACATCCTGCGCGAGCTCGAAAAGCCCGGCCGCGACCCGCGCCCCGCCTTCAAGACCGCCACCTTCAAGGAGGGCGTCGAGAAGATCTCCGACCTCAAGCAGGGGATGATCCTGGAGGGCGTGATCACCAACGTCGTAGCCTTCGGCGCGTTCGTCGACGTCGGCGTGCACCAGGACGGCCTCGTGCACGTCTCCGCCATGTCCCACAACTACGTGAAGGATCCCCTGGACGTGGCCAAGTCCGGGGACATCGTGCGCGTCAAGGTCCTCGACATCGACATCCCCCGCAAGCGCATCTCCCTCACCCTCCGCCTCGACGACGACCCCACCCAGCCCGCCGCCGGCGGTCCACGCCAGACCACCCGCCCCGACACCGGCCAGCGCGGCCGCGGTGAGGGCGGCCAGCGAGGGCGAGCAGACGGCGAGGGCGGCGGCCGGCGGCCACGCGGCGAAGGCGGCCAGCGCGGCCGAGGCGACGGTGCTCAACGCGAAGGCGGCCAGCGCGGCCGTGGAGACGGCAACCAGCGCGACGGCGGCCAGAGCCGGCGCGACGGCGGCCAGCGTGGCGGAGGCCAGCGACGCCCCGAGCCCACGGGCGCCATGGCCGAAGCCCTCCGCAAGGCCGGTCTCAGCGGCGACAACCGCTGATCCATCAACACCAACGACCCGCCGTCCCCGGACCACCGGCCTTCACCGGCCGACCATGGACGGCGGGTCGTGCCATTCCCCCATCAGGGCGCCGAGCGCGGACACGCTCCCTGTTGCCGGAGCCGGCTGTCCGACAACGCCCCCCATAGCCGGTTTCCAGGGGAGATCCGGACGCCGACGCATCCCGACCCAGACCATTCCGGGGGTCCTGATCCCGCCCTCCGGCGCGGGGGCCGGGGCGATACGGTCGAAGGGTGAGCACGACAGGTTTCGACACGACCATCGACCAGGCGCACGACCTGCTGAGGTGGCGCTCGCCGCTGCGCACGGAGTTGTGGGCCGCCCGGCTCACCGCCGTCGTGCGGTCGGGCCAGGACGAGCCGCTGCTGCGACGGCTGGCGGAGGACGGCAGGCCCGAGGCCCGGCTCGCCCTGGCCGCCCTGGCCGCGGTCAACGCGCCGCCTCCGCCCGAGGCGGGGACCTCCGGCCGGGCCGAGGAGCCCGAAGGCGCCGAGGCGACCGCTCACCCCGACGACGACGCCGATCCCATCGAGCCCTACCTGGAGTCCGGCCGCCAGGCCGCGGGTTCGCTGCCCGGATGGGTGGCCCGCATGGGCAGGGTGACCTGCGAAGGAGCCTGGTACGGCAAGGCCGACCGCTACGGCGAGCAGACCCTCGCCGCCCTCTCCTTCCGCTACGGCAACGGCAAGGAGCCGCACCTGCTCGTGGTCGGCATCGACCAGGTGCACGGCGGCCTGGCGGTCGACGCCGTGATCGAGGAGATCAAGTTCCTCGACGATCTCGATCTCGCGCCGTCAGGCGCCGAGGTGGTGGCAGGCCGCGTCCTGGACGCCTTCGAGCTCACCGACCTGGTCATGGGAGCGCAGGTCGCGGAGACCCTCCCCGCCGTCCGCGCCCTCGCGCTGTCACGCGCCCGCGCCGTCCCCGATCCGGTACGGCATGCGGGCGACGACATCGTGACCCGCTTTCAGGATCTGCCCGACGTGCCGGGCGCGCAGGAGGCGTTCGGCAAGCTGGCCGAGTTTCTCGGAGATCGTCCACTGTGGTGGAGTCCGCCCAGGGTCGCGCAGTTCCTCACGTCATGGCTGCCGCGGGAGGCCGTCCTGTCGGACGAGGCGATCGCGGCCATGCCCGAGGTGGCCCGCTCCTGGACCCGCCACCACGGCGACCACCCCGACATCCTCCACCGCATCGACACAGAGGCCCCCCGCCTCCCCGCGCTCATGGCCGACGAGTCCCTGGCCGGTCTCAGCAAACGCATCATCCATCACCGTCCCTGACGCGCTACGCCCATCCAGGTGCCCAGGCTGAAAGCGGAGCGAGCCTCGTACAGAGGTGCGGCCACCCGAAGGTCCGTCTCGGACCCCGGCCGGCTGCACCCGCTCATCACGGGCGACAGCAGGACGAGTGGCACGGCCGCCGATCTAACGCCATGCTCTCCAGACGGGGCCCGAGCCGGACACCGGCACGCCAGATGGGCGCCCAGGACGGCGAGACCTGCAACACGGCTGCCGTGCGCCGTCGGAGGAGGTGACCCTGCTGATCCGGGCCATGACAGCGGCCGGGTCGCTCGACTACCAGGGGTGGCACTGGTCGTACGGCGCCCGGTACTGGGCGCGCCCCGTGCGCGCCGAATCGACAGCGATAGGTCGTGGGGTTTCGGTGATCACCAGCTCGGCGGCCGCCTGACCGGCATGCTCGAAGGCTGAACTCCCGAGTCGGCCGAGGACCCGGCGCCCGACGGGCGGGCGGTGAACAGGCCGTGGGATCAAGGCACCGGGCCGGGGCGGCTATGCTGCGCAGTGTCGTTTACGCCGCCCCCGCTCGGGCGTTATGAGAGAGAGCTACGCAATGTACAAGGAGTTCGCTGCCGAGGCCGTCGTATGGCTGGTGCCGATCGTGGTTCTCATCGGCCTCGCCCTGATGGTCACCGCCTGACGCCACGGCGCCGGTCGGTCCCGCGGCAGCCGGCTCATCTGTAGTACTCGTAGTGCACGACCGTGCTGACCTTCTTGTCGAAGCGGATCTCGCCGTCGAGCCACCGGTTCCACAGGGTGGACAGCGTGCGGGTGCGGACCGTGCAACCTCCCCAGCGGACGCGCTTGGGGCGGATCGTGCCGATGTGGTCGTAGCAGGATCCGACCTTGCGACCGTTGACCTTGAGGCGTGCGTTCAGGCTCACCGCGTAGAGGTTCTTGCGGGATGTGTTGGTGACGCGGACCTTGATGCGGCAGGTGTCCTTGCACCGGCCGAAGTAGATCTTGTAACGGATCAGGTGAGGCTTGGCCGCGACGGCCTTCGCCGATCCGGCGCTCGCCCCGGTCAAGCCGGTGCCGGCCGGGGCGACGGCTGTCGCGGCCGCGGTCGCCGCGCCGGCCGGAAGCGGCGTGAGTGCGACGGTGAGCGCCGTCGCGGCTAAGAGCGTGCCGGAGAGACTCCTGTTCATGTTGCCCCCAGAAGCAGTGGACCAGCCGCTTCCCCCTGTTGAAAGCGACCTTACGCTTCCCGATTAACCGCCCGGAAAGCGACACGGTCAACTATCAACAGCGAAAGCGCATCAAACCCTCACTGCTACGAGGCCCAGGCCAGCAGCGGGCTGCCTTGGCGGAGGCGTTTCAGCGCCTGCTTCTCCAGCTGTCGAATGCGTTCTCTGGTGAGCCCGAGATGCTCGGCGATCTGGGCATAGCTGCGGACCTCCTCCCCCGCCAGGCCGTACCTCAGCCTGATCACGAACGCCTCGCGCGGCGGCAGGGTGGTGACGACCTCGTTCAGCTCCGCGCTGAGCGCGCGCCGCTCGGCCAGCTCCTGCACCTCGGCGGCGTCCTCGTCGGCGAGCAGGTCGCCGATGCTGCCCTCGCCGTTCTCCCCGACGGGGATGTCCAGGCTGATGGTCTCCTGTGCGAACCTCCGCAGCCCGGCCACCTGCACCGCCGAGCGACCGGCGGCCTCGGCGAGCTCCTCGTCGCGGGGATCGCGGCCGAGCTCCGCTGCGAGCCGCCGCTCGGCCCTCAGCAGCCGCGACAGCTCCTCGGCCACATGGATCGGCAGCCGTACGGTCCGGCTCTTGTCGTGGATGCCGCGTTCGATGGCCTGCCGGATCCACCACATCCCGTAGGTGGAGAACTTGTAGCCACGCCTGTAGTCGAACTTCTCCACCGCCCTGATCAGCCCGAGGTTGCCCTCCTGGATGACGTCGATGAGCGGCAGCCCGCGATGGGCGTAGCGTCTGGCGGCCGCCACCACCAGCCGGAGGTTGGACCTGATGAGCTGGTCCTTGGCGCGCTGCCCGTCGCGGCGGATGTTTTCGTGCTCGAGCGTCCCCGTCCCCAGGCTGATCAGGTGGCCCGCGTACAGGCCTGCCTCGATCCGCTTGGCCAGGTCCACTTCGTCCGCGGCGGAGAGTAAGGGGGTCTTGCCGATCTGCTCCAGGTACATGCCGAGCAGATCAGGCTCTTCGGCCGACATGCACCGGCACTACCCGGTAAACGGCGGCGAATTCCCGGGTTCGTTGAGTTCGGCGATGGCGAGCTCGGCGGTGGTGCGGATGTCGAAGAACTTGTCGAGCGCGGTGATCGCGAACAGGTGCTTGCACCTGCCGTTGAGACCGGACAGCAGCAGGCGCCCGCCCGAGGCCGTCACCGCCTTGTGCAGGTAGACGAGCACCGACAGCCCGGAGGAGTCGCAGACGCTGACGGCCTGCATGTCGATGACGAGCAGTGGCGGCTGGCTCAGGTCGAGAGCCTTGGTGACGCGGTCACGGACTTCGGCCGCGGAGCCGAAGTCGAAGTCCCCCGTAAGCCTTGCGATGACGCATGGTCCCTGGAGCCCGAGACTGATCGACAAGGCTTGATCCGAAGTCACCCAGCTCCACCTACCCGCTTTTGCGCTGTTCTTCCCAACACTTTACGAGAAGTAGCGTCGGGGGTTGAACACCAGCATCTGCTCGATCTGGTCATCGGTCACACCCGAGTCGCGCAGTGCGGCCAACACGTCGTCGTGGATGTGATCGTAGCGCCAGTTGGGTGCCATCGCGCTGAGCGCCTCGTCCCAGGCGTCGGCGAAGTAGTCCATGAAGCAGGCGGCGTCGTGGCTGAGCACGATCCGGTCGGCGTATCCGCGGGCGCACAGGGCCGCGATCGTGGCCACTCTCTGCGCTGTCGGGTTGAAGAGGTCCAGCCCGAACCGGTCCATGCCGAGCGTCGCTCCGGTGTCGGCAAGCCGCATCAAATAGTCCAAATCGTTACTGTCGCCTGCGTGCCCGACGACGACTTTCGTCAGGTCGACGCCCTCCTTGGCGAACAGGTCCAGCGCGAGCGGCCCGCTCTGGGTGAAGGAGTTGGTGTGCACGGTGATCGGCGCCCCGGTGCGGACGTGCGCCTGGGCGACGGCCCGGCAGATGCGCTCGACGCCGGGCGTCAGCCCTTTCTGCTCGACCACGCACTTGAGGAACGCGGCCTTGACCCCGGTGTCGGCGATGCCGTCGGTGATGTCGCGGACGAAGTCGTCGACCATCGGATCGGGCACGTCGATGAGCAGCCCGGGGCCACGGTGCTCGTACTGGTGCGGCAGCTCCTCGAAGCTGTAGATGCCGGTGGCGACGATGATGTGCAGGTCCGGCACCTCGGCGGCGATCCGCTGGATGCGCGGGATGTAGCGGCCGAGCCCCCACACGGTCGGGTCGACGATGGTCCGCACGCCCTTGGCGGCCACCCCGTTGAGCTTGGTGATCGCGTCGGCGACCCGGAACTCCTCGTCCCACCAGGCGCCCTTGCCGTAGTTGTCGAGGTGCTCGGTGGCCGTGACGAAGACGTGCTCGTGCATCAGCGTCTGGCCGAGCTCTCCGGCGTCGACGGGACCGCGGACGGTGTTGACGGGCATGAGGACCTCCGTACCGGCTGGTCTGTTCGCGCCAACCTAAGCGGCTCCCCCACCTCCGTCAACCGCCGAGCCGCGGGAACAGCGGCTCGGGACGCGGCAGCCGCGCCCGCCCGCTCACCGCCGCCACCCGCGCCGCCGCGGTGGGAAGGAATGGCTCCAGCTGTACGGCCAGCTCCCGGCAGGCGTGCACCAGGGTGGCCAGGGAGATCTCCCTGGCAGCCTCGGCCTGGCGCCACGGCTGGGCGGTCTCGACGTACTTGTTCGCCTCTTCGACGATGCTGCGGACGGCTCCGGCCGCCCGTCGGAAGTCGAAGTTCTCCAGCGCCTCGTGGACGAGCCCGGGGGCGCGCTCGCAGGCGTCGATCCGCTCCGGCCGTGCCTCCGGCACCTGCCCGCCGTGGAAGCGGTGGACCATGGCGACGACCCGGTTGACCAGGTTGCCGACGCCGTTGGCGAGGTCCTCGTCGGCCCTGGCGATCAGCCGTCCCTCGGTGAAGTCGGCGTCGCCCACGCGGGGCACCTCGCGCAGCAGCCACCACCGCACCGCGTCGACGCCGTAGGCGCGCACGAGCGCCACCGGGTCGACGACGGCGCCCGACGACTTGCTGATCTTGCGCCCGGCCGCGGTCAGGTAGTCGTGCACGTAGATCGTCGTGGGCAGCGGCAGGCCGGCCGAGAGCAGCATCGCCGGCCAGTAGACCGCGTGGAAGCGGATCACGCCCTTGCCGATCAGGTGGATCTTGCGCGGCTCGTGGACCCACCAGCGCTCGTAGCCGTCGCCGTCCAGCGCGGTGACGTAGTTGGCCAGCGCGTCCCACCATACGTAGATCACCTGGCTCGGGTCGCCCGGCACCGGGATGCCCCAGCCGCGCGAGCGGGCGGCCGAGCGCGAGACGCTGATGTCGTCCAGGCCCGCCTCGACGAACGCCAGCACCTCGTTGCGGCGGGCGGCGGGCTCGATCGTAAGCCGGCCGCCCCGGATCAGTTCCAGCAGCGGCTGCTGGTAGCGGGAGAGGCGGAAGAACCAGTTCTCCTCCGACACCCGCTGCAGCGGGGCCTCGTGACCTTCGGGACAGGGCCCTTCCTGGTAGAACTGCTCGCAGCCGACGCAGTAGAGCCCCTCGTAGTGCCGCCGGTAGAGGTCGTGCCCGATCGCCTGCCAGATCCGTTCCACCCCGGCCCGGTGACCCGGGTGGCCGCTCGTCCGGATGAACGCGTCGAACGACAGGTCCAGCGGCTCGCGCAGGGCCTCGAACGCCGCGGCGTTGCGATCCACCAGCTCCCGCACCGGCACGCCCGCGGCCTCGGCGGCGAGCACGTTCTTCAGCGAGTTGTCGTCGGTGCCCGTCTGGAAGCGCACCGGCTCGCCGCGCCGCCTGTGGTGCCGGGCGAGCACGTCACCCTGCACGATCTCCAGCGCGAACCCGAGATGGGGGCGGGCGTTCACGTAGGGAATGGTCGTCGTGATGTACATCGGATGCCTCCAAAGGAGCCCCGGACACGACGAGAGGCCCCCGGTAGCTGGGCCTCAACGTGACGTCGCCGGTGAGCCCCGCTAGGGGGCCGTCATCACCTGATGCGCCGTCATGCCCCCCAGCGTAACGCCCGCCGTCAGACGAACCCAGCGAGTTTGTACAGCACGAGCGACCCGGCGACCGCCACGTTGAGACTGTCGCCCGTGCCGATCATCGGGATCTCGACCACGGCGTCCAGCAGGTCGAGTGCCTCGCCGGGGATCCCGGACGCCTCGTGGCCCAGCACCACGACCGTCGGTCGCCTGGCCATGGGCAGGTCGGCCAGCCTGATCGCCTCTTCGGCCAGCTCCACCCCGATCACCCGGTCGCCCGACTCGCGCCGCTCCCGCAGCCATCGCAGGGGCCGCACCCAGTGCACGCACGCCCCGGACCGCAGCGTGTTGCCCCTGGCCAGCGCTTCGGGCACCCAAGGCAGGCGGGGCACGGCCATGCAGGCCCCGACCGCGTCGCAGGTGCGCAGCAGCGTGCCCAGATTGACGCCGTGCATGGGCCACAGCGGTGCCACGGTCAGATGGCCCAGACATCGCGGCGGGCGACGCCGCCGGACGGACCTGAGGTCTTTTCTCGTACGGACCCTGACCCCGCTCATGCGTGCGGGCGGATCTCCTCCGCGAAGGTTGTCATGTGGTGGGCGCTTTCAGCGGCACGCCCGAGCCATCGACGGGAGCCTTCAGGATAGCCGATGCACCATCCGCCGGGCGAGGGAGATCCTAGGAGCTGGGCTGCGGGCCGGGCACCACGAGCACCGGCCGGTGAGCGTGGTGGAGCACGCGGTCGGAGGTGCTGCCGAGAAGCAGCGACCGGACCCCGCCCATGCCCCGGGTGCCGGTCACGATCACGGTGGCGTCGATCTCGTCGGCCACGTCCACGATCGTCGACCACACGGCGACCGAGTCGGCCTCGCAACGCGGTGTGGCGTCCAGCCCGGCCTGCCTGGCGAGCTCGGCTCCCTGCTCGGCCAGCTCGGTCATGGCCTTGCCGATCGCCTCGTCCTCGACGGCCGAGTTGTCGATCGTCATCACCAGCCCGGCCGACGCCCTGGCCGTGGTCATCGCCAGCCGCTCCCACACGGTCAGCACCACGGCGGGCCGCCCCTGGAAAAGGCTGCCGGCGAACGCGATCGCGGTCTTGGCGTCATCCGAACCGTCATAAGCGATGAGAAGGGTCATACCGGCTACCTCCAAGAAGTGATCAGGCCTTCCCTCTTACCGATATCGGCCCGTTCACGCCTCGGATCAGGCCAGGGCGGGCGAGACCCGGGAGCGCTGGGCGGAGGGGGCGAGCATCGACACGCCTGCCAGGGCCAGCACGCCGAGCTCGGTGACGACCACGGTCCGCTGGATGAGGCCGGCCGGGATGTCGTCGTTGCCCAGCGGGATGCCGAACATGCGCACCACGTACGGGATCACGACCAGCACCAGCGCGCCCAGGGCGACCGTGCTGAGGATCCGCACGATCCTGGCGTGGCGGATGCCCGCCCTGGCCAGCAGCAGCCCCGCCAGCGGCATCACCAGGAAGGCTAGGAACGCGGCGTAGCGGTGGATGCCGCCCGACAGCGACAGCGGCAGCCCGGGAGGGTCGGTGGGGAAGGCGCCGATCAGGAACATGCTCGCCCCCCAGGCCAGCAGCAGCGACACGACCCAGCGATCGGCCCCGGTCCTGCGCAGCGCCTCGGCGATCAGCGCCGAGCCGGAGGCGAACAGCGTCAGCGAAAGGGGGAGCATCCAGCCGGCCGCCTGGAAGGCGTACTCGCTGATCACTGAGTGCAGCGGGTCGAGCCCCGTTGCCGCGTGCAAGGTGAGCATGGCGCCGGTCCCGGTGCCGATGGCCGTGAATCCACTGACAAGCAAACCCTTCATGCCTCAAAGCTCGTGGAACACGGCCTTTTCGAGTATCGGAGATGGGCCCCAGCGGGCCCTGGTCAATCCCCTAATACTTCGGTCGTACTACCCCTGAGGGCCTCACGATGACCTGGGCGGATACGCTCGCCGGTAGGGCACGCCCCCTCAGGGACGGTAGGGATTCGACCTGGAGCGCCCGCCACGGGCGAGGCTTAGGACGGCGCGATCCAGGACCGGCACGCATAGGGGAGCAGGAATGAACAAGCGCACTCTGGGCCCCGGAGGCCCGCAGGTGTCGGCTCTCGGGCTGGGCTGCATGGGCATGTCCGAGTTCTACGGCCCCGGTGACGACAAGGAGTCGACAGCGGTCATCCACCGCGCTCTCGACCTGGGCGTCGACTTCCTCGACACCGCCGACATGTACGGCAGCGGGGAGAACGAGCGGCTCGTCGGCCGCGCCGTCAAGGGCCGCCGCGACGAGGTGGTGCTGGCCACCAAGTTCGGCATCAAGCGCGACGGCGACACCCGGACGGTCGAGAACAGCCCCGAATACATCAGGGCCGCCTGCGACGCCTCGCTCCAGCGCCTCGGCGTCGACCACATCGACCTCTACTACATGCACCGCCGCGACCCCGAGGTGCCGATCGAGGAGTCGGTCGGTGCGATGGGCGAGCTGGTGAGCCAGGGCAAGGTCAGGCACCTCGGCCTGTCGGAGGTGAGCGCGGAGACCCTGCGCAGGGCCACCTCGGTGCATCCGATCGCCGCCCTGCAGAGCGAGTATTCGCTGTTCACCAGAGGTCTCGAGGCGGAGATCCTGCCCGCGGCCCGGGAGCTGGGCGTCGCGCTGGTGGCCTACTCGCCGATCAGCCGCGGCATCCTCACCGGCGCCGTGCCGCCCGTCGAGGAACTGCCCGACGACGACTTCCGCAAGCACCTGCCGCGGATCACGGGCGAGAACGCCGCGCACAACGCCGCCCTGGTGGCGGGGGTGCGCGAGATCGCGGAGCGGGCCGGGATCACCGCGGCGCAGCTCGCCCTGGCCTGGGTGCTGGCACAGGGCGACGACATCGTGCCGATCCCGGGCACCAAGCGGCTGAAGTATCTGGAGGAGAACGTCGCGGCGGCGTCGATCACGCTGACCGCCGAGCAGCTCGCCGCTCTTGAGAAGGCCGTGCCGGCGGACGCGGTACGCGGCTCGCGCTACCCGGACATGGCGAGCATCGAGACCTGACCTCGCCCGGCTCAGCTCGCGGGCAGGTCGAAGTAGGCGCGGATGACCGTGGCGCCGGCCCGGGTGTGCACCCGGACCAGATCGCTGAGCAGGTTGACGATGAGCAGCCCGCGCGAGCCCGCCACCCGCGGGTCGACCGGCTTGCGCCCGGCCAGCGGGTCGGTGATGTGACCCGAGTCGCGCACCTCGCAGACCAGCCGGTCGCCCTCGCGCCAGACCCTGATCACGCCGCTGCCGCCGCCGTGGTCGAGGCTGTTGGCGCCCAGCTCGGCGACCACCAGGCGGACGTCGTCGACCTTGGCGGGCTCGAACCCCAGCTCGGCGGCGCTGCTCGCGGCCAGCGTGCGGGCCGCGGCCAGGTTGGTGCTGTCGAAGCGGAGCGCCACGAAGTCGACGGGCTCGCCGAGCGGCTGGTTGTGCCCGTCGACGACCAGTTGCGGCGCGTAGTGGACACTGACCCACTCGCCCGATCCGTCGCGCAGCACGGGATGCGTGATCTCGGCCTCGTGGATGACCCGGGGGTCGAGCCCCTCCAGGTCGTACGGGCACAGGATGCTGACGTGGCGGCCGCTGAACGCGAAGTTGATCAGTGCTTCGTGCTGGGCGCACGCGGGATATTCGGTCTCGGAGCGGCCCGGCCAGATCGGCTCCCCGATGATCCGCACGTGCTCGTCCGGGTGGCGGTCGGCGAACTCCCTCAGCACGGCCGGGATGATCCGGCCCGGATTGCGGCCCGCCTCGGTCATGTCGAGCAGCAGGACCCGCTTCGCCTCCGTGCCCAGCGCCAGCTCGATCAGCTCGAGATTGCGCCCGGGAACCGCGACGGCCACCGGCTCCCCGGCGTCGAGGCCCTCTCGGATGAAGTCAGTCGTGCCAGCGACGTATTCCCGATCGCCTCTATAGAGGAGGGCCGGGTGCGCGAACGGTTCTGCCAACATCGCTCACCACGCTACCCGTCGTTGAGGAGTTCAAGGCACTGCGTTGGGTAGCTATTCATTGTGAAGAGACAACAGATCGTCCAGCGCCCCCGGCCTCCCCGCCGGCCGCTCCCCCTCGATCTGCGCACTCCCTCGGGCAAGTTGCTCCCGTTTTGAGCCGGGTGTACCTATGCTCGAAGCATGTCGGACATGCAGATCCGCGCCTCCGACGCGGATCGGGAGCGCATCGCTCAGCAGCTACAACAGGCCTTCACCGAAGGCCGGCTCGACCACCTCGAACTGGAGGATCGGCTGGGCCTGGCCCTGACAGCCAAGATTTACGCGGACTTGACCAAGCTGGTCGAGGACCTCCCCGCCGAGGCGCCGGCCGAGGCCGTCGCCCTGGAGACCGTGCACGACCACATCAAGCGCACGGGTGACTGGGCGGTCCCGCGCCGCCTGCGCATCGCCACCAAGCACGGCGGCGCCCACCTCGACCTCTCGGAGGCGATCATCCTCCACCCGGTCGTCGAGATCGAGCTCGCTCTCAAGTACGGCTCCGCCAAGATCGTGCTGCCGCCGGGCGCCACCGCGAACATCGACGCCTTCCGGGCCACGTACGGCACCGCTTCGACCGCCGACGTGCCGGGGCGGCCCCGCCCCGGCGTCCTGCACGTGGTGGTGCTCGGCGAGACCAAGTACGGCCAGCTCGCGATCCGCTATCCGCGCAAGCGCTGGTTCACCCAGTCGTGAAAGGCGGAGATGTGGTGCTCGCTGGGCACCAGCACACCGCCCGCCCTGTAGGCGCGTGACGACATGCCGGGCTGGGTCCGCTCGCAGGCGTCGAAGTCCTGCTCGTTGACCCGGTGGAACAGCTCGACGGAAAGCGACAGGTCGGCCCCCGAGGCCACCACGTCGGGGTGGTAGAGCCAGTCACACTCCACGACCGTGCGGTCGGCGGCCAGCGGGTACATCCGGTGCATGATCACGTGGTCGGGCACCAGGTTGACGAACACCTGCGGCTTGACGGTGATCGCGTAGTAGCGCCGGTCCTGCTCGTCCGAGAGGTCGGGCAGCCTGCCGAAGCCGGGGCTGCCGTCCACGGTGAACCCCTTTGCCCGCGGGGCGAACTCCGCCCCGTGGCCGACGTAGTACTGCGCCGCGTAGCCTCCGGCGAACTCGGGCAGCACCGCGGTCAGCTCGGGGTGGATGGTGGCGCAGTGATAGCACTCCATGAAGTTCTCGACGATGAGCTTCCAGTTGGCCCGCACGTCGTAGCGGATGCGCCGGCCCAGGGCGAGGCGGTCCACGTGGTAGTGCTCGATCGCGGCCGGATCGCCCAGCCGTTCGACGGCCGCGTAGGTCACCGTCTCCTCGAACGAGGGCGGGTCGTCGGCCAGGCAAACCCATGCGTAGCCGAGCCACTCGCGCAGGCGCACCGGGATCAGGCCGTACTCGACGCGGTCGACGTCGGGCATCTTCACCAGGTTCGGGGCGGCCACGAGCGTGCCGTCGAGGTCGTAGGACCAGGCGTGGTAGGCGCACCTGATGGTCCGCTTGACCTCGCCGCCCTCCTCCATGCAGAGGCGGGCGCCGCGGTGCCTGCAGACGTTGAGGAAGGCGCGTAAGTGCCCGTCGCGGCCCCGGACCACGATCACGTTCTCCCTGCCCACCTGGACGGTCCTGAAGGCGCCCGGCTTGCCGAGCTCGTCCGATCGGACCGCGCAGAACCAGAGGGCTTCGAAGATCTTGGCCTGCTCCTCGGCGAACACCGCCGGCTCGGTGTAGGAGCGTCCGGGCAGCGTGGAGATCAAGCTCGATGTGCTGGTCAACCGACACTCCTTGTTGCGTAATACGCACCGAGTTGCTCTATATGCGACATGGTCAGCTCGGCCATGAAGGCTGTCAAGAGGCAGCCTTTCCCGGTCCCGCTACCTGGCTTTACGCCAGCTTGATGCCCACGGTGTTATTGGGGTGCAAGCGTCGGTCAAGGTTGTGGGCTTAAGATCCCTTTTTGTCTCCCCCCAACGAAGGGCACCGAAGCCATGACCACCACCCGCCGTCGCCTCGCCATCGCGTCCGCGACGCTTAGTTTCGCCTTGCTCACCACTGCCTGTGGTGCCATCGGCACCGCCGTGGACTGCAACACGGTCAGTCAGGAAGTAACGACGATCATGACTGACTTCAACAAGTCGATGGCTACGGCCGCCGCTGACCCCAAGGCACTTGAGACGGCCGGAGCAGAGGCCTCCGCGAAGGTCAAAACCCTTGCTGCCGACTACGACGGTGAGCTCGGTTCCGCCCTCAACGACCTGGCCTCCGGGCTCGAAGGCATGAAAATCGACGCGCAGAACCCGACTGCGACAATGGACTCAGTTCAGAAGTTGCAGGGATTCGTGACGAAGATCCAGGCCGCCTGCACCTGATCGACCGCACCGCATCGTGGGCTCTGACACCAATCCGGCGGTGACGTAGTGTGCCGCCGGGCTTGATGTGGTCATCGAGCAGGTGAGTCGGAGCAGGAAGTCCTGCGGGTGCGGGCGATGTGCCGCCCGACCGCAAGGTCAAGTCGACGGCGGGACAGCGCGAGCACCCTGGTCTCCAGATCATGTGCCGCGGCGGCTCGGCCGCCTACGCCGAAGCCATCGCCAGGGGCGCCCCGAACGCGGTGCGGGACGGCCGGCCAGGAACACCACCTTCGGCCTGCCCCGATCGCCCCGCGAGCCCACCAGCCGCCTTCGGCTCCAGGCCGAGCCCGGCCAGCAGCCCCACCAGACGGGCCGGCGCCCGTTCGGCCTGGCTGCGCGACCAGCGCATCACCACAGGGTCGTCGGCAGAGCGCACCAGCACCCCCATCTCCCTGATCCCCGGCTCGGTCGAGCCGGGGGAGGCAGACGTTGCACAACAGCGGCGAGATCACGCCGTCCCGCGGGGTGCTGGTGAGCCCATGCCGCACCCGGCCGTCGCGCGACGGCGGCTCTCCATCGACACCTTGGTACGGTGGCCCAGGTCGCACCGCTTGGAGAGTACGGCAGCTCGCACGGGAGAGGGCCAGGCACACGATGCAGGCGTCGGAGGTCTCGCGCGCAGTGGCTGCGGCCATGTCGACCGCCTCATCACTTGATCTGACAGTCGACGACGCGATCGTTCTTCATGACTCGAACAAGCTCACCCTGCGTCTGCTGCCCTGTGACGTCCTGGCCCGGGTGGCACCCGTAGCGCATCAGGTCGCACAGTTCGAGATCGACCTTGCTCAACGGCTCGCCGAATCCGAGAGCCCGGTGGCTGCTCTCGAGCCTCGAGTCGAGCCACGCGTCTACGAGCGTGATGGCTTCGTGGTCACGCTGTGGACCTACTACGAACCTGCGACGCCTCGAGAGGCCTCACCAGCCGACTACGCCCATGCGCTCGGGCGGCTGCATGCCGGCATGCGCAAGCTCGACGTCCCCACGCCGCACTTCACGGATCGAGTCGAGCAGGCCCAACAACTCGTGGCGAGCCGCGACCGCACTCCGGCGCTCGCCGACGCGGACCGGGAGCTGCTCGGCGGCACGTTACGAAGCCTGAGGCGCAGGATCGGCGCGCGCGGCGGCGCCGAGCAGCTACTGCACGGCGAGCCGCATCCGGGCAACGTGCTCACCACGAAGAACGGGCTGCTGTTCATAGACCTCGAGACGTGCTGCCGTGGGCCTGTCGAATTCGACCTCGCCCATGCGCCCGAAGAAGTCGGCGAGCACTATCCGGGTGTCGATCAAGGCTTGCTCCGCGAGTGCCGGATCCTCGTGCTGGCGATGATCACAACGTGGCGCTGGGATCGAGGCGACCAACTCCCGAACGGGCGCCGGCTGGGTACAGAGTGGCTCAGCCAGATCCGAGCAGCACTCGATCGCAACGGCCTGGACCCCCATGGCTGATCCTGGTCGAGGTCAGGAGGAGTGGTGCGTGAGGGGTCACGCGGCCGGGATCCGGCGAACGACCAGGCGACCGGCTGTTGCGGATCGTGCGGCGTCGCCCGGTGACGGAGCTGATCGCAGTACAGACCGACCTATCAGGCAAATCGCCGTAAACTGATCGGCTAGTCTTGCTGCCCGTGACGGGCGACACGTCGACGGCGCGGTCGGGGGCGACCGCCGCCGCCCTCTCGAAATGGACCGCCCGCCTGCACGGGCATCGGGCGCGCGTCGGCCTCATCAGCCTGGTGGCGGCCACGGTCTACGCCGTGATCGGCCTGGTGAAGCTGGCCACCTACCGGGCGACCACGTTCGACCTGGTCATCCTCGACCAGGCCGTGCGCAACTACGCCGGGTTCCGGCCTCCGTTCGTGCCTGTCCTGGGGGCGTTCCACGATCGGGGGCTGGACTACCCGCAACTGGCCGACCACTTCTCCCCCATCCACGCCGTGCTGGCGCCGCTCTACTGGGTGCACGACGGACCGGGGACGCTGATCGTCGCGCAGGCGCTGCTGTTCGCGGCGGCCATCCCGTTCATCTGGCTGTTCACCCGGCGGCTGCTCGGGACCGCCCCCGCCTACCTCGTGGCGGTGGCCTACGCGCTGTCGTGGCCGGTCGCGCAGGCGGTCTCGTTCGACGCGCACGAGGTCATGTTCGTCCCCCTGCTCTCCGCGATCATGATCGAGCGCTACCAGGCGGGCAAGCAGTTGCCCGCCTTCCTCGCCATGTTCGGGCTCCTCCTGGTCAAGGAGGACATGGGACTCATGGTGATCGGCTTCGGCGCCTACCTCTTCTGGGTCGGCGACCGCTTCCGCGGCGTGTGCTGCGCCGTGATCGGCCTGGCCGGGATCATGGTTTCGCGCGGCGCGCTCATCCCCCTGCTGGGCGGCGACGCCAAGGACTTCTGGGCCTACGGCCACCTCGGCGCCGACCTGCCCGGCGCGGTGCTGGGCATCCTGCGCGCCCCCCTGGCCGCGCTCCTGCTGCCGTTCAGCGACGAGGCCAAGGTCGACACGCTGTTCCTGCTGGCCTGGCCCACGCTTCTGCTCTGCCTGCTGTCGCCGCTGTCGCTGGTGGCCCTGCCGATGGTGCTCGAGCGCATGCTGTCGGACCGCGCCCTGTGGTGGCAGTCGGACTTCCACTACAACGCGTTCGTCGTGGTGATCCTCTTCTGTGCGGGGGTGGACGGCCTGGCCAGGCTCCTGCGCCGGCTCGGCCGGGCCGACGACCGCTCGCTCAAGCTGGCCTGGGCGGTGGCGGTGGCCGTGACAGCCCTGACCCTGGTCCCCCGCTTCGCCCTGGACCAGCTCTACCACCCGAGCTTCTACAAGGGCGACCCGGTCAAGATCGCCGCCGCTGACGAGGCCGTCCGCAAGATCCCCTCCGGGGTGACGGTCGAGGCCGTCAACTCACTGGGGCCCGCCCTGACAGGCCGCGCCACCGTCCTGCTGTGGACCGCCCGGCCGAACGGCGCCCCCTGGGTGGTGGCCGACACCGCTCGCTGGGAGTTTCCCTTCGGCCGGCCGGAGGATCAGCTCGCCCAGGTCGACCGGCTGGTGTCGGAGGGCTACACGAAGGTCTTCGAGCGCGACGGCTACGTGGTCCTCCGCCGCGACTGACGGCGCCTACGCGCGGGTCGCCGCGTTCGGCGGGCGGGACCTGAGCTCGGCGGCGATGGCCTCCTCCCATGACCGGAGGAGGTCCGGGTAGCCGTCGGCGAATCCGCGCAGCTCCCGCGCGCCCTGCGGGGACAGGGCGGTGAGCTCGTAGGTGACCTGGGCGGTGGCGCCTCCCCGGGTGTCGTCGCTCACCGTCACGGTGACCGTGCCGGCCCGCGAGCCCGGCGTCACCCGGGCGTAGGAGATGCGGAAGCCCTCCTGGCGCTCGACCACGACCCAGATGGTGCGCTCGCCGTGGGAGTCGGTCTCGAACACGGTCCCCGGCGCGGCGTCGTCGGCTCCCTGCATCGGGAACCGCGGTCGCCAGCCCCGCACCCACCGCTCCTCGCCGCGCGGCGTGAACAGCTGGAGCGCCTCGTGAGGCGGCAGGGCCACCGCCACCTGCCCGGTGAGGGAGAACTGCGCCCCGCTCACCTGTCCACCAGCCGGTGGGCGTCGTCGGCGGTCATCGTCAGGCCGTAGACCGACTTGAGCTGGCCGATCTTCTCCAGCGTCTCGGAGGAGAAGGGCACGCGCCCCTCGAAGGCGTGCAGGGTGATGCCTTCGACGAGATCGCCGAGGGACATGTCGAGATATTCGGCCAGGCCCTTGAGGACCTTGAGCAGGTTCTTCTCCACGCGGAGCCCGGTCTGCGTCCGCTCCCCTGGTACCATGGTAACAATATACACATGGAAACGATCGTGTTGACAGGGGCCGCCGGGCTGGTCGGGTCCGTCCTCCGCGGCCCGCTGCGCGCCGAGGCGCGCCGCCTGGTCCTGGTCGACCGCGAGCCGCTGACCGCCGAGGCGGCCAACGAGGAGGTACGGCAGGCCGACCTGTCCAGCGCCGAGGACGTGGCCGCCGTCATCGAGGGCGCCGACGGGGTCGTCCACCTGGCCGGGATCCCCGACGAGGCGCCCCTGCCCGACCTGCTCCAGGCCAACGTGCTCGGCGCGCACCACGTCCTGGAGGCCGCCCGCCTCACCGGCGTCCGCCGCGTGGTGCTGGCCAGCAGCAACCGCCTCACGGGCCTCTATCCCGCGACCCGCACGGTGTCGCCACAGGATCCCGTCCGGCCCGACGGGCTGTACGGGGTCAGCAAGGCCGCAGTCGAGGCCCTCGGACGCCTCTACGCCGACAAGTTCGGGCTTGAGGTCGTCTGCCTGCGCATCGGCAGCCTGGAGCCGGAGCCCACCGAGGCCCGCCACCTGGCCACCTGGCTCAGCCCGAGGGACTGCGCCGGGTTCGTGCTGGCCGCCCTGCGGCATCCCGGCGTGCGGTTCGCCGCCGCCTACGCCGTCTCGGCCAACACCCGCGCCTTCTGGGAGCTGCCGGACGAGCTCGGCTATCGCCCGGTGGACGACGCCGAGGGCTACAGGATCGAGGGCGCGGAGTCGTTCTTCACCGAGGGCACACCGCAGGGCGGCGACTTCGCCACCCCCGGCTACACGCTGCTGCGCGGCCGCCTGCCGACCGCCTCGGCGTAGGCCCGGTCGAAGCCCGCCAGGACCACCTGCCACGAACCCGCGGCGGGCGGGGTGGACCGGTTGCGGGCGGTGATGCGAGCGCGCAGCCCGGCGTCGACGCTGAGCCTGGCCACCGCCTCGGCCAGGTCGCCGAGGTCGCGGCCGAGCAGCCCCTCGGTGCCGTGCGAGACGAAGTCCGCGACGCCGCTCTGCGCCCGCGCGACCACCGGGAGCCCCGCCGCGCGCGCCTCCAGGGCGGCGATGCCGAACGACTCGCGCGGCGCGGGCGCCACGAACACGTCGGCGGACTCCAGGACCTTGGCGATCTGCTCACGGGTGTAGCGGCCGGGCAGCGAGACCCAGTCGGACATGCCGTGCCTGGCCAGATAGCGCTCCATCGACGCGCGGGCCGGGCCGTCGCCGACCACGGTGGCCCGCAACGGGACGGCCGCCGGGACCCGCGAGCGCGCCGAGGCGAGCAGCTTGAGCAGGCGCACCGGCTGCTTACGGGGCGCGAGGCGGCCGACAGCGACGATGTGCACCTCGGCGTGCGGCTCGACACGCGGCTCGGCGTGCGGCTCGGCGGATGCCCGGCTCGCCGCCGGCCCGGCCCGCCAGCCGGACAGGTCGAGGCCGTTGGACACCACGTGCACCGGCACCCGCGGGCCGGCGACCGAGCGGATGGGCACGGCCGCGGCGTTGCTGACCGTGGTGGCCACCACCGGCCACCGCCGCCAGCCGTACACGAGCCCGAGCAGCCGGTAGAGGGCGCGCGTGAGCGGGTCCCACATGCTGTGCACCGTGACCACGCAGGGCAGCCCGGCCCGCACGGCGGCGCGCACCCCCATCCAGGCGAACGGCGAGACCGCCCCCATGTGCACGTGCACCACCTCGGGCCGCGACAGCGCCAGCCGCCGCGTGAGATGTCTCACTCCGAAGGGGTGCACCGGCAGGTCGAAGGGCATCCGGGCGACGATCCTGTGCACGCCGGGCAGCGACTCCCCACGCGTCGCCGTGGCCACCTCGACGTCGTGACCGGACTCACGCTGCATCCGGACGAGATCGGCGACCTGCACCTCGATCCCGCCGAGCCGCGGCAGGTAACAGTCACTCACGTGAAAGATCCGCACCCCTCCCAGACTAATCTGGCCCTGTGCCTCCACGTACCGCTGTGTTCTTCCATGCCCATCCCGACGACGAGGCCCTGCTGACGGCGGGCACGATGGCCATGCTCGCGGCCGAAGGGCACCGCGTGGTGCTCGTGGTGGCCACCGCGGGCGAGCGTGGCCTGGCCGAGACGCGGCCCGGCGAGGCGCTCGGCGAGACCCGGTTGAAGGAGCTCTACGAGTCCGCCGCCGTGCTCGGTTGCGCCCGCGTGGAGTGCCTCGGCTACGGCGACTCCGGGCTGAGCCCGCAGGGCGGCGTGGCGGAGGAGCGCCCGGACAACGCCTTCATCGACGCCGACACGGAGAAGGCCGCCAAGGCGCTCGCCGCGATCCTGCAGGAGGAGGACGCCGACCTGCTGTCGATCTACGACCCGGCCGGCGGCTACGGCCATCCGGATCACGTGCAGGTGCACCGGGTCGGCAGGCGGGCGGCGCAGATCGCCGGCACGGAGATCGTCCTGGAGGCGACGGTCAACCGCGATCCGCTGGTCAAGCTGCTGAGGATGGCGGGCCGGGTCTACAAGTTCCCGCCGGAGTTCGACGTACGGACCTTCGAAAGCGCCTACTCCCCGAGCGAGACGATCACCCACCGGGTCAATGTCCGCCGCTACACCAAGCAGAAGCGGGCCTCCATGGCCGCGCACGTCTCCCAGGCGAGCGGCGGCGACAGCGACCGCACGCTGGCCGTCATGCTGAAGGTCCCCGGCCTGCTCTACCGGCTGGTCTTCGGCACCGAATGGTTCGTCCGCCCCGACCTGCCCCCCGGCACCCGCCTGAGCCATCCCTTCGACCCCTGGCCGAAATAGTCCACCATAAGGACACACTCGGGGGCCCGTGGCCGACAGACTGGATGCGATGAAGAACAAGTGGCTACAGATCACCTTGTCCGCCCTGTCTCTGGCACTGGCGGTGCTTCTGGTGGTCTACCTGCCGCAGATCGTGCAGGCGCTGACCGGCAAGCCCGTCTCCTGGCGCGAGATCGGCGCGGTGTTCGGCGGGCTGGAGGCCGGCACGATCGCCATCATGGCGGTGGTGTGGCTGCTGAGCCTGCTGGCCTACACGTTCGTGCTGACCGGCTCCCTGCCCGGCCTGAACAACCTGCAGGCGCTCACCCTCAACGCCGCGGGCAGCGCGGTGAGCAACCTGCTGCCGTTCGGCGGCGCGGCCGGGGTGGCGCTCACCTTCGCGATGACCAGGGGGTGGGGCTTCGCGAACCGGCCCATCGTGGTCATGACGCTGGTCAGCGGCGTGTGGAACACCCTGTTCAGGTTCATCCTCCCCGCGGTGGGGATCATCGCCCTGCTGATCGCGGGCCAGGCGCCCAACCCGACCGTGGCGAACGCCGGCTGGGTCGGAGCCGCCTCCATCCTGGCCCTGTGCGCGGTGGTCGCGGCGGCCCTCTACTGGGACCGGGCCGCCGCCGTCCTCGGCAGGGGCCTGGACTTCCTGGCGCGGCTCGTACGCCTGAAGTCCCGGCCGTCGGAGACGTTCGACAAGCTGCGCAAGGACACCGCCGAGATCGTCCGGACCCGGTGGCTGGGACTGTCGCTGGGCATGGCGTCCTTCCTGGTCCTCCAGTGGGCGATCATGGTCATCTGCATGCTCGCCACCGGGGCCTATCCCGGACTGGCCGAATCGATCGCCGTCTTCGCCCTGTCGAGGGTGCTCACCGCGGCGCTCGTCACGCCCAGCGGCGCCGGGATCATGGAGTCGGGCGTGGTGCTCCTGCTGACCGCCTTCGGGGTGGGAGCCGCTCCGGCGACCGCGACTGCACTGCTGTTCGGCTTCTGGACTTACACTGTCGAGATCCCGTTCGGCGGCCTCGCGCTGGGCGCGTGGGCGCTTCTGCGCAGGCGCAACAGCCGCGGCGCCGCCGCGCAGCCCCCGTCCACGATCTCGAAGGCCCCCCAGTGACTATCCCGAACCGAACAAGCGATTATCAACCACGGGCCTTGTGCGTGATTCGGAAGCACGCATAGCGTGGCGGCTGACATGGTGGCGTTCCGAGTTCTGGGGCCAGTCGAGGCGTACGAACACGACGACGAACTCGACCTCGGCGGGTTGCGGCAGCGGGCCGTCCTCGCCCGGCTTCTCGTGGCCAGAGGTCAGGTCGTGCCAGTTGACACGCTCCTTTACGACCTGTGGGACGACGACACGGCCAAGGGCGCTCAGTCGGGGTTGCAGGTCTACATCTCGCGGCTGCGCAGGGTGCTGGAGCCCGGCCGCCCGCGCGGCGGCCCCAACCGGCTGCTGGTGACGGTCGCCTCCGGCTACGCGCTGCGGGTGGCCTCCGAGCAGGTCGACGCGCTCCGCTTCGAGCAGCTCGTCAGGGCGGCCGGCGAGCACCTGGAGGAGGGCGATCCGCAGTCCGCCAGGGGCCGGCTGGAGAAGGCGCTGGGCCTGTGGCGCGGCACCCCCTACTCCGACTTCGCCGACCAGCAGTGGGCCGAGGCCGAGGTCAACAGGCTGACCGAGCTGCGGCTGGTGGCGCGCGAGCGGCATTCCGACACCGGGCTGCGCCTGGGCATGCACGCCGAGACCGTGCCCGACCTGGAGGCTCTCACCACCGAGCATCCGCTGCGCGAGGAGGGCTGGCGGCTGCTCGCCCTCGGCCTCTACCGGTGCGGCAGGCAGGGCGACGCGCTGGCCGCGCTGCGCAGGGCCCGCGGCATCCTGGCCGACGAGCTCGGCATCGACCCCGGTCCCGCGCTGCGGAAGCTCGAGTCCGAGATCCTCGCCCAGGCGCCGGAGCTGGAGCTGGCCCCGCCGCCGCGGACGTCGCGGCAGGTCCCGGTCGCCGACACCTGGCCGCCCCGGCCGGCCACCCCGGTCGAGCCGCCGCCGCTGGAGCCCGAGCCGTTCGTCGGCCGCAACGCCGAGCTGGCCAGGCTCACCACCACCGCCGCCCGCACCGGCAGGTTCCAGGTGGCGATCGTCACCGGTGTGGCGGGCGCGGGCAAGACCACACTGCTGCACCGGCTCGGGATGCAGCTCACCACCGACGGCTGGATGGCCGCCTCCGGCGCCTGCCCCGACTCCAGCGCCACCCCGCCCGGCTGGGCCTGGGTGGAGATCCTGCGCACGCTGGTGGGGACGACGGGCGCGGGCGAGTACGCCCAGCTCCTCGCGCCGCTGCTCGACGACGCCGCGCCGGATCCCGACGACGACGAGGTGTCGGGTGGCTTCCGGCTGCACCGGGCCGTCGGCGGCTACCTGGCAGGAGTCGCGCGCCGGGCGCCGGTCCTGCTGACGCTGGAGGACCTGCACTGGGCCGACGACCAGACGCTGGCGCTGCTGCGCGCCCTGCCGAGCCTGCTGGCGACCAGCCGGGTGCTGCTCGTGGTGACGTGCCGGGAGAGCGAGCTCGACGACCGCCAGGCCGACGTGCTGGCCGCGCTGGCGAGGCTCGGTCCCGTCCGGGTGGGCCTGTCCGGACTGGAGCCGAAGGCCGTGGCCGAGCTGGTCAGGGCCACCTGCGTGCGCGAGATCGAGGAGGACGCGGTCGAGTCGATCGTCGAGCGCACCGGCGGCAACCCGTTCTTCGTCCGCGAGACCGTACGCCTGCTCGACGCCGAGGGCGCGGCCGACCGGGCGAGCGCGGCCGAGGTGCTGTCGAGGGTGCCGTCCGGGGTGCGTGACGTGCTGCGGCGGCGCATCTCCCGGCTGCCCGCGGGCGCGCAGCAGATCCTGCTGCAGGCCGCCGTGATCGGGCGTGACGTGGACGTGGACGTGCTGGTCGACGTCGCCGGTGACGAGGACGCGGTGGTGGAGGCGGTCGAGGCCGCCCTGCTGGCCGGGCTGGTGACCGAGCCGGGGCCGGGGATGCTCAGGTTCGACCACGACCTGGTGCGCGACACCGTTTACTCCGACGCCTCCCGGCTGCGCCGCACCAGGCTGCACGCCGCCGTGGCGGCGGTGATCGAGCGGCGCGCGCCGTCCGACGTGGCCGCGCTCGCCCACCACTACTTCCTCGCCGACGCCGCCGAGAAGGCCGTGCACTACGCGGGGCTGGCCGCCGAGCAGGCCGAGCGGCGCTTCGCGCACCGCGAGGCGGCCACGCTCTGGGAGCAGGCCATCGCCGCCTTCGACCGCACCAGCGGCGACACCAAGCAGCGCCTGCAGCTCATGCTGCGGCGGATCAAGGCGCTGGCTCTGTGCGGTGACATGTCCGCGGCCAGGCTGCTGCGGCGCGACGCGATGGACGTCGCGCTGCCGCTGGGCGACATGGAGCTGACCGCGCGGGTGGCGGCCTCGCTTGCCGTGCCGCACAAGGGCATCGCGCGCGACTTCACCCGCACCGCGTGGGAGATCGTCGACGTCACCGAGAAGGCGCTGATGGAGCTCCCCGAGGGGGAGCAGTCGCTGCGCGCCAGCCTGCTGACCACCCTGGCGCTGGAGCTGGAGGGCTCCTCATCGCCCGAGAGGGGGCGCCAGGCGTCGCTGGAGGCGCTCGAGGTCGCCAGGCAGAGCGGCGACCCGGTGCTCATCGCGGTGGCGCTGAGCGGGCGGCTGCGCCAGTCCTACGACATCCCCGCCGTCGACACCCGCGAGAGCATCGGCCGTGAGCTGCTGGACGTGGCGGAGCGCTCCGGGCAGATCGCCACGCAGGCGCTGGCCCATCTGGTGCTGCTGGAGTGCGCGGCCGCGCGCGGCGAGTTCGCCGTCGCCGACGAGCACGCGGCCGCGGCCGACCAGCTCGCCAGGCAGTACGACCTGCCGGCGCCGGCGGCGGTGCACGCCTGGTACGCCGGGCAGCGGCAGATGATCGCCGGCGACTACACCGGCGCCGAGCGCGCCTACCGCGACGCCGCCAGGATGACCGCGCGGGCGGGCATGCTGGAGGGCCGCCAGGACCTGCCGCTGATCACCACGTTCTGCCTCCACCTGGTCTCCGGCCGGGCGGCCGAGACGGTCGAGCTGCTGGCCGAGGCGCACCAGCGCGGCGCCAAGTGGACGCTCGACGCCTACGCGCTGGCCCTGGCCTCGGCCGGGCACGTGGCCGACGCCAAGGCGGTCGCCGCCGTGCGCCCGCCCGTGCGGCCCGACTTCCTGTACGAGCTCGCCATGACGTGGCGGGCGCTGGCCGGGATGCTGCTCGACGACCGGGAGCGGATGGTCGACTGCTACGACAAGCTCAAGCCGTTCTCCGACCGCATCGCGGGCGCCGGGACCGGGGTCGTGGCGCTCTGGCCGGTGGCGCTCACGCTGGGCGACCTCGCGGTGCGGCTGGACCAGCCCGACGCCGCCCGCGACCACTACACCAAGGCGCTCGAGGTGGCGCAGCGGGTCGGCGTGCCGCGCTGGGTGGAGGCGGCGCGCCGCTCGGTCAGCAACTCACCTGGAAACGGTCGCTCTTGACGGTCTTGAGGCCCTCGGCCCTGAGCTCGACGCGGTACCAGCCGGGGTTGGCGGCGATCGCCGGGTCCCACTCGGCGCTCTCCTCGGCGCCGGCGAAGCCCGAATAGTCCACCAGGTAGGTGTGCCAGGTGTTGGTGCCGGGGTTCCAGCGCGACAGCCGCCAGTTGTAGGAGACCGCCTCGTCGGGCGCCGGGTTGACGATGAGGCTGCGGGCCACGAACGTCTTGAGGCAGTTCGGGCCGGTGGCCAGCGCGCTGATGCCGATCTGGCCGGCGGTGGCGGTCTCCTGTGTGGCGGCGGCCGCGGTAGTGGTGGTGCTGAGGGGCAGCTCGCGGACCGGCTGGCTCACGGCCGGCGCGGGAGCGGGAGCGGAGTTCGCGGTGCCGTAGGCGGACAGGCCCACGTAGGCTCCGGTGAAGGCGAGTGCCGCCACGAAGAACTTGGCCGCGCTCGCCGAGCCACTTGCCAGAACCGTACCGGTTGTCATCGCCATGATCTTTACCCTCTTCGCTCACCTATAGGGATAAGGCAGGGCGGTTGAGCACTGGTTGTCGGGCGGTTGCACCTCTTGCAGGACGACTTGCAAGCTGGTGTGGCAATGGCTTGCGGGTTGAATTAAGGTAAGCCTGACCTAACGGATTCGGTGGGGGGAGTCGGCACATGTGGCATCTCGCGCTCGCCGTCCCCGCGCCGGCCGACCCCTTCCTGCTGGGCCTGCCCTACTGGCTGGTGGGCGCGATCCTGATCCTGGCCCTCTTCGGAGCGTTCCAGGTCTACTACTGGGTCGGCCGCAAGCTCGGCGAGAAGATGTACGAGTCGCGGATGGGCGTCAAGCTCGGCAGGGAGCGAATCCAGAAGGTCGAGCGGGTCGTCGAGAAGTGGGGCGCGTTCGCCGTCTACGGCTGCTTCTGGGTGCCGATGCTGAGGCACACGCTGCCATGGGTGGCGGGGGCGCTGCGCGTGTCCTACCCGTGGTACGTCGTGGCCAGCGCGCTCGGCTGCCTGACCTGGGCGCCCCTGTGGTGGTTCGGCCTGTGGGGCTGGCTGCAGCTCGCCGTACGGTCGCCGGTCACGGCCGGGGCGGTGGCGGTCGTGGTCGTCGCGGGCGCCGTCACGCTCGCCATCCGGCGCAGGAGGAAGCGGCAGCGGGAGGCCGTCGCCGCTTGACGCGGCCACCACCTTCACACGACGTCCGTTTTGTCGGCTTTCTCGATGTTTTACGGCTCCTAAGGTGTTGTTTTCCTCTCTGAACGTCATGTTCGCCGAACGCCTGGTTGTTTGGATGCCACCATGTTCGGCATGCGTATTGCCGGTTTCATCAGCTCTGCCCTCCTAGCCCTGGTCGTGGGGGTTTCCTCGGCCGCGCCCGCGACGGCGGCGGACGCGGACGCGCCCGCGGTGGGCGCCAGGACGGCCTACGTGATCGACTCGGCGGGAACGGTCCACTTCGACAAGCGTGAGACCGCCCGCGTTCCGGTCGCCAGCCTGGTCAAAGTGATGACCGCCTACGTCGTGCTGCGCGAGGCGGAACTCGGCGACACGGTCAAGGTCACCGCCGCGGACGTCCGCCACGCCGTGCGCAACGGCGCCACCACGGCGTCGCTCAAGGCGGGCGAGCGGCTCACCGTGAGGGACCTGCTCTACGGCCTGATGCTGCCTTCCGGCGCCGACGCGGCCAACGCCCTGGCCCGCACGTACGGCCCGGGCAAGGCGGGCTTCGTCCGCAAGATGAACGCCACCGCCAGGTCGCTCGGCCTGGCCGACACCCGCTACACCAACGCCGACGGCCTGCCCGCGCCGTCCAACGGCGGCTACTCCACCGCCGTCGACCAGGCCAAGCTGGCCCAGCGGGCACTGGCCGACCCCACGTTCAGAACGGTCGTCGGCCGCCAGGTGCACACGGTGCCCAAGACCGCCGTGCACCGTTCCCACACCTGGCGCAATTCCAACAAGCTCTTGACGAGCGCCGACGGCGTGCTGGGCGTCAAGACCGGCTACACCCGGGCGGCGGGCTTCTGCCTGCTGTTCGCCGGCGAGCGAGGCGGCAGGCAGGTGGTCGGGGTGCTGCTGAACGACCAGAACGAGCGCCGCTTCAGCACGGCCGAGCGGCTCCTGAACTACGTCGGCGACCAGATCACCCTCGGCTGACGGCTCGGGCCGCCGCTCCCCCACGGGCCGATCGGCCTCGCCCCGCCGTCACGGTACGACCTCAGCCGCGCCACACCTCGGCTACGGCGGCGGCCACCTCGACGGCCCTGGCCCTGCCGTTCGCCGCGGCCGGGGCCCGGCGAGCGGGGTCGAGCATGCGAGACGCCGGAAAGGACGCCGGCGAGCCACTCCCGCCGCTCGCTCTCCGGCCCCGTATCGGCGGCGAGCGCGTAGCGGCCCATCCGGACGCCGAAATCCCTGGCGTCCCTGGCCCTGGTCAGCCTCCACACCAGGCCGAACAGGGCGAACGGTGACGTCTTGGGTGCCGCTTCACCGTCCACCGGAGACAGCTGGGCCGCGTACAGCTCTTCCAGGTCGAGTCCCGCGGTGAGCTGCGCGGCGACGACGGCGCCCGCGGAGGTGCCGACGACCAGGTCCGCGTCGCGCAGGTCGACACCGTGCTCGGCCAGTCCGGCCAGCACTCCCGTCTCCCAGGCGATGCCCAGCGCCCCGCCGCCGCCCAGCACCAGCGCTCTCGTGGTCATGGCGTCTCCTCCAGCCGGAGGCCGCCGAAGCCCGTGATGCGCTCGCAAACCAGCTCGGGGACCTCCTGCGGAACGCCGTGCCCGACCCCCGGCACGATCACCGCCCGGCGGAGCGAGCCCATCAACCGGGCTCGGGCGAGCGCGCGGGCGGGACGCAGCATCCTGCTGCGACCGCCGAGGATCACCTGCGTGGGCACGGTGACCCGCCGCAGCTCCTCGTCGGTGTACGGCCTGGTAGGCGTACGGTCCGACCGGAACGCCCACACGCCGACCATGACCGGGGCCATGATCTCCGGTCGTTCGACCAACGCCGCGTCGGCGAGCAGGCGCGCCAGCCGGGGCTTCCACGACGGCGGCGCCCGCATCGCGAAGAGGGCCGCGACCAGGCCCAGCAGGAACCTCGCCGGCACCTTCTCCAGCCCTCCCGGGTCGAGCAGGGTCAGAGCCGACAGCCTGCCGCTGCCGCGGACGGCCAGGCCGAGAGCGAGCCAGCCGCCATAGGAGTGGCCGACCAGGTGGACGTCGTCGAGGTCGAGACCGGCGAGCACCTCCTCCAGCCAGACGGCGGGGTCGGGGAGCGGGGACGTCTGCACGCTGCCGCCGGGGTCATGGACGGTGTCGATCGCGTAGACGGGGCTGTGCAGTCCGAGCCCGGAGACCAGGCCGTACCAGTTGGAGGCGTTTCCGCCGTGGCCGTGCAGCAGGACGATCGGGCGGCCCGGTCCCGCGCCGTGGCGATAGACCCGGGTGGTGCCGTAGGAGGTGCCGATGTCCAGCGCCTCGCGGTCATCCGGCCAGAGGGCCATGGCCCGCTCGTAGGCGTCCTGGAACGCCTGTCTGGCCTTTTCACTGGTGAACCGGCCGATGCCGGTGTGGCGTGCGCTCACACATCCTCCTGGTACACCTGTATAGGGTACAGTTGTACCAATTCTTTCACCGGCCGACAAGGAGCTCCGCATGGCCCGCGGCACAGACCGTGAGTGGCGCCGGCGCGACATCGCCGACGCCCTGCTGCGGGTGGCGGGCGAGCGCGGGCTGCATGCAGCGACGATGCGGGCGGTGGCCGCCGAGGCGGGCGTGTCACTCCATCTGGTGCAGCACTACTTCGACACCAAAGAGCAGCTCATGTCCTTCGCGCTGCAGCGCCTGGCGGAGCTGATGCGGGACCGGGTCGTGCAGCGGGTGTCGGGCGTCGCAGGGCCCCGCGAGCTGGTCGAGACCATCCTGGCCGAGGCGCTTCCCACGGATCCCGCAAGCCGTCTCCACCACCTGGTCTACACGTCGTACGCGATGCTCGCGGTGACCGATCCCGCGCTCGCCGCCCATCCGTTCCTGGCGGCGCCTGACGCGATGGAGTCGTTCGTCGCCGAGCAGCTCGCCCACGGGCGGCCGGGCACCGACCCGCGCCTGGAGTCGGCCGCGCTGCTGGCGATGTGCGCCGGGCTGGGCGCGGGGGTGCTGGCCGGGCAGCGCAGCGCCGAGGACGCCATGGCCGTCCTTCGGCACCAACTGGACCGGCTCTTCGAGGTAACGCACTGAAATTTCAGTGAAAATCCGTCAGCCGGCCCCCTTAGGTGTCCGATCGTGGCCCGTCAAGTGGCGCGAGGGGCAGGAAAATCACCCATAGCCATCCATTGACCTCATGGTGCGTGCGCCGTAGTTTCACTGAAATACTCCGAAATGTGCAGTTATGCGGGGAGACGTGTGAACACGATTGCGTTCATGGGAGCCAACTACGTCACCAGAGAGACCGGTTACCGCATGCCCGCGGCCGGCTGGGGTGAGGCCGACCGGGTCACGAACGAGCGGTTCGCGCCGCTGGACGGGTTCGCCGAGCGGTTCGGACAGATCGTCTCGGAGGTCGAGGACCTGGGGTTCAGCTCGATGGACGTCTGGACCGCCCACCTGAACCCGCGGTGGGCGAGCGACGAGCATCTCCGGATCGCCGCCGGGCTGCTCGCCGAGCACGAGCTCACCGTGCCGAGCGTGGCCGGGTCCGCCGGGGCGGATCTGGACTACTTCCGCGGCCTGTGCCGGATCGCGCGCGCGGTCGGCGCGCCGGTCATCGGCGGCATGGCGCCCGTGCTGGCCACCGACCGGGACGGGGTGGTGGCCGCGCTGGAAGAGTACGACCTGGTGCTCGGCGTCGAGAACCATCCCGAACGCACCCCGGAGGAGTATCTGGAGGCGATGGGCGGCGCGGCCGGCGGCCGGATCGGCGCCGCCCTGGACACCGGCTGGTTCGGCACGCACGGCTACGACGCCGCCGACGCGATCGAGGCCGTGGCCGACCGGCTCAAGCACGTGCATCTCAAGGACGTGGCGGCGCCCGGCGGGCACGACACGGTGGCGCTCGGCGAGGGCTGCGTCCCGGTTCGGCGGTGCGTGGAGGCGCTGCGGCGCATCGGCTACGAGGGCACGATCAGCATCGAGCACGAGCCGGAGGACCGCGATCCGGTCCCCGAGGTCCTGAAGTCCCGCGAGCTGCTGCGCCAGTGGCTGGCCGCCTGACCTCCGCAGAAAGGGACGCCATCGTGACTTCCGAGACCACCGGCGTGGCCGTCGTCGGCTGCGGCAACATCGCCCAGGCCTACGCCCGCCAGCTCGCCGGCTATCCGGAGATCGACCTGCTCGGCGTACAGGATGTGGACGGCGCGCGGGCCGAGGCGCTGGCCGCCACGCACGGCGTGCGCGCCTACGGCTCCCTTGAGGAGCTCCTGGCCGACCCGGGCGTCGACATCGCGGTGAACCTGACGGCGCACCGCGCCCATTACGAGGTCATCCGCCGCTGCCTGGAGGCGGGCAAGCACGTCCACAGCGAGAAGCCGCTCGCCCTGACGCACGCGGAGGCGGCCGAACTGGTCGAGCTGGCCGACAAGCGGGGGCTGCGGCTCGGCGGCGCCCCCGCGACCTTCCTCGGCGAGGCCCAGCAGACCGCGCTGAAGCTGCTCCGCGACGACGCCATCGGCAAGGTCAGACTCGTCTACGGGGAAGTGAACTGGGGCCGGATCGAGGTCTGGCACCCGGACCCGGTCGGCTTCTACGAGGTGGGGCCGCTGTTCGACGTGGGCGTCTACCCCCTGACGATGGCCACCGCCGCGCTCGGCCCGGCCCGGCGCGCGACCGCGTTCGCCTCGGTCGTGCAGCCTCACCGCGAACGGCTCGACGGCCGGCCGTTCACCATCACCACCCCCGACTACGTCGTCGCCAGCGTCGAGTTCGACGGCGGCGTGCTGCTCCGGCTGACCTGCGACTTCTACGTCGACGGGCACAACACCCATCAGCACGGGCTGGAGTTCCACGGCGACGGCGGATCGCTGCTCCTGCACAGCTGGCACGACTTCGACTCCGACCTGGAGATCGGCGCATTCCGCGAGCCGCTCCGGCCGGTGCCGCCGGTGCGGGAGGCGTACCGGGGCGTGGAGTGGGGCAGGCCCGTGCGGGACCTCGCGGCGGCGATCCGCGAGGAGCGGCCGCACCGGGCCACCGGGGAACAGGCCGCGCACGTGGTGGAGATCCTCTGCGCCGTCCGCCAGTCCTACGAGACGGGCAGGCCGGTCGACCTGGTCTCGTCGTTCGTCCCCGCCGCCGCGATGGAGTGGGCGCTCTGACTGGGTAAGCCCAGGGGGGATCGGGAGGGGCCGCGGGGCCCTCCAGAAGGGGAGCACATGCCGATCAAGGTCACTGTCTGGAGCGAGAACTACCACGAGCCGCGCGAGCCGGAGGTGCGCCGGCGCTACCCCGACGGCATTCACGGCGCGATCGCGGCCGGCCTGGCCGAGCACCTGGGCGAGCGCGTCCGGGTGCGCACCGCGGTGCTGGAGGACCCCGAGCACGGCCTGTCGGACAAGGAGCTCGCCGAGACCGACGTGCTGACCTGGTGGGGGCACATGGCCCACGAGGATGTGGCCGACGAGGTCGTGGAGAGGGTGAGGCAGCGCGTGCTCGGCGGCATGGGCCTGCTGGTGCTGCACTCCGGCCACTACTCGAAGATCTTCCGCAGCCTGATGGGCACCACGTGCAGCCTCAACTGGCGCGACGCGGGCGAGCGGGAGCTCGTCTGGACGGTGGCGCCCGGGCATCCCATCTCCCATGGCGTGCCGCACCCCCTGATCATCGGCGAGCAGGAGACGTACGGCGAGCCGTTCGGCATCCCCCAGCCCGACGAGCTCGTCTTCGTCAGCTCCTTCAGCGGCGGCGAGGTGTTCCGCAGTGGCTGCTGCTACCGCCGGGGAATGGGCAGCGTCTTCTACTTCAGCCCCGGCGACCAGAATTACCCCGTCTACCACAACCCCGATGTACGCCGCGTCCTGGCCAACGCCGTGCTGTGGGCCGCTCCGGCCGGGCCTGTCGGCGAGCCGCTTCGCAACGCGCACACCCCCGTCCAGTGGTAGGAGATCTCTTGACCTTCGACACCGTCGACGAGGACCGCCCGCTCCGCGGCGTGGTGGTCGGAGCCGGATTCATCGGCGGGCAGTGGGCCCCCGAGCTGCTCGCCAACCCCGCCACCCGGCTCGTGGGCTGGGTGGACGTGGAGCCGGAGCGTGCCCGCGCCTCCGCCGCCAAGCTGGGGCTGGCGGGCTTACCCACCGGTCCTTCGCTGACCTCCCTGCTGGACGGCGAGGAGCCGGACTTCGTCGTCAACTGCACCGTCCCCGACGCCCACTACGAGGTGACCGTCGCCGCCCTGGAGCGGGGGGTGTCGGTGCTCAGCGAGAAGCCGATGGCCGTCTCGCTCGACGAGGCCCGCGGCATGGTCGCCGCCGCGGACCGGGCCCGGCGGCTGTTCATGGTCAACCAGAACCGCCGCTACATGCCGGCACTGGTGGCCTACCGCAGGACCGTGGCCGACCTCGGCGCGCTGGGCATGCTGGCGTCGGAGTTCCTCATGCCGTACCGGGGGGCCGACTTCCTGTCCACCCTGGAGCATCCGCTGCTGCAGGACATGGCGATCCACCTGTTCGACGCGGCCAGGGCCGTTTCGGGCGCCGATCCGGTCGCCGTCTACTGCGAGTCGTTCCGCCCGCCGTGGACCTGGTATCCGGGTGCCTGCTCGGCCGTGGCGATCTTCGAGATGACCGGCGGCCTTCGCTACACGTTCACCGGGAGCTGGTCCGCCCCCGGCCTGCCGTCCTCCTGGACGGGGAGCTGGCGGGCCTCAGGCAGCCGCGGCACCGCCCTGTGGGACGGCGAGGCCGCCATCACGGTGGGCGCCGCGCGCGGGGAGTCGCTCAAGCCCGGCGAGCCCGAGCCGGACCCGCACCCCGGGCGGCGCCGCTTCACCGGTCTCGCCGAGGGGCTGGCGGAGTTCGTCGCCGGACTGCGCACGGGCAGCCCGCCGCAGGGCGAGTGCCACGACAACCTCCGCAGCCTGGCCATGGTCACGGCGGCCCTGGAGTCGGCCCGCACCGGGAGCAGGGTGCCGGTGCCGGCGGCCTGACCGTCAGACGTCCGACGCGGCGGAGAGGGCCGCGGTCACGGTTTTCGCGACTCGCTCCACGGCCTCGATCCCCTGGCGCATCGAGGTGTGCCGGTCCGACACCACGGCGATCAGGTGGTCGTGGTCGCCGGAGCGCACCCGGCCGATGCTGTTGACCGTCCACAGGCCGCCGTCGACGGGCCGGGGCAGCCAGCCGTTCTTGAGCGCGACCTGCGAGCCCTCGCGGGCGGCGGCGCTGACCCCCCAGGCCTGCTCCGGTGCCACGGCTCTCATCAGGCGCAGCACGTAGCGGCGGTGTTCGCCGGTGAGCGGCCCCTCGGTGGAGGTGAGCGCCCTGAGCAGCCGGACCTGGTCGGCGGCGCTGGTGGTGGTCGCGCCCCAGGCTCCCGCCGGGCCGGGCCGGGTGCTGCGCAGGCCGAGTCTCCTGTTGGCGGCGGCCAGGCCGGAGGCGCCCCCGATGGTGTTCCACAGCGTGCTCGCGGCGTCGTTGTCGCTGACCTTGACGGCTCGCGCCGCCAGGCGTCTCTCCCCGGAGGTGAGGGCGCGACGCCGGCGCTGGACCTGGAGCAGGAGCGCGACGACGATGTTCACCTTGACGACGCTGGCGGTCGCGGGACGCAGCCGGGTGTTGTAGGAGAAGCCCAGGCCGGTGGCCAGGTCCCGGACGGCCACTGACAGGCGCCCCGGCTCGCCGGACAGGTAGCGGTCCAGCGCCCGGCTCAGCTTCCGGCGCTCCGCCTTGGAGAACGAGGGCGAGGTGCTCTTCGCCGTCGTCCCGGGTCGCTGGGGGGTGGCGGGAATCATCGCACTCACCTCGGCCTTGGCCTGCGGGGGCACCGCGTCCTGGGCCAGGACGGACGCCGTCAGCAGCAGGGCGCATCCCGCCGCCACGATCCTGGACGCCCCGCGCCCGGCCGGAAAGCTCACGATCGCAAGCTTTCCGACGGGCCGGTTTCGGCGGCGTTTCCGTGCTTCGCCGGGTTCTCACGAGCCCCGAACCGCGCCGATCACAGGAGGAAGCCGGTCAGCCCTTCGCCCGGCTCTCGATCGTCCTGCGCCGGAAGGTCTGCGCGCCGGCGCGATGCACGGCCGCCTTGACCAGGCCGAAGAGGGCTCCCTGCAGTGCGGCGGCGAGGAGGATCTCCGTCCAGCCGCGGTCGAGGTCCTCGGCGTCCGGCGCGTCGTCCTGGCCGGACGCCATCTTCCACGCCCGCTTGAACAGCGCGGCGGCCAGCGCGGCGCTGAGCAGGCTCATTCCCAGCGATACGGATTTCTCTACAGGTTTCATTGCATCTCCCCACGATGGTGTCCGGCAGACGACATGCTCTACCCGATCCGACGAAGGGGAATCCCAGCAGCCGAGGCCAACCCTCACACCCCGCACGGCGGCCACCCGGGGTCAGCCAAAGCGACCTATGAGCTTGAAAAGCAGCTGAGAAGCTCCTTTATCGCATTGATTACCGGCACTCCGACCTCTCCCAGGAGAGCCGCGATTCCCGCGATCTTACCGAGCGGCTCCTTGAGCTCCGAGACGGTGCCCTCGGAGTCCAGGCGCCGAACCGCCGAATCGACTTCGGCCCGCTCCGTCTCATCCAGATGCCGCCTCAGGGCGTCGATCGCCTGGAGCACATTGTCAAACGCGGCCGACCGCGACTCCGGACCGGCGACCGACTTACCGCCGGTCACGATATCGCCGGACCCGGTGTGCTGCGCCTTACCGATGCTTCCGCGCCCGTACTGGACAATGTGGTCGCCGCCGGTCATCCGCCCACCACGTTGTCCCCGAAGCCGGAGTGGTGCTGCTTGCCGATGCTCCCCGCCCCGTACTGCTGGATGAGATCGCCCTGGACGGCGTGCGCGACGTTGAACACCAGCTGGGCGGAGTCGGGCCGGCCTATCGCCTTGGCGACCTCGCTGACCAGGTAGCCGATCTCGCTCCTCGCCGTGCTCCAGACGGCGTCGCGCTGCGTGCCGGACGTGTTGACGACCAGGCCGTACACCGCCGGCCTGCTGAGCACCGAGACGAGTTGCCAGACCAGCAGCGCCTGCACGGCGATCAGGAGGAGAACCCCGACGATGTCGAGGAGCTGCGCCAGGATTCCGCCGACGACCAGCCAGATCAGCGAACGGATGACGAACCTCTTCCAGGCGGCTCCTTTATTCACCTCCAGTATTCGCTGCCCGACATGAGAGATATTTCGTAGTGGATAGGCCTCGCCGCCGACCCACAGTATTCCGTCGCCGACCCGGACCTGCACCACTGAGTGGTTGAGCGCCATTGGCCCACCCTTTCCTTGGGAGTAAAAGGAATGTAGGCAGAGTCGAGGCACCAGCTCATGACAAGTAGTAACGATCCGATAACCTTGGCATTTTACGGGATAGGCCAGTAGTTTTAATTTATTCGTATTTCGCCTGCTTTTAGGTGTTAAGCGTGATGCGCGGATCCTCGCTATGGCGCGTCCGTTGATCGCATCAGCCCGTGGCAGGCGATCGCGGCCGCGGCCACCACGTTGAGCGAGTCCACGCCCGCCGCCATGGCCGCCGCGCTCATCGGGATGCACACCGGCTCGTCGGCCTCGTGCAGCCACCGCGACGACAGCCCGTCCCCCTCCGAGCCGAGCAGCAGCGCCACCCGGTCGGCCAGCTTGACCCTGTCCAGCGGGGTGGCGGACTGGTCGGGCGTGAGAGCCAGCGCCTGGAAGCCCGCCCCGCGCAACTCGCCCAGGCCGGTGTACCAGTTGTCCATCCGCGCGTACGGGATCGAGAAGACGGCTCCCATGGAGACCTTCACCGCCCGGCGGTAGAGCGGGTCGGCGCAGCGGGGCGACAGGATGATCCCGTCCACGCCCAGCGCGGCGGCGCATCTGAAGATCGCGCCGACGTTGGCGTGGTCCACGATGTCCTCCAGGACCACCACGCGCGCGGCGGGGTCGAGCACGGTCTCGGTGGAGGGGAGCGGCAGGCGTTCCATCGAGGCCAGCGCTCCGCGGTGGACCTGGAAGCCGGCGACTCCGGTCATGGTCTCGTCGTCGACCACGTAGACGGTGGCCGATCCGAGGACGTCGGCGAGGGAGTCGAGCCAGCGGCGGGTGGTCAGGACCGAGCGGATCGGGTATCCCCCCGCGATCGCGCGCCTGATCACCTTCTCGCCTTCGGCCACGAACAGGCCCCGCTCGGCTTCGAGGCTCTTGCGCAGCTCGACGTCCCGCAGCCTGGTGTAGTCGGCGAGCCGGGGATCGGCGGCGTCCGTTACGTGTTCAAGCACCTTCCGATACTGCCATGAGCCGCCTGACCTGCCAGACCGCCGCGTAGCAGGTGAGCACCAGGCACAGGCCGACGACCGTGCCCGCGCCCACCTTGGTGATCACGCTGGCCACCCCGAAGGCCGGGTTCGGCTCGTCGACCAGGGGCCAGAGGAACGCGCCCGCGACGATGCCGGCCGAGCCGCACGCGAGCACGGTGCGGCGCAGGCGGGCGGAGGTCCGGAGACGCTCGGGCACCGGGGCGGGGGCCATGGCGGTCAGGCCGCCCCAGGCCCACCGGACGACGATCGCCAGGCCCACCGCCGAGGAGAGGTACTGCAGCAGCCGGAAGACGGGCAGCACGCCGAAGACCGTCGCCCCCAGCCAGTGGCCCCACTCCGCGGCGGCGGTGGAGTGGGTGAAGGAGTCCCACAGCACGTGACTGGCCGCACCGATCAGGGCGCCCGCGACGACGGCCGGGAACGTGCGCGCGAGGTGGCCCCAGGCGGGCATCAGGGTGGCAGCACGGCCGGCGAGCGCGGGCGGGAGCAGGGAGAGCAGCGGGTCGCGGAAGACGCCGTGGAACAGGGCGAGCAGGATCAGCACCGCCGCCAGGTCCACGGTCACCACGCCCTGCCAGGAGTGCCAGTCGCTGTAGTCGGGCAGGAACGGCAGGAAGATCGGCAGGTCGGGCACCATGGCGCCGATGGCCAGCGCCCACGGGTCGGCGAACCTGCGCACCCGCGGCGAGGACATCAGTGGCAGCACCGCAGCGATGTGACTGGGCGTGAACGGCATCGGCCCCCGCTTCTCCCCGTGATGATCGTTCAACACTACCCACGATGCGGGGAAATTCTTTGCTGCCAGCCTCTAAGGTCACGATAAGTAATGGGTACGGTACGTATCGCTGTCGACGGCCGGGGGCCGGGAATGCGGAGGTTCAAGGTGCCTGACCAGCGAGTTCATGCGCATCCGGCCGCGTCGGCCGACTGGATCAGGGCTGCCCGCCTGGCGCGGTCCCTGTCCGTGGTCACCCTGGTGTGGCTGGCCGTGGAGAGCTCGCTCGGGCTGCTGGCGGGCTTCTCCGCGCACTCCGTGGCATTGATCGGCTGGGGGCTCGCGGCCCTGGTCGAGGCGGCGGCGAGCCTGATCGTGCTGTGGCGCTTCACCGGGGCGCGCACGCTGTCGGCGGGCGCGGAGCACCGGGCGCGGCGGGCGATCGCGGTGAGCTTCTGGCTGCTCGCCCCCTACCTGATCATCCATGTGGGGCACGATCTGGATGCGGGTCACCGGGCGGAGCCGACCTTGCTCGGCATCGTGGTGACCGCGTTCAGCCTGTTCACCATGCCCGTCCTCGGGGTGGTGAAGCGGCGGCTCGCGGTGCGGCTGGCGTCCGGGGCGACGGCCGGGGAGGGCACCCAGAATCTGATGTGCGGCGCGATGGCGGCCGGGGTGCTCGCCGGGCTGTGGCTCAACACGATCGGGTGGTGGTGGGTGGATCCCGCGATGGCGCTGGCGCTCGCCGTGGTCTCGGTGCGGGAAGGCGTGCGCGCCTGGCGTGGTCACGGATGCTGCCATTGACCGTAACAGAGGGTCATCACCGCACCAAAAGGGCTGTTTTGCCACAGCAAGCGCACCGAGTATCGTTCCCCGAGTATCGCGGAGTATCTCCCACTAGGGTCTCCGGAAGGTCTCAACGTCACCAAGATCACACCAAGAGGACATCGTGGGGCGACACCGCACAGACGAGCTCGATGGCGGCTACCAAGCCCAGGAGCCATCCCCCCGCAGGCGGTCACGCGGCGGACGCGGCCGGGTGCTCGTCCCCCTCGCGGGAGCCGTGGCCCTCGCCGTACTGCTCGGTGTGGCCGCATTCGTGATCTTCAATCGGGAGCATGACTGCTCCGGTGGCAAGCTTCCGCTCCAGGTCGTGGCGACCCCCGACATCCAGCCGGCGCTCAACAAGATCGCGGGGACGTACAACAAGGCCCTGCACTCGATCGACACCAAGTGCGTCGAGGTGGCGGTGGCCAAGGAGTCCGCGACGCGGACCGAGAACGCGCTGGCCGCCGGCAAGTTCGCGGCGGACGTCTGGGTGGCCGACTCCAGCCTGGTCGTGAACCGGGTCCGCAACCACCCCTCCGGCGCGGTCTCCCTGCCCGAGCCGTCCGGCTCGATCGCCTCCTCGCCCGTCGTACTGGCGACCGCCAAGTCCGCAGCGGCCAAGCTGGAGGGCAGCCTCAAGCCGAGCTGGTCGAGCATGGTGGCGGCGGCCAACGTGGCGAACGTGGACGGTCCCGGCAAGAAGGTCCGCGTGCTCGCCCTCGACCCGCAGAAGAACTCGGCGGGGCTCACCGCGCTCCTGGCCGCGGCCGGCACCGCCAAGGCGTCGGGGCAGGACAAGGCTCTGGTCGGCGCGCTCAAGGAGCTGTCAGGGCAGCTCGTCTCCGACCCGGCCGCGCTGCTGGCCAGCCTCACCGTGAAGGGCGGCAGCAAGGTCCCGCTCGGCGTCACGTCCGAGCAGGCGATCCACGCCCACAATGCGAAAAAGCCGGACACGCCGGTCGTGGCGCTCTACCCGAACGAGGGCACGCTGAGCCTGGACTACCCCGTCACGGTCGTCAGCAAAGACCCGGCGGTGCAGAAGGCCGCCGCCGACTTCCAGCAGGAGCTCGGCAAGGAGTCCGCGCAGAAGGTGCTGCGCGGCCAGGGGTTCCGCGGCCCCGACGGCAAGGCGGGCGAGGCCTTGACGGAGGCCAAGGGCTTCACTCCCGGCGCCCCGAAGGCGCTGCCCGTCCCCGACGTCAAGACCGTGGCCACCATGACCCAGACCTGGACCAGGCTGAACCTCGGCACCCGGCTGCTCACCCTGCTGGACGTCTCGGGCACGATGGCGCTGCCCGTCCCCGGCACGAACCTGACCCGCATGCAGGCCATCAGCAAGATCGCCACCGAGGGCCTCGGGCTGTTCCCCGCGGACTCCGAGATGGGCGTGTGGATGTTCTCCACGCATCTCGACGGCCAGGGCAAGGACTGGAAGGAGGTCGTCTCCGTCGGCCCGCTCACCGAGAGCATCGACGGCGTGCTGCGCAAGGACGCGCTGGCCAGGCAGCTGTCCACGGTCCAGGCCAAGACCACGGGCGACACCGGCCTGAACGACACGCTCAAGGCCGCCTACACGGAGATGACCAAGAGCTACCAGCGCGACAAGATCAACACGCTGCTGATCCTGACCGACGGCGCCGGCAACGACGACCCCGACGGTGGCGTCACCAACGCGCAGATCCTGACGTTCCTCAAGAAGACCTACAAGCCCGAACGGCCGGTCAGCATCCTGCTCATCGCGTTCGGCCCCGAGGCCCAGAAGGGCAAGCGGCAGATGGACGCGGTGGCCCAGGCCACCGGCGGCGAGGCCTACATCGCCAAGGACCCGCTCGAGGTACGTGACTTCTTCCTGCAGGGCATGGAGCGGCGCCTCTGCACCCCCAACTGCGACGGCTGATTCAGGCGTCACATCTGACCCAGTTTTACCTGGTCGATGCCTGTTCGGCATGACCCGTGCTCGCAGGCCAACCCGCCTCACGCAGGCGGCGTCCTAACCGCGGTGGGGACGTCCTGCGACCTGCGGGGAGGGATTTCGTGCCTGGATGGCCGACTGTCGAGCGCGCCGACGACCAGGAGTTCGTGGCTGCCCTGCGCCGCGCCGAAACGGGGACTCCCGACAGGCTGTACCGCGCGTACGGCGAGCGGCTGTACGACTACGCCGACTCGCTGCTCGGAGATCGGGACAGCTCGGCCGACGCCGTGCACGACGCCCTGGTCACCGCCCATGGCTGCGCCGACCGGTTGAAGGACGGCGGCAGGCTGCGGGCCTGGCTGTATGCGCTGACCAGGTTCCAGGCGGTGGCGCGGCTGGGACACCGCGCCGAGGACAGGACGCCGCCGCCCGTGATCGAGGACGATGCGGATCCGGAGCTCGCCGCTCTGGTGCGCGAGACGCTGGGGGAGCTGAGCAGGAGCGAGCGCGAGGTGCTCGAGCTGTCGCTGCGCCACGGGCTGACGCCGGCGGAGGTGGGCTCGGTGCTGGGGCTGACCTCGCGGCAGGCCGCCGGCCGGCTGGGCCGGGCACGCGACCAGCTGGAGATCGCCGCCGCGGCCGTGGTGCTGGCGAGGACGGGCCGGGCGCACTGCCCGGACCTGTCGGCGATGGTGGACTCCTGGGAGGGGCCGCTGACCCCGCTGCTGCGCCGCCGGCTGTCGGGCCACATCGGCGGCTGCGAGGTGTGCACCGAGCGGCGGCGCGGGCAGGTGTCGGCCGGGCGGCTGCTCGACATGATCCCCGTGCCGGTCCCGCCGCTCGGGCTGCGCGGCAGGGTGGTCGAGACCTGCGTCGCCCCGGGGCTCGACCAGACTCGGACGCTGATCACCGACCGAGGTGACGGCTTCGACCGCATGGGCTTCCCTGTCGCCCATCCGCGCCGCTCGCGGCGGCGCGGGCGGCGCAGGCTCGCTCCGGTGGTGCTGGCCGGCGCGTGCCTGCTCGCCGCGACGGGCGTGATGGTCGTGCTGAACTCGCAGGAGGGCGCCAGGACCTCGCTGCGCGTGGCGCCCAGCTCCACCCCGACCGAGGATGAGGACTACGCCCCGCAGAGCCCGGAGCCGGAGACCGGCACCGAGCCCGCCGACACGCCCACGCCCTCGGACAGCGAGCCGGCCACGGCGGCGCCGAGCAGGAGGCCGGCCGTCGCCGTCGCCACCACCCGGCCGCCGGCCGTGCCCACGCCGACCCGCAGGCGGGCGGTGCCCGCCGCCCGGCTCTCGGCGGCCTGCCCGTCCGGGGTGGAGAACGCGGCCAAGGTCGGGCTGCAGGCTCGCAATGCCACCGTCACCTGGAGCGCCGGCACGTCGAGCGGCCTGGGTGTGTCCCCGGCGACCGGCTCGATCAAGGCCGGCGGCTCGGTGGTGGTCTGGGTGACGGTGGACGATCCCGGCACCGCCGGCAGCGGCACGGTCTCGTTCAGCTCCAACGGCGGGAGCACGAGCTGCTCGCTCTCCTGGCGCGGTCAGGACCCGCGCCCGTCGACTGCGCCGTCCGACGATGCGGTGCCGAGCGCCGAGCCGACCGAGACGCCCACCGGTCCGTCGGAGACCGCGTCGGTCGACAACACCGAGGCCGAGCCCGTACAGGGATCGGACGGCGGCCACTGACGGCCAACGGATCGCCGTGCGTTCATAGATCCTCCGCCAAGACCTCATTTACGTGACAAAGAGTGATATATCGGGCCCTGGGTCGCTGCCCCTGTTACAAATAGGGCATCCTGGTGTGCTTGGGGAGCACGTCGGGGACCGGACCGTCTTTTCCATGTGTTGTACGCCACATGGAAAATCTCATCTGCCGGTAAACCTGACTGGGTCGCCAAGCGTCGGCGTTGACGTGCACGCGCACGGATTGATCCCATGAATAGATCGATCGCGCTTTACCAGTGGGAAACCGGGAGAGAGACAGTAGATGCTCAAGCACCGCAGAGCGCTCACGTGGCTGCTCGCGCTCGCCTGCATCGCGGGAGCGGTGGTCGCGCTGTTCGACATCGACACGCCGCTGCGACCCCTGCTGATCTCCCTGTTCCTGCTCGTGGTACCCGGGGCGGCGGTCGTAGGACTGTTGCGTGATCGTGATCCGCTTGCAGCACTATCAGTAGGAGCCGCAGCAAGCCTCGTCATCAACGTGCTGCTCGCCCAGGCCATGCTCCTGTTCAACGCGTGGTCGCCCCGGGCCGGCGTGGCGACGGTCGCCGTGCTCGGAGGTTTCATGTACGTGCTTCGCGTGTTGTACCGGGGGAAGAGCATGCAGACCGAACAGGGGGCCAGGGCCAGGTGAAGATCAGCGTCGTCCGCCCGGGAGAGCTCGGTGATTCCGAGCGAGCCCGATGGCGGGAGCTCCAGAAGGCGGATCCGAGCCTGGACAACCCGTTCCTGTCAGTCGAGTTCGCCGTCGCGATGGATCGGCTGCGCGACTACGTAAGAGTCGCCGTCATCCAAGACGAAAGCGGCATCGTCGGCTTCTTCCCGTACGAACGCCACAGCTTCGGCATCGGCAAGCCGCTCGGCGGCTTCCTCACCACGTGTCACGGTCTGATCGCGGTCCCCGACCTGACGGTCGACGTGCGTGCGCTGCTGCGGGCCTGCAAGCTCACCGTGTTCGACTTCGACCACCTCGTCGCCGGCCAGCCGACGTTCGCCCCCTTCGAGAGCGACGTCCGCCCGGCACCGGTCATGGACTTCACCGCCGGCTACGACGCCTGGCTCGAGCAGGTCAGGACCAACTCCCCCAAGAACCTGAAGACCGTGCGCTACAAGGAGCGCAAGCTCGGCAGGGAGCAGGGCGAGCTCCGCTTCGAGTGGGCCTCGGCGGATCCCGAGGTGCTGCGCACGCTGCTGACCTGGAAGTCGGACCAGTATCGGCGGACCGGCCGGGTCGACAGGTTCGCGCAGCCGTGGATCGTCGAGCTGATCGACATGATGCACGCCGAGCGGTCGCCCGACTTCTCCGGCGTGTTAACCATGCTCTACTCGGGTGAGGTCCCGGTCGCCGGCCATTTCGGCCTGAGCACCGCGACGACCCTCGTGGGCTGGTTCCCCGCCTACGACACCGAGTTCGGCAAGTACTCCCCCGGCATCGTCCACCACATGCAGATGGCCGAGGCGGCCGCCGCGAGCGGTCTGCACATGGTCGACATGGGCAAGGGCGGCAAGGAGTACAAGGACTGGCTCAAGAGCGGGGTCCTGTACGTCGCCGAGGGGCGCGTCTCCAGGCCGTCCGCCGCCGCGGCGGTGCACTGGATGGGCAGAACTCCCTTCAACAAGGCCCGAACAATTGTCATGGACCGACCGTCTCTTTATAGGGCGGCCGATCGAGTCCTGAAGGGCTTCGGTCGGGTGCGCAGCTCCATCCAGCAGGACAACGCAGTCGCAAAGGAACCCACGGGAGCGCGCTAGAGCGCTTCCGCCCCCGGCACCACAGCTTCAGCACCACAGCACCAGCACAACCCTCACCTCAGGACCCGCAGATGCACCGCTCGCCTCATCAGCCATTCCCGCAGCACCCGGGAGTCGTTGACATCGCGGCGCGTCTGAGGGTCTCGGAAGGATTTACGTCGCCATGAGTCCCGAGATCACCAAGCCGAACGGCAAGGCGCTGATCAAGCCCTTGCGTTCTATGCCGCCTATCGAGCGTTTCACGCCACTCACTCCGCACCTGGCCATTTCGCCGACGGTGACCGTCGTGGTGCCCGCCATGAACGAGGCCGAGAACCTCCCCCACGTGTTCGCCACCTTGCCGCAGTGGATCGACGAGATCGTGCTCGTGGACGGCAACTCCGTCGACGACACGGTCGCCGTGGCCCGCCGGCTGCGGCCGAACGTGAAGATTGTCACGCAGACCGGGAAGGGCAAGGGCGACGCCCTGGCCGCCGGTTTCGCCGCGTCCACAGGCGACATCATCGTGATGATCGACGCCGACGGCTCGACCGACGGCCACGAGATCATCTCGTTCGTGGGCGCGCTGGTCACTGGCGCCGACTTCGTCAAGGGCTCGCGCTACGCCGCCGGTGGCGGCAGCGACGACCTGACGTTCAACCGCCGCTTCGGCAACCGCGTGCTCACCGGCATCGTCAACGTGATGTACGGCACCCAGTACACCGACCTTTGCTATGGCTACAACGCCTTCTGGGCCCGCCACCTCGATGTGCTCAACCTCGACTGCGACGGCTTCGAGGTGGAGACCCTGCTGAACATCCGCGCCGCCAAGGCCGGCCTGAAGGTGCACGAGGTGCCGAGCCACGAGCGCAACCGCATCCACGGCGAGAGCAACCTGCACGTGGTGCGCGACGGCCTGAGAGTGCTCAAGACCATCCTGCGCGAGCGGCGCCGCCAGCCCGCTCCCCCGCGCCCGGAGCCGGCCACCGCGCCGGCCGCCGACCGGGGTGTCGCATAGGCCGCCCAAGCCGCTCAAAGGAATCGTCGTGAACACGTCTGTTGTCATCTGCGTCTACACCGAGGACCGGTGGGAGGACATCAGGCAAGCCGTGGAGTCGGTCGAGCACCAGAGGCGCCGGCCGTACGAGCTGATCCTGGTCGTCGACTACAACCCGGACCTGCACCTGAAGCTCAAGAACGCGTACCCGCGCGCGATCGTCGTGGAGAACACGCACGAGCAGGGACTGTCCGGCGGCAAGAACACCGGCGTGGCCACGGCCACCGGTGACATCGTCGCGTTCCTCGACGACGACGCGGTCGCCGACCCCGGCTGGCTGGAGGCTTTGGAGGAGGGCTTCCAGGACCCCGGGGTCGTCGGCGTGGGCGGTCGCACCGAGCCGATCTGGGCGTCGGACCGCAGGCCGGGCTGGTTCCCGTACGAGTTCGACTGGACGGTCGGCTGCACCTACCGGGGCATGCCCGCGGTGAAGGCGCCGATCCGCAATGTCATGGGCGGCAACGCGGCCTTCGTGCGCGAGGTGGTGTCCGAGGTGGGCGGGTTCCACAGCGGCATCGGCCGCAGCGTGCAGGGCCGCAAGAGCAGGCCGCTGGGCTGCGAGGAGACCGAGTTCTGCATCAGGCTGAGCCAGCGCAAGCCAGGCTCGGTCATGCTGTTCGAGCCGCGGGCGCTCATCGGGCACAAGGTGTCCAGGCAGCGCGAGACGTTCGGCTACTTCCGCTCCCGCTGCTACGCCGAAGGGCTGTCGAAGGCTCTGGTCACGCAGGAGGTCGGCACCCAGGACGGGCTGTCCAGCGAGCGCGCGCACGCGCTCAAGACGCTGCCCCTCGGCGCGCTGCGCGGGCTCGGCGAGGCGCTCAGGGGCGACCTCGGCGGCCTCGGCCGGGCCGGCGCGATCGTCGTCGGACTGGCCTGGACGGCCTGGGGTTACCTGGTGGGCTCGATCCGTCTGAAGGTGGTGCGGTCATGATCCGGATTCCGATCCTGATGTACCACTCGGTCACCGACAAGCCGAACGAGGAGACCAAGCCGCACTCCGTGCGGCCGTCCGACCTGGCCGAGCAGCTCGCCTACCTGGCCGAGAGCGGCTTCACGCCGCTGACGCTGGGCGACCTGGTCGCCTCGCTGAACAAGAACAACGGCAGGTCCATGCCCGACAAGCCGGTCGTGCTGACCTTCGACGACGGCTACGCCGACTTCCACAGCCAGGCGCTGCCGCTGCTGGAGCGGCGCGCCTTCCCCGCCACGGTCTTCCTGACCAGCGGCTGGGTGTCCGACGCGGGCAAGGACGCCGCGGGCAGGGCACTGGACGACATGCTGTCCTGGAGCCAGGCCCGCGAGGCCGCCGAGACCGGGATCGAGATCGGCGGGCACAGCCACAGCCACCCGCAGCTCGACCAGCTCCGCACCGAGGAGCTGCGCCAGGAGCTGCGCCGCAACAAGGGCCTGCTGGAGGACACGCTCGGCACGCCGGTCGCCACCATGGCCTACCCGTACGGCTACTCCAGCGCCCGCGTACGGCGAGAGGTGCGCAAGGCGGGCTACTTCGCCGCCTGCGCCGTCAACAACACGATCGCCGCCGACCGGCACGACATGCTCGCCATCCCGCGGCTGACTGTCGCCAGGCACACCACCATCAACATGTTCAGGCGCGCGGTCGAAGGCAGCGGCGTGCCCCTCATCTACCTGCGCGAACGCATCCTGACCAAGGGCTACGCCGTCGTCAGGCGAACACGTTACGGGTTGCAACGGGTTCGCGGAAATGTCTGATCTTCGGCGGAGGTTGCTACGCGACCTCCGCAATCCGTTGTTCAGGAACGGCTACGCGCTGATGGCCAACACGGGCATCACCGCCGTGCTCGGCATGGGCTACTGGCTGCTCGCGGCCCACTACTTCTCCGAGGAGGAGTTCGGCCGCGGGCAGGCGCTGATCACTTTGATGCGCCTGTTCGCGTCGCTGACCGCGCTCGGGCTCGTGGGCGCGCTGGCCCGCTTCCTGCCGGTGGCCGGCCGCCGGACGCCGGGGCTGATCCTGCGCGGGTACGGCATAGCCGCCGCCACCGGCGGGGCCGCGGCGGTCGGCTTCCTGCTGACCCTGCCGCTGTGGGGCGAGACGTACTCGGTGCTGGCCGGGTTCGGGCCCAGCCTGTTCTTCCTCGCCGCGGTGATGGTCTGGGCGGTCTTCACGTTGCAGGACGTGGCGCTGACCGGGCTGCGCCAGGCGACCTGGGTGCCGCTCAACAGCGTGGTCTTCGGCCTGGTCAAGATGGGCCTGCTGGTAGCCCTGGCGGGCTCGCTGCCCGACGGCGGGATCTTCGTCTCCTGGATGGTGCCGACCGCGATCGCGCTGATCCCGATCAACTGGCTGATCTTCGGCTTCGTGGTGCCCCGGCACGTCAGGCAGACCGCCGGCACCGGCCAGAACCCGCCGGGGCTGCGCGAGGTCGGCAGGTTCCTGGCCGGCGACTTCCCCGGCACCCTGTCGGTCCTGGCGATCGTCTACCTGGTGCCCGTGGTCGTCGCCATGCAGGTGGGAGAGGCCACGTTCGGGCGCTTCTCGATGGCGCACACGCTCGGCTGCATGATCGAGCTGCTGGCGATGAACATGGCCGTGTCGCTGACCGTCGAGGGCTCCTTCGACCCGTCGAAGCTCGCCGCCAACTGCCGCAACGCGCTGAGACGGGCGCTGCTGATCATCGTGCCGATCATCGTGGTGACGGTCGTCGTGGCGCCGTTCATCCTGCACATCTTCGGCGCCAAGTTCGCTGAAGAGGGAACCATGCTGCTGCGGCTGATGGCGCTGGCCGTGCTGCCCAGGGTGCTGATCGAGATCTATCTGAGCGCGCTGCGGGCCCGGAGCGAGGCCCGCGCGCTCGCGTTCGTCCAGATCGGGCTGGCGGCGCTCGTGCTGGCGTCGATCGCGGTCCTCTTCCCGTTCGCGAACGTGAACGCGGTCGGATACGGAATGCTTCTCAGCGAGACTCTGGTCGCACTTTTGATCTTCGGAAAGCTACGTAAAATTCTCAAATACGGCGAAACACGGCAGCCCAGCGTCGCTCAGGGGTCGCACGGGGCCGCATGATGGTCAACGTGAGGCAACGGGACGGCGATGGTATGACAGCGGGGATCACCGGCTCTTCCGGCGTACGGGGGGACGCGGGAGAGGAGTCAGAGGTGCCTTTCGATCCGGAGGCGACGGGGATCATCCCCCGGCTGGACCTCGGGTCCGCCAAGGACGCCCCGGCTGCGGGCTCCTCGGACCCCGACTCGCCGGAGGACGACCCCGAGACCACGGACCCCGCCGAGACCACGGATCCCGCCGAGCCCGCAGTGGCATCCGAGCCCGCAGTGGCATCCGAGGCGGCAGAGACATCCGAGGCGTCCGAGGCGTCCGAGGACGCGAACGCCACGATGACCTTCCGCATCCCCGCGCCTTCGACGGTGCACATCGGCGGCCCGCCGAAGGCCGAGGAGACGTCCGGCGCCGTGCCCTCCTCGCCGTCGCCGGCCAACGCCTCCAAGGCCGCCCCGGCAGAGGACGGGACTCAAGCACCGCGGAAGCCCTCCGGCGATCCGGCGTCCAAGCCCCCGTCGGCCGCCCCGGAACCCAAGGGCGGCCCAGACACCAAGGGCGGCCCAGACACCAAGGGCGGCCCAGACACCAAGGGCACCCAGCCGACCCCGAAGGCCGCCGGCGACCCCACGCGGCCGGGTGCCGGATCCACGCAGCCGGGCAAGCGCCCTGATGCCACGCCAGAGGCGCCCCAGACAGACGGAAGGCGACTCACCGCCCCGGAGCAGTCCGAGACGAGCACCGCGCCGCAGAGTGCCACAGGAACCCCGAAGACAGGCACGCCACCACGGCCGGCGCCCACCGCGTCCCCGACGGGAACCACGCCTCCGCAGGGAACGGCATCGCCGCAACGGGCCGCATCCCCGCAGGGAACCGCATCGCCGCAGGGAACCGCGGCCCCCCAGGGGTCCGCCAAGGCCGCGCAGTCCGGCGGGCCGCTTCAGGCGAACACGGCGGATGCGGGACAGAACACGGCTTCCAAGGCCGCCACCGCCCCGTCGAAGGCCCCTGGCGCGACCCCCTCCGCCCCAACCACGCCGCCGTCCGCCCCAACCACCGCGCCAACCGCCACGCCTTCCAGCCCATCCACCTCGCCGTCCGCCCCAAGCGCGTCGCCGTCCGGATCAGGCGCGTCGTCGCCGGAGGCCGGGGGGCGGACGCAGGTGGGGCGGGTCGCGGCGCTGATCGCGAGCGCGCCCAGGTGGCTGCCTCTGCTGCTGGTGCTCGAAGGCCTGGCCATGTACGTCCTGGCGCTCAAGGTGAGCCCGGGGCCGCTGCGCGGGGTGGATCCGGCCGCCATCAACGGCCTGGGCCTGATCTCGGCGCTGCCGGTGAGCGCGTTCGCCGCGATCCTGATCATGCTCGTGTCGTTCTTCGTCACGGTGGCGCAGAGCACCGACCGCAAGTTCCTGCTGCTGTTCCAGATCGCCGCCATCACGTTCGCGCTGCACGGCGCCGGCGCGCTGGTGGCCGCGGAGCCCAGGTTCCCGACGGCGTACATCCACGCCGGATTCGTGGAGTTCATCGCCAGGACCGGCGAGACGGCGATCAGCATCGACGCCCGCATGGGCTGGCCGGGCTTCTTCGCGCTGTTCGCGTTCGTGACGAAGGCCGCGGGAATCACGGACCTGACGCCGATTCTCAACTGGACCCCGCTGCTGTCCAACCTGCTCTACCTGCTGCCGTTCGTGCTGATCCTGCGCCAGGTGGTGGCCACCACGCGGGCCCGCTGGTACGCGGCGCTGCTGTTCGTACTGGTGCAGTGGATCGGCCAGGACTACTTCTCGCCGCAGGGGTTCACGTTCGCGTTGTATCTGGCGTTCGTGGCGATCCTGTTGCGCTGGTTCGGCCGGGTCGAGCCGCGTGTCAGGCCGATCGCGAAGAAGGGGTTGCGCAAGCTGCTGGGCCGCCTGGACGCGATGACGCCGGGTGAGCTCGCCAACACCGGCATGTACCGGGCCGACAAGCTGCTCATGCTGATGCTGCTGGTCACCCTGTTCATCGCGTCGACGGCCTCGCACCAGATCACACCGTTCATGATGCTCGGGGTGCTGACGGCGTTCCTGATCTTCAAGCGCACCTCGCTGACGTGGGCGCTGCCGTTCTTCCTCGGCCTGGTGGTGCTGACGTGGATCAGCTACCAGGCCGTCGGCTTCTGGGCCGGCCAGATCGACGCGATCTTCGGCGGTCTGGGCAGGGTGCTGACCAACCTGCAGCGCAACACCGGTGACCGCATCGAGGGCAGTGACGCGCTGCACGCGATGGTGCTGCAGGCGCGGCTGGGCATCCTCGTGGTGATCCTCTCCCTGGCGGCCGTGGGCCTGTTCAGGCGGCTGCGGCGCGGGGTGTTCGACAGGGCCGCGCTGATCCTGCTGTGCGTGCCGGTGCTGGCGCTGGGGCTGCAGAGTTACGGCGGCGAGATCGGCCTGCGGATCTACATGTTCGCGCTGCCTGGCGCCTGCCTGCTGGCGGCGTACGCGTTCTTCCCGAACCTGCCGGCGGACAGCGCCGACGTGCGGGAGGAGACCGTACCTCTGCGCAGGCGCAACATCCGCTTCAACCCGGAGCTGACCAAGAAGGTGTCGCTGGTGCTGGCGGCCTGCTTCGCGGTCGTGTTCGCGATGGCCTTCCTGGTCGCCCGCTACGGCAACGAGAAGTTCGAGCGGGTTACCTCGGGCGAGGTCGCCGCCATGCACTACGTGTACGAGCACGACAAGCCGAGCGCCCGGGTGGTCTACCTGGTGCCGAAGGTGGGCCCGGAGGTGACTCCGACGCTGCCGTGGGGCGAGAAGGACATCGAGCTGGTCAACTTCGGCGGCCAGGCACAGGTGCACAAGGACCCGACGAACATCGCCGACGCGGTCCAGCGGCTGAAGCCGGGGCCGGAGAGCCCGCGCAACACCTATCTGGTGGTCAGCCGGGGGCAGGTCAGCTACCTGCAGCTCAACGAGGGCTTCCCGGAGGGCTGGGGAGAGAGGTTCCGGGCCGCGCTGGACGCCTCGCCCGACCTGAAGAGGGTCTACTCCAACGAGGACGCGGCGCTCTACACCTGGAAGAAGTTCGTCAGGGGGACGGAGACCCCCGATCCGCAGCCGTACAAGGGGCGTGGCGACCCGAGCTCGCCGTGGACGCCGGTCGGCATCGCGGCGCTGGCCGTGACGTGGGCGGCCCTGTTCGGGTACGAGGTCATCCGGCTCAACGGGCCGAGACGGGCGCCACGGGCACGGCGGTGGCTGCTGATCATCGCCATCCCGACCTTCGTCGTGGCCGTCGGAGTGATCGCCGAACGGTTCGTCTACATCGCCGGAATCAACTGAATTCACAGGAACCACTCAGGTTGTGCGGGATGATGTCCCCTGATGACGACACCGCCGCTCCAGCTGGGGCCGGCGGCGGCCGTCTTCGCCACGCAGGTCCTCTACAGCCGGTGGTGGCTGCGCGGGCACCGCTACGGTCCGGTGGAGTGGCTGCTGCGCTCCCTGACGTACCGGAGGGTGCAGGAGGGCCGCGCTAGGAAGCCCCCCGAGAGCTCCACTTGATTTCGTACGGCTTGAGCGTCACCTGCTTGCCGTCGACGGTGGCCGTCACGGCGGCGTCGCCGGTGTTGACCATGACGACCTGGCGTGCTTGCGCCAGCACCCTGACCTTCGGATCCGACGACTGGACCTGCTCGATCGGCACCCCGGCGGGGAACCACTTGGTGAAGCCGCTCAGCAGCCCCGCCATGGGCATCTCGACGCCGTTGCCGGAATCCCACAGGCAGCCGTTGCAGGCGCCCGCGTCCTTGGACTGGGGGTTCCAGTAGAGGGCCGTGGTCACGCCGCTCTTGGCGAACTCCATGAGCGTGGCGGCCTGCACGGCGGTGCGCTTGGCCTCGGTCCAGCCGGAGTCGTCCGGCTCGACGTACCACTCGGCCCACCAGACCGGCAGGTCGCCGGCCTTCTCCCTGAGCCAGTTGGTGATGGCGCTGAACTTGGCCGTGGCGGCGAAGTCGTCGGGGATGTTGCCCTTGTCCGTCGTCATGGTCGCGCCGTCGACGACGATGAAGTCGGCGCCCTTCTTGTGCTCGATCCAGTATTCGATCGCGTCGAGGGCTCGCTGGTCGATCGTGCCGTAGGTGCCGCTCAGCTCGGAGGGACTCTGGCGTGAGGTGCTCTCGATCGGCACGTAGGGGCCGCCGATCTGGATCTCCGGGTTCACCTTCTTCAGCGCGTCGTAGATCTTGTTGTAGAGCTCGGTGTAGCCCTCGGCGTCCCATCGGTTGGTCGACGGGTTCCAGAAGCCCTTGAACTCGTTCCACACCATGAAGTGCTTGACCGTCGGGTACTGCTTGGCGATCTTGACCGCGAGCTTGGCGTAGTCGTCGAAGTGCTCGGGGTTGGGCGCGACCGTGTGGTTCTTGGTCCAGTCGGTACGTCCCGCCTTGCCGCCCTTCATCCAGTCGGGGGCGCAGCACAGCGTGATGATCGGGATCGCCCGCGACGACGCCATGAACTTCAGCCGGCGGTTGAGGTCACGGAGGTTGTACTGGCCGGGGCTCGGCTCGGGGTTGTTGACGCCCCAGCCCATGATGTGCTGGTTCTGCAGCATGGGCACCCGGCCGAGAATCCCCCTGGCCTGGTCCTGCACCTCGGCGGAGCTGTTGTCCGCGCTGTACTGGGTGTGGGTGATGCCCCAGCGCGGCCAGTCGGCGACCGCGGGCGGCGGCTCCAGCAGGGGGGCCGGCTCGGCGGGGCCGGGCTTGGCCACCTCGCCGCCGGTGAACTCGGCCTTGGACCCCGACTTCATACTCGTATAGGCCATGATGCCCGCCACGAGCAGAATGGCGAGGATTCCGGCTCCTAGAGCGATCGGCCATGGTGACCGCCTGCGGGCATGTCGACCGTCCGTAGGAATCACGGAACCCACCCCTCACGCAACGTTCCAAAAAAGGCCGGGCGAGGTCGCCCGGCCCTTCAACCGTATCCGCACTACTTGCGGGACACTTGCGACTGATCAGGAAGATGGTGGGCGCTGGCCGGTCACAGGTCCGGGGACTCCCGCATAACGGTACGGCACCGGTTGCCTGCCAGGCTGCACGATGAGCAGAGTGCCCGATTCCTCGGAGTAGAAGGCGGACTCGACGGCGGCCGCCACGTCGTCGGCGTCCAGCAGCGGGAAGCCGGCGCTGACGAACAGTTCCTTGGCCTCGGCCACCAGCGGGGTGTCGGTGAAGCCGGGGCAGACGGCGCCGATCCTGATGTTCTCCTTGGCCAGCGGCGCGGCCAGCCCTCTGACCAGGCCGACGACGGCGTGCTTGGTCATCGTGTAGATCGGGTCGCCGTCGTAGCCGACGAGCCCGGCCAGCGACGCCGTGACGACGATCGCACCTCCGCCCGAGCGCTTGAGCAGCGGCAGGCTCGCGGCCACGCCGAAGACCACGCCGTCCACGTTCACCCCGACCGCCTTGCGGTAGCGGGCGAGGTCGAAGGCCGCCAGGTCCACGCCGCTGGAGATGCCCGCGTTGAGATGGACCAGGTCGAGCCGGCCGTACCTCTCCTGGGCCAGCTCGACGGCGCGCTGCGAGGCCTCCTCGGTGCTGACGTCGGCGGCCAGCCACGCGCCCCCGAGTTCCTTGGCCAGCCGCTCGACGCCGTCGGCGTCGAGGTCGACCAGGACGCACGTGGCGCCGCCCACAGACAGGCGCCGGGCCACGGAGGCCCCGATGCCGCTCGCCGCTCCGGTGATCAGTGCAACAGTGCTCATAGCGCTCCTCGGGAGGTGGGTCACGGCTGGTCAGAGGTGGTGGGGACGGTCACGACTCGTCGAGCATCCGGTGGGCGCGGGCGATGAGGGTAGGCACGGCGGCTCCGATCCGCTCGAAGCCCTCACCCACGGTCTTACCCTGCTGGAAGCGGGCGTGGATACCCTGCACGATGACCGCGAGCTTGAAATTGCCGAAGGCCACATAGAACCCGAGGTCCGAAATATCGCGACCGGAGATCTTCGCGTAGTGGGCGGCGAACTCGGCGGCGTTCATGAAGCCGGGCGCGGCCGTCACGTCCCCGGCCACCGGGATCTGGGCCCGCTCCTCGTCACCCCGGTCCTGCCAGTAGGTCAGCGTGAGCCCGAGGTCCGCCAGCGGGTCGCCCAGCGTGGACATCTCCCAGTCCACCACGGCCAGGATCTCCAGCTCCGCCGGCCCGATCCGGACCAGGGTGTTGTCGAGCCGGTAGTCGCCGTGCACCAGCGTGCCGGCCGGGCCGTCCGGCAGGCGCTCGCGCAGCCGGGCGGCGAGCCTGTCGTAGGCGGGCAGGTCCTCGGTCTTCGACCGCTCCCACTGCTGGCCCCACCGTTCGAGCTGGCGCGCCAGGTAACCCTCGGGGCGGCCGAAGTCCGCCAGGCCCACCTCGCGGTAGTCGACGGCGTGGATGGCGGCCAGCACCTCGGCCAGCCGCTGCGACAGCCGCCGGGTCCGTTCGGGCGCGGGCTCGCCGAGCTGCTCCGCGCTGCGCACGGCCTCGCCCTCGACGTAGCCCATCAGGTAGAACGGCGCCCCGATGACCTCCTCGTCGGCGCAGAAGGCGACCGGCTCGGGGACGGGCACCGGGGTCGGTGCGAGCGCCGAGATGACCCGCCACTCGCGCCGCATGTCGTGCGCGGTGGGCAGCACGTGCCCGAGCGGCGGGCGTCGCAGCACGACGCGCCGCTCCCGCGTCTCGATCAGGTAGGTCAGGTTCGACCGCCCACCGGCGATCAGCGAGACGGACAGGGGCTCGCCGGCGTCGGGCAGGTGCCGGCCCAGCCACGCGAAGAGCCGGGGCCGGTCAATCCCAGGTACGGTCATGGACAACTATTAGAACGTCACTCGGTCCTGAGCGCCACCTGAGAGTTAGATAACGTTCGGGACCTGCGATAACAACCACCACTCCAGATCCTCTAGGGTTGGACCTACATGTCTGCCTGCATGCTGATCCGAGTAAGGCATGTCGACAGTAGGAGCCCATGCACGTCACACTTGCTCGCCCCAGCGAGCTGGGAGAGCCCGAAGTAAGCCGCTGGCGCGCACTGCAGGAAGCCGACGCCGCGTTCGACAATCCCTTCCTTTCCCCTGAGTTCACGATCACCGTCGGCGAGCTACGGGACATGGTCTGGGTGGCCGCCGTCCACGACGGGCCCGACATCGTGGGATTTTTTCCCTTTGAGCGCCATCCTCTCGGCATCGGCAGACCGGTGGCCGCCGGGCTGACCGACGCGCAGGGCATGATCCACGTCAAGGACGCCGGCATCGATCCGCACTGGCTGCTCAAGCAGTGCGGCCTCGCCGTCTACGAGTACGACCACCTCGTCTCCGGCCAGCCGATGGAGGCCGCGCGGTCCGAGTCCTACCCCTCGCCGATCATCGACCTGCGCGAGGGCTACGACCACTACAGCGGCTTCCTGCGCGAGCACTCCGGCAAGACCTACAAGACCACGCTCGCCAAGTCGCGCAAGCTCCAGCGCGACATCGGCGAGGTCCGGCACGACTACGCCACCCCCGACCTGGAGCCGCTGCGCACGCTGCTCGGCTGGAAGACCGACCAGTACCGGCGCACCGGACGCACCGACAGGTTCGCCCACCAGTGGATCGTCGAGCTGGTCGAGCGCCTGCACGCCACCCGGACCGACAGCTTCGCCGGCGTCCTCGACATGGTGTACGTGGACGGCACGCCGATGGCCGGGCACTTCGGCATCCGCACCCGCACGACCCTCGCCGGCTGGTTCCCCGCCTACGACACGGCCTTCGCCAAATACTCCCCCGGCCTCATCCACCACCTGGCCATGGCCGAGAAGGCCGCCGCGTCCGGCATCCAGGTGATCGACATGGGCCGCGGCCACAAGGAGTACAAGGAGAAGCTCAAGAACGGCGAGCTCGCCGTGACCGAGGGGCGCATCGCCCGGCGCAGCCCGTCGGCGGGCCTGCACTGGATGATGCGCGTACCCGCCCGCAAGGCCCGCGCCACCGTCCTGGCCAACCCGCTGCTGCACAAGACAGCCGACAGGGCGCTGAAAACCTACGGCCGGCTGCGCGCCGCCCTGCCCGGGTGAGACAGATCGCGGAGCGCACCGGCAGGCACTGCCTGCCGCTGCCCTCCAACCGCCTCGGCCTCTACCTGGCGCTGCGCCACTGGTGCACGCCTGGCCAGCGGCTGCTCATGTCGCCCGTCTCGGCGGATGAGATCCTCTTCCTGGTGCTGGCGGCCGGCCTGCGCCCGGTGATCGCGCCGCTCTCACCGCGCGACGGCAACATCGACGCCGCCCGGGTGGACCTCTCGACCGTGGACGCCGTCCTGACGACCAACCTGTACGGCCTGCCGGACCAGGTGGGGGCGTTCGCCGGGAAGATCCTCATCGAGGACGTCGCGCACGCCATGGAGACGAGCGTCGGTGACCGGCCGCTCGGCACCTTCGGCCAGGCCGGTGTCTTCAGTCTCTCCAAGCACCCCGGCGCCGGCTCGGGCGGCGTCCTGGCCGTCGAGCACGTGGCGGACCTGAAGGCGCTGGAGCAAGCCCGCGACAAGCTCCTCGAACCCGGCGCGTTCCGGGACGAATTACTCAGCGTGGCCACCTCCATGGCCCGCCAGGTGGCGCTGAGGCTCGACCTCGTCCGCCCGGCACTGCGGCTGGCACGGGCGCTGGGCATGGAGGAACCACGCGAGGGCTACCGCATCCCGCTGCTCGCCGAATCGCTGTCGAAGGCGCTCCCGCACGCTCCCCTGCTGCCGCCCTTCGACCCGTGGGTCCGGGCCGACCTGCACTCCTACCGCACCGAGCGAGGCCGCCTGGCCAGCTGGTACCAGGCCCGGCGGGTGGCCGCGGTGCCCAGGGAGCGCTCGCGCAGGCTGGCGGGCATCGAGCGGCTGGCCGCCCTGCCCTCGGCGGCCCCGGCCGTCCACGACCATCTCGACCAGCCCCTGTTCCGCGTCCCCCTGCTGGTGCGCGACCGCGACGCCGCGATCGCCCAGCTGGAACGGCACGGGGTCGCGACGGGCTACCTGTACGACCCGCCGTACGACGACTACGCCCTGCCATTCACCGAGCCCTCCGGAGACCCGGAGCCGGCCAGATGGTGGGCCCGCAACGTCCTTCCCGTGGACCCGATGTACGCCTCCCGCTCCCTGCCGGTGCTGCGCGACCTCGAACCGGCCCCCGCGACCCGTGCCGGGGCACGGACTCAGCCGCCGCCCGTTCAGCCCCTCTCCTGACCCGCTCGGCCGCCGCCGATCAGCTCGGCGAGGATCAGGCACCCTCGCCTGACGTCCGAGAGCGAGGCGGAGCCGTAACCGATCACCAGGCCGTGCACGTGCTCGGGCCCGAAGTGGTGGCGTTCGACCGTGTCGAGCAGGACACCCCGCTCCGCGGCCCGCTCGACGATCGCCGTCGCCGCCCCCCGCGGCAGCTCGGCCAGCACGTGCAGGCCCGCAGTGTCGCCGCGCAGGCGGCAGACGGCGCCGAGGACCTCGACGACCACGGCGCGGCGGCGCGCGTACTCCAGACGCATCCTGCGCAGGTGCCGGTCGAGGTCGCCGCCCTCCAGCAGGGTCGCCACCGCCTGCTGCACCGGTCCGCTCGTGCGATCCGACACACCGCGCCTGATCGTCGCGATCCTGTCCAGCAGCTCCGGCGTGCCGACCAGCCAGCCCACCCCGACGTCCGGCGCCAGGGACTTCGACAGCGTGCCGAGCAGCACCACCCGCGACGGGTCCAGGCCGTAGAGGGCCGGCAGCGGGGCGACGTCGTAGCGGAACTCCGCGTCGTAGTCGTCCTCCACGATGATCGCGCCGGTACGCCTGGCCCAGGTCAGCAACCGCTCCCTGCGGGAGATCGGCAGCCGCCCGCCCAGCGGATACTGGTGCGCGGGGGTGGTGTAGAGCAGGCGCAGGTCGTCCGGCAGCCCGTCGACGATCACCCCGTCCTCGTCCACCAGGCACGGCACCACCTCCGCCCCCCGCCCGGCGAACACGGTGCGCGCCGTGTGATAGCCCGGATCCTCGACGCCCGCTCTTGTGCCGGCGCCGAGCAACGCCAGCGCGCACAGGTCGAGCCCGTTGCCGGTGCCCCTGGTGACCAGGATGTTCTCCGGCCCCACCGCCACCGCCCTGGCCCGTCGCAGGTGGTCGGCGAGCAGCTCCCTGAGACGCGGCAGGCCGTAGGGATCGGGGTAGTCGCCGGGCGGCAGCTCCGCGGCCTTGCGCCAGGCCCGCTTCCAGGCGGCCCGGTCGTAGTCGCGCACCCAGGGATGGCCCGGCGTCAGGTTGATCTCCTTCTCGCCCGGCACCGCTCTGCGCCGCATCCTGGGACCCGGCGTCTCCGGGACGAACCGGCGGGGCGACTCGAGCGGGGTGACGAAGGTGCCGGAGCCGTGCCGCCCCTCCAGCCAGCCCTCGGCGTAGAGCTGCTGGTAGGCCTCCGTGACGACCGTCCGGCTCACCTTGAGCTGCCCCGCGAGCCCGCGGGAGGAAGGCAGCCGCTCCCCGGGCGCGAGCGCCCCTGACAGCATGGCCTCGCGCAACCAGTCGGCGAGCTGTGCCGTCAGCGGGACGGTCGCCTCCCTGGACAGGGACACGGGCAGGTCAACGAGGGCACGCACGAAAGTGGTCTCCGGGAAGCGGCTGATAGTGGCTCTATAGGATAGGTCCACTTTCTGGCTACGGTCGACGCATGCTCTCCACCACCGCCCGCACCCGGCTCGGCCGCGAGAAGCACCGCGGCAGCAGCGACAGGAACGATCTGTACGAGGTACTCGACACCGGTCTGTTCTGCCATCTGGGCGTGGTGGTCGACGGCCACCCCATGGTGGTCCCCACCGGCTACGGCCGCATCGGAGAGACCCTCTACCTGCACGGCTCGACCGGCGCCCGGTCGCTGCGCGCCGGCTCCGATGGCGAGGTGTGCGTCACGGTCACCCACGTCGACGGCATCGTGCTGGCCCGCTCGATCTTCAACCACTCCGTCAACTACCGCTCCGCGATCATCTACGGCCGGGCCAGGCTCGTGACGGACGAGGAGGAGCAGCTGGCGGCGCTGCGGGCGCTGAGCGAGCAGCTCGCGCCCGGCCAGTGGGACTACGTCCGGCGGCCCACGCGCAAGGAGCTCGCCGCGACCGCCGTGCTGGCCCTGTCGCTGGAGGAGGCGTCCGTCAAGATGCGCCGGGGCGCGCCGAACGACGACGAGGCCGACTACGCGCTGCCCGTGTGGGCCGGCGTGCTGCCGATCGTGACGAAGTGGGGCGAACCACAGCCAGATCCGGCGCTATCAGAAGGAATCGACATACCTGTTCACATAAGCCGCCGAGAGTAGTTCTATAAACACGTGCCACCTGGCAAACCCGGCTCCTAGATCACACGTCTCATCAGGTGGGCCCGACTTCTGATGGGAGAGCCAAATGGAGTGGGAAGCTCCCGGTTACACGGAAGTCAAGCAGATCGGGGCCGGTGCCAGCGGCCGGGTCGTCCTGGCGGTGCACGACGAGACCGGTATCAAGGTCGCGATCAAATACCTCTCGGAGAGGTGGCGGCACGACCCGGTGGCGCTCGCCCGGTTCCGGGCGGAGGCGCGGCTGCTGACCACGCTGCGCGACCCGAACGTCGCCACCTTCTGGGAGTACATCCAGGACACGCATGGCGCGGCCATCGTGATGGAGCTGGTCAACGGCGTCTCCCTGCGGGCCCTGCTGCGCGAGAACGGCACCACCGGGCCGGAGGCGGCCCTCGTCGTGCTGAAGGGGTCGCTGCTCGGCCTGGCCAGAGCGCACTCGATCGGGCTGGTGCACAGGGACTACAAACCGGAGAACGTGATCGTCCGTGAGGACGGCGCCAGCAAGCTGGTCGACTTCGGCATCGCCGTGCGGCAGGGGACGATCTCCCAGCCCGAGGGCACGCCCCCGTACATGGCGCCCGAGCTGTGGTCCGGGCAGCCCTCCTCGGCCGCCACCGACGTCTACGCCGCGACGGTCGTGTTCTTCGAGTGCCTGACCGGGCACCGGCCCTACCGCTCGACCGAGCCGAGCGTGCTCGGCTACCAGCACGTGCACGCGCCGGTTCCCGCGCATGACGCGCCCGAGCCGGTGCGCGGGCTGATCCTGCGCGGGCTGGCCAAGGACCCGGCGGCCCGGCCCGTCAGTGCCGAGACGTTCGTGGCCGAGCTCGAGGAGGCCGCCAGGGCCGCCTACGGCGAGGACTGGGAAGAGCGCGGCAGGCGGCGGCTGGCCGGGCTGGTGTTGCTGCTCGCCCTGCTGCTGCCCGTGCCGCAGGCTCCGGCGGCCCCGCAGGTCACTACTTCGCTGGCGCAGACCGTGTTCCGCAGCGCGCGCGGCGTTCGCGCCGGCGCGGTGAAGATGGCGATGGGCACCGCCCTGGCCACGCTGGTGGCCGTGACGGTGGTGATCGTGATGGCCAACAGGGATCGTGAGACGCCGTTCGACCCGGTGGCGGCCGCGCCGACCGAATCGGGCATCCCGGCGGGGCTGCCGTCGCCCCCTCCCGCCATCCCGAGCGAGACCCCGGAGGAGACGCTCACCGAGGATCCCTCGCTCGGCGGGCTGCCCAGCGTCTCCGACCCCGCCAGCGACACGGCGATCACGCCCGCCACCGTCTCGGCGTCCCCTTCCACCTCCGCCGACAGCACGCCGGCGGTGTCGAGCTCGCCGACCGCGACGGCCAGCACGTCGCCCACGCCGTCCACGAGCACGTCGCCGCCCGTGAGCACCTCCCCCACGCCGTCCGTGTCGCCCACGCCGTCCGTGTCGCCCACGCCGTCCGTGAGCACGCCGTCCGTGACCACCCCGCCGGTGACCACGGTGTCTGGTCTCCGCCTGGACGGCTTCACCGTGGACGGCACCGCGGCCGGCGCTGTGGCGGGCGGGAGGTTCACCGTGACCACCAGCGGAATCGGGCCCATCGTCATGAACGCGACCTGGCGGGTCTCCGGCCAGGTGGTCCACGAGGAGCGCTTACCGCTGAGCGACGCCACCGGCTACACCCGCTCCCTGCGGTACGTCCTGCCCGACGCGCCGTGCGGCAAGGACGTCACGTTGACCGTCAGCACCACCCCGGCGGCCCCCGGCGGGGCGAGGTCGGCCACGGTGAGCGTGCCCGAGTGCCCGACGCGGGTGACGGGACTGCGCGTGGCGCTCCAGATGGCCGCCGCCCCCGGCGGCACCGCCCGCGCCCGGGTCACCATGACGGCCAGCGGCACCGCGGCGGTGCCGGTGACGGCGGCGTTCTCGGTCAACGGGGACCGGGTCGCGACCCGGGAGGCGACCTTGTCCGGGCGGACCTCGTACACGCGGGTCTTCTCCCACGCCTTCAGGTCCCGCCCGTGCGGGGCCACCGTCTCGGTGCGGGTGCTCGCGGGCGGGCGTACGGCCACGCGAAGCGCCAGGGTCAGCTGCCCGCCGGAGGTGAAGCGGGTGTCGATCCCGCGCGCCGTGCTCGGCGACGGAGGGACCGCCACGGCGTCGATCTCGGTGGTCACCGGCAACGAGCGGCCCGTACGGCTGAACGTCGCCTTCTACGTGGGCGGCAGGCTCGCAGGCAGCAAGGCGGTGCCCCTGTCGGGCGAGACCTCCTACGGCACCACGGTGAGCCACACCTACGCCCGGGTGCCGTGCGGGACGACCTGGCTGGTGCGGGCCACCACCGTGCCCCGGGCGGGCAACGGGGGCGCCTCCTACAGCGGGAAGACCCCGGCCTGCGAGCCGGAGGAGCTGCCCACGGAGGACACCGAGGAGCCTTCGGAGCAGCCCACCAAGGATCCCTCCGAGAACCCCACGGAGAGTCCCGCGTCGCCGCGCCCCGACGATCCCGGCACCGTCGACTGATATCTGACTTAGTCCGCAAGAGGGATATCTGATGACAGGGCTAGGTGGCGGCCGGTTAAGCTACGCTCCGTCTGTTAAGGGTGGGGGCCCAGAAGACTCCGGAGGAGACCGTTATGTACGGTGATGGGCAATGGGGGGTCCCCGGGTACACCGAGGTTCGCGAGCTCGGCAGCGGCGCCGCCGGCCGGGTGGTCCTGGCCACACGCGACCACGACGGGGCCGAAGTCGCCGTCAAGTACCTCTCTGACGAGCTCAAGTCCGATGTGGGGTTCGTCGCCCGTTTCCGCCACGAGGCCAGGCTGCTCGGCACCATGCGCAGCCCGCACAACGCCCGCCTGATCGACTACATCGAGACCGGGTACGGCGCGGCCATCATCATGGAGCTGGTCAACGGCGTCTCGCTGCGCGAACTGCTGAGGTCGCAGGGTCCCACCGGCCCCGAGGCCGCGCTGACGGTGCTCAAGGGCTCCCTCCAGGGACTGGCGGCCGCGCACGCGATCGGCGTCGTGCACCGCGACTTCAAGCCGGAGAACGTGATCGTCCAGGGCGACGGCGCCAGCAAGCTCGTCGACTTCGGCATCGCGGTCATGGCCGGCGAGGGGACGAGTGCCGCCGGCACGCCGCCGTACATGGCGCCTGAGCAGTGGTCGGGCGCCCCGGCCGCGCCGACCACCGACGTCTACGCCGCCACCGTGGTGTTCTTCGAGTGCCTGACCGGCGCCCGCCCCTTCCGCGCGTCCAACGTCGCGGCGCTGGCGCGGCAGCACCAGGCCACACCACCGCCGGTCGAGGAGGTGCCGGCCCCGCTGCGTGGCCTGGTCGAGCGCGGCCTGGCCAAGCACGCGAGCGAGCGGCCGCCGTCGGCCGAGGCGTTCCTGACCGAGCTGGAGGCCATCGCGGCCGACGCGTACGGGCCCGAGTGGGAGGAGCGCGGCAGGCGCCGTCTGGCCGCCCTGGCCGGCCTGCTGCTCCTGCTGTTCCCGAGCCCCACCGACGCGCCGGCCGAGGCGCAGACCGCGCTGGCCGAGACCCGCTTCCGCGAGCCGTCCAAGCTGATGAGCAAGCTCTCGGCCAAGGCCGCGATCAGCACCGCGTGCGCCGGAGTGGTGATCGCGGTCGCGATCGTGCTGGTGAACACCCTCGACGAAGAACCGGCGCTGCGGGCGCAGACCTCGGCGGTGACGCCGAGCGCGCTCGCGCCGACGACCGAGCCGCCGGCCACCGACTTACTCGAGACCGACCCGCCGGAGGAGGAGCCGACGCCCACCGCCGAGGAGGCCACGGAGCCGGCGGACACGACGAGTGCCGCCCCGCCGATCGCCGACCCGGCCACGACGGCCCCCGTCAAGAGCCCTACGGTCAAGAGCCCTACGGTCAAGACCCCGAAGCCCAGGGCCACCCGCACTCGGGTGAGGACGCCCACGCCGACCCCGACCGACTCGCCCGATCCGGTGCTGTCCGGCGAGGCCCGCGCCGACGACGACAGGACGCCGTCGGCCACGCCGACCCCGACGCAGTCCACACAGCCCACGACCCGGCCCACGACCCGGCCGACGCGGCCCACCAGCACCCCCTCGGAAACCCGGTCCGAGACCCCGAGACCCAGCTCCGACGGCGAGCCCCAGGAGTCGGAGAGCGGCCCGGCCGGTGACTCCAGCCCGGAGCAGACCCGCGATCCCAGCATCCGGCCACAGGCGGCCACCGTGGCACCGGGCGCGCTGCTCGCGCTCGGCCTGGTGACGTCCGGCGCGGTTCCGGTCACACTGGCGGTGAAACGTCGCATGGCGGGACGGCATCGCAGGAAGCGTTAGACGCGCCGGGGGGCAACGCCGATGAGCAATCCGAGGAATGGCATTGCCGGGTTCCGGCTGACCGAGCACACCTGGATCACCGAGGTGGGCAACTGGATCGACGCGATCTCACCTGACGGCCGCAGGGCCGGGGCGCTGCTGTTCGACGCCCGGATCATCGACATGCCGGGGGTTCGTGACCGCGTCGTGGCGACGGTGCTGACCGACCGCAGGCTGGTCCTGGGCGGGCTGCCCGGGCTGATCCCGGTGGCCGACGTGGTGGCCGCCGGCGAGCAGGTGTGGCTGCTCACCGCGCAGGCCGTCACCCCGACCCTGTCCGGGCTGCTGGCCGCCGGGACGATGGACGCGACCGGCGCGGCGTCCGTGCTGGCCGAGACGGCCCATACCCTCGTCGCGCTGCACGCCGCCGGGGTCACGCACGGTTCGGTGCATCCGGGCACCGTGGTGCTCACCGCCGAGGGCGCCGCACTGCTGTCGGAGCGCGGGCTGTCGGATGCCATCCGAGGCCGGCTCTCCACGCCCGAGCGTGACGCGTCGGGGTGGGCGTCACTGGCGCGCGGGCTGGCCGCCACGTGCGCACGCGGCGCGCCCAGGGCCGCCGACCTGTTCGAACGGGCCGCGGCGACGGCGACCATCCGGGGGCTGGCGGCAGCCAGGAGCATGCTGCTGGCCGAGCGTGACCTGCTGCCGGGGGGCGTGATCGGCCGCCATGGGCTGGCCCAGGCGGCACGCGGCCAGTCGGTGTTCGCGCAACCGGCGGCGTACTCGAGGCCGGACGACGGCCGGGAGACGGACCGCGACGAGGGGGACATCGTCACACTGCTGCACGTACCGGGCGCGGAATCGGGCGCGGGAACCGGTGGGCGGTTCACCGCGGGGCCGGGGCAGGACGGCCGGGCGATGGTGAGCAGCCAGGCGCCGACGCACCTGAGCCCCGGCAGCCGGCCCGCCGACCAGGACGGAGTGCGCTTCGGCCCGGGCGTGGGCACCGAGACGCCGGCCGAACGGATCTGGCGCGAGGGCTCCTCCGCCGCCCGGCGAGGCGACGGCCGCCGTGCCAGGGCGTCGCGGGCGCGGCGCCGCCGGACGATCCTGGCGGCCGCCGTCCTGGCCGTCATCCTGGCCGGGGCGACCGTGGCCTGGCTCAGGCTGGGCGACGCGCCGGAGCTGGCGGTCGCCTCCGTCGCCGTCACCGCGCCGAAGAAGACCCAGCGCTGCAACAGCTCCGTGCTGATCACCGGCACGATCGTCACCAACGGCGCGACCGGCGAGATCAGCTACGAATGGCGCAAGAACCTGGACAAGGACGTGGTCAAGGCCACCCTGCGGACCACGTCCGACAAGACCTCCTACAGCGTGCCGCTGAGGTGGTCGCTGAAGGGCAAGAGCACCGTCAAGGCCACGGCCACGTTACGCGTGTTGTCGCCGGGCCCGCTGAGGACCGGAAAGGCGAGCTTCACCTACAAGTGTTAAACCTCGCAACAATGCATCTCAAACCGGTTCTTACTACTCTGACGGGCATGACCACGCAGACCCCCGCGGGCTGGTACCCCGACCCGTACGGATCGCCGCAACTCCGGTGGTGGGACGGCGCTCAGTGGACGGACGCCACCCACCCTCTGGAGCAGGGATCCGAGCAGCGGCAGCCCTCCTCCGGCGCCCAGCCGACCTCCGGCCCGCAGCAGCCCTACGGTCACCAGCAGCAGCCCGACTGGTCGGCCACCCCCGCGAATCCGACACTCGCCTACGGCCAGCCGCCGCAGGGCCCTTACGGCCAGCCGCCGCAGGGCTCCTACGGCCAGCAGCAGCCGACCCAGTGGAGCGGCACGCCGCTCCCCGGCCCCGGCTACGGCCCCCCGCCCAAACGGAGCAACCCGCTGCCGTGGGTGTTCGGCGGCCTCGCGGCGCTGGTCGTGGTCGCCCTGATCGTGGTGGCCGGCGTCTTCCTGGTGAACAACGACTCCCGACCCACCGCGCTGCCCTCCGACACTCCCTCCGAGACACAGGAGGAGACCGAGGAACCGGCGCCGACCACGGAGCCGCCGACGGCCTCGGGCGAGCTGCCCGCGCCGGAGTCCGGCCGCATCACCGACTCCCAGGCGGGGCTCTCGTACGCGGTGCCGCGGGGCTGGCAGGTGCCGGAGTCCAACACGATCAACAGCAACAACCCGGCGCAGCAGCAATGGTCGAGCGGCGTGCAGGCGATGTCGCACCAGAACTACGAGGCCGAGAGCGACTGGGTCGGCAACGTCTACCTCGGGGTGCTGAACGAGCTCTATCCCTACTCCGGAGCGTCCGGCATGGGCGACACGGCCAAGGCCGTCTTCGTCGACTTCGCCAAGTACTACCAGATCCCCCACGAGACCAAGATCGTCTCGGACAAGGCCATGAAGATCGGCGACAAGGACGCCTGGGTGCTCCAGTTCGAGCTGGACTTCACCGAGGAGTCGAAGAAGAAGGGCTACAAGTGGAAGAAGGAGAACGGCGCGATCGTGCTCATGGACCGCGGCGAGGGTGAGCGCCCGGCGCTCGCGTACGCGTCCGTCCCGGACAATCTCGGCGCCGACCTCCTCAGCGAGGTTCTGAGCTCGCTCAAGCCCGCCTGACCGGTGGCACTAGGCTGGTGGGGTAAGCAAGCGGGCGGGTCACTCCGAGCCGCTGCGGCGAGGAGAACGAATGAGTGACTTGCTGGTCTGGATCGACTGCGAGATGACCGGGCTCGATCTGGGGCGGGACGCGCTCGTCGAGGTGGCGTGCATCGTCACCGACAGCGAGCTCAACCAGCTGGACAAGGGCGTCGACGTGGTCATCAAGCCACCGCCGGAGTCGCTTGAGCAGATGTCGCAGGTGGTCCGCGAGATGCACACCGCCTCCGCACTGCTGCCCGAGCTGGCAGGCGGCGTGACGCTGGCGGAGGCGGAGTCACTCGTGCTCGACTACATCCGCCGCCACATCCCGGAGCCGAAGAAGGCCCCGCTCTGCGGCAACTCCATCGGCACCGACCGCACGTTCCTGTCGAGGGACATGCCGGCGCTGGACGCCTATCTGCACTACCGGATGATCGACGTCTCGTCGATCAAGGAGCTGGTGCGCCGCTGGTATCCGCGCGTCTACTTCGCCGCGCCCGAGAAACAGGGCGGCCACCGGGCGCTGGCGGACATCACGGAGAGCATCAGAGAGTTGCGCTACTATCGCGCCGCCGTGTTCGTCGGGCAGCCCGGGCCCGACTCGGCCACGGCCAGGACGCTCGCCGAGCGTGTCACGGGTTAATGAGTGGCGTAAAGAGTCCCGAACACCGCTACACTTTTCCTGTGCCGTTCTAGCGAGCGGCTCTTGGTGGGTGTAGCTCAGCTGGTAGAGCGCCAGGTTGTGGTCCTGGATGTCGAGGGTTCAAGTCCCTTCACTCACCCCAAACGCCAACGGCCGGTCCTTCTGGACCGGCCGTTGCCGTTTTCTTCCGGCATTGTCCCCAAAACATGACAATGCGAGTTATGCTCGCTGTCTACCGCTAACGCCGGAAGCGCGGGGGGCCTCGGCGATCTGACCGTCTTCGTGCCCCGGAGGCCGGATGAGAGTCGACGACGCAGCGTTCGACAGCGTGTTCACGTCATTGAGCAAGCGCGAAGCCGAGGTCATGGACCTGATCGCCACGGGCCAGTCCAACGGGCAGATCGCGCAGCGACTGTTTCTCAGCGAGAAGACGGTCAAGAATCACGTCAATCGCATCTACGCCAAGCTCGGCGTGGACTCGCGCGTCACCGCCATCGGGTTGTGGCGGTCCCGGTCCTCCGAGTAGGTCCTTTCTACGGCACGGTCAGGTGGGCGCCGCCCGCCGGCCAGGTGCTGGGCATGCCGGCCCGGCAGGACGGGTCGGCGGCGCCGCTCGGGTGAAGGACGCCGCCAGTTGTCCGTGGGCCGACGCTTACGGGCGCTGCTCCAGGGCCGCGGACAGGGCCGAGAGGCCGTGGTCCAGGTCGTGCTCGGAAATGTTGAGCGCGGGGCGCAGGCGGATGCTGCGCGGGCCGCACGGAAGCACCAGGACGCCCGCCTCCTCGCGCAGGTGGGTGACCAGGGCGTCGCGTTCGGCGGCGTCAGGCAGGTCCAGAGCGCACATCAGGCCGCGGCCCCGCACGTTGGCGACGGTGACGGGGTGCTCGGCTTCGAGCTTGGTGAGGCGTTCGAGGATGAGGGAGCCCAGGGAGCCGGCGCGCGGGATCAGGTTGTCCCGTTCGACGATCTCCAGCAGGCCCCTGCTGCGCACCATGTCCACCAGGCCGCCACCCCAGGTGGAGTTGATCCTGCCGCTCTTGCTGAAGACGTTGTCGGGTACCTCGTCCACGCGCCGGCCCGCCATTATGCCGCCCACCTGGACCTTCTTGGCGAAGGCCACGATGTCGGGCGAGAGGCCGAGCTGCTGGTAGGCCCAGGGCGTGCCGGTCGTACCGCCTCCCGTCTGGACCTCGTCCAGGACGAACAGCGCGTCCTGCTCCGCACAGAGCCGCTGCATGGCCTGCAGGAACTGCGGGCGCATGTGGTTGTCGCCGCCCTCGCCCTGGATGGGCTCGGCGATGAAACAGGCGATGTCGTGCGGGTGCCGCTCGAACGCGGCGCGCGCCTGGGCGAGCGCCCGCTCCTCGGCCGCCTCGACGTCACCGAAATGGATGGCGGGCACGTCGATGCGCGGCCAGTCGAAGACGGGGAACCGTTCGGTCTTGACCGGGTCGGTGTTGGTCAGGCTCATCGTGTAGCCGCTGCGGCCGTGGAAGGCCTTGGTGAGATGGAGGACCCGGGTGCCGAGGGCGGGCGACCTGCCCGCGGCCTCGTTGCGGCGGCTCTTGTAGTCGAAGGCGGTCTTCAGGGCGTTCTCGACGGCCAGCGCGCCACCCTCCACGAAGAACAGGTGCGGCAGGGCGGGGTCGCCGAGCACGCGGCTGAAGGTGTCCGCGAAATCCGCCAGGTGCTCGGTGTAAATGTCGGAGTTGGCGGGCTTGTTACGCGCCACCTGGCCGAGGAGCCGGCTGAAGTCCGGGTCGAAGGGCGGGTTCACGCCGAGGGGCGCGGAGGCGAAGAACGTGTAGAAGTCCAGATATCGGCGGCCGTCGCGGGCGTCGACGAGCCAGGATCCCTGACTGAGTTCCAGATCCAGCACGAGCCGGTAGCCGTCGACGAGTAGGTGGCGGGCAAGGCGGGCGTGTACGTCCATGTCTCCTCCACGTTGAGCCAGACAGGCGATACATTCCCCACCACAACCATGATATATCCGCAAAATTTACGGCTATTGGGTCTTTGGCGCCAGCTTCTTCACCCGGAACGACAGAGCGACCAGCGCGATGCCGAACAGGATCGCGAAGATCCCGATCAGCCAGACCAGGCTGAGCATTCCCGCCGCCGGCCAGAGCAGCAGCAGGATGCCGAAGATCACCGACAGGGCGCCGCCCAGGATGAGCATCCACTCGTTGTCGATCTCCTTGCGGAGCTGGATGCCGTCCACGATCTGGGCGACCCCGGTCAGGATGGCCCAGAAGGCGATGACGTAGAGCAGCGCCAGCGAAGTGATCCCCGGCCAGATGAACGCCACGATGCCCGCCAATATCCCGATAATTCCCGAAATGATGGACCAGGCCCGCGACCGCGCCCCATGCCGGAACGCCGACATGATCGAGAAGATCCCGTCGACGATCGCGTACGCACCGAAGAAGACGACGAGCACCAGCAGCGTGATGCCGGGCCAGATCAGCGCCAGGATTCCGAAGATGATCGCCGCGATGCCGCGGATGAGCACCAGCCACCAGGTGCGCGCGAGTAGCTCCATTCCGGTCTGTTCTCCGCGACCGTCACCCAGGCACCTCCCGCCACGGTCAATTCCGGGTCAGAATCCCGCCGCGGAGTAGACCACGATCGACACCGCGATGTACTGGACCAGGTAGGCGGCGATCGTGCAGGCGTGGAACACCTCGTGGTATCCGAACCAGCTCGGCGACGGGTCCGGGCGGCGCAGCCCGTACACGATCGCGCCCGCACTGTAGAAGACGCCGCCGACGGCGACCAGCACCACGGCGGCCACCCCCGCGCCCTGCAGGAGCTGCGGCATCACGAAGATCGCGGTCCAGCCGAGCGCCAGGTAGAGGACGGTGTAGAGCCAGCGCGGCGCACCCATCCAGAGCACCCTGAAGAGCACCCCGGCCAGCGCCCCGCCCCAGGTCACGCCGAGCACGGCCACCCGAGCGGCCCCGTCGAGCGCGAGCAGGGCGAACGGCGTGTAGGTGCCCGCGATGATCAGATAGATGTTGGCGTGGTCGACGCGGCGCAGCACCTCCGCCAGCCGGGGGCCGAGCGTGCTGCGGTGGTAGGTGGCCGAGATGCCGAAGAGCAGTGCCGAGGTGATCGCGTAGATGGCGGAGGCGAGCCGGGCCTGCAGGGTCGGCCCCAGGGCCACCAGCGTGAACCCGGCGATCAGCGTCACGGGCAGTGCGCCCGCGTGCAACCACCCCCGCAGCCTGGGCTTAACGGTGATCGTCGTCATATAACCTACGGTACCGTAAGTTATAGCCCGTTGAGGAAGCGGGTGGCGACGGGCACCGCCGCCGCACTGCCGGACCCTCCGTGGCGCACGAAGACGCAGAAGGCCAGGTCCTCGCGGAACCCGACGAACCAGCCGTGCGAGCGCTGGCCGTCCACCTCGGCCGTCCCGGTCTTGCCGGACACGTCGTCGGGCAGCCCGGCGCCGCTGGCCGTGCCGTGGTCCACGGCGGCGCGCATCATGTCGCGCAGGTTCGCCACGATCCGCGAATCCAGCTCGACCGGCGCGGGCGGCTCGCCGTCGATGCGGGTGACCTGCTTCTTCGTCAGCAGCCGGGGGGTGCGCCAGGTGCCGTCCTGCACGGCCGCGGCGATCGTGGCCATGCAGAGCGGGGTGGCGATGGCGGTGCCCTGGCCGATGGCGTTGGAGGCGGCGAAGTCGGGGTCCGCGGGGTCCTCGATCGAGCCGCACGCGCCCTGCGCGCCGGTCGGCATGGGCCGCCCGAATCCCCACTCGTGCGCGGTCTCGCGCAGGTCCTGCTGTCCGAGCCGGGTGAGGGACTGCTCGACGAAGGTGGTGTTGCAGGAGTGGGCGAAGGCGTCGGTGAAGGAGATCAGGCCGCGATCCACGCCGCCGTCGTTGGTGAAGGCCCGCCGTTGCGGAAAGCTGTACGACCCCGGGCAGGCCACCTGGGCGTCCGGCTCCAGCCCGGCCTTCATCAGCGCGGCGGCGGTGATGATCTTGAACGTGGAGCCCGGCGGGAAGAAGTCGTGGAAGGCGCTGTATCCGCCTTCGAGCCTGTCCGCCACCGCGAGCACCTCACCGGTGCCGGGCTTCAGCACGATGATCGCGGAGTTCGCCACCCCGTCCAGGGCCCGTGCGGCCGCCGCCTGGACGGAGCTCGACAGCGTGGTGCGCTCGACGTCGGCCTTCGGCTCCACGGTCATGATCCGCTGCTCCGGCCTGCCCGGCGCCCTGGCCACCAGGGCCCATCCCACGTTGGAGTCCTCGAACTCCGGCCGCAGCCGCGCCAGCGTGGAGTCGGCGTAACTGTTGTGGGGGATCTTGTCGCCCTCCCTGGTGACCAGCTCGATCGAGGGGCCGTCGAAATCGACGACCTCCACCGTCCCGCCGTCCTTCAGCAGCGGGTGCAGCGTCTCCGGCGCCCACAGCACCTTCCACTGCCGATCCCGTACGGCCAGCCGCAGCGTCCCGTCGAACGGCCACGCGCCGAAGGTCTCCAGGGTCCTGCTCCCGCTGAAGGGCACCTCGGCCGTCTCCGCGCCGGTGCTCTTGACCGCACCCGGCCGCAGCTCGATGGACTCGACGGCCAGTTCCCCGCTCATCGCCAGGTGCCGGGCGCGGAAGTCACCGGGCGGCTGGTAGACCAGGCGGGCCATGCCCTCGACGTCCCCGATGCTCCAGGCCTCGAAGTAGTCGGCCGAGGTCGCGGCGGCGCTGCCCTTGACCCCGCTGGAGGCCGCCACCGCGAAGGTGACCGCTCCGAATACCGCAAGAACCGCGCTAACGAGCACAATCAACCTTCGGCGTCGCATACGGTTCTCCCAGGAGGGATCAACGTGGCACGTGGACAGCGGGACCCCATGCCCGGTCAGTATTCGGTGACGTTCGGCGAGGTCGAGCTTCTCCGAGATTTTGACAGGCATGACGGCTGGATGTTGTCCAAGGATGGCGTACCTCAGTCTTATGTTGACCTACAAGACCCGACATTTCTGGAATTTGAGTACGTACGCCTCATGGCCGATGTCATCGACCTGCTGCCCGAGGGCGAGCTGAGCTGCGTGCACGTGGGCGGCGGCGCCTGCACGATCCCCCGCTACGTCGCGGCCACCCGCCCCGGGTCCAGGCACATCGTCATCGAGCCCGACGGGCTGCTGGTCAACCTCGTGCGAGAGCAGCTCGACCTGCGCTCGGTGCCGCGTCTGAAGGTCATCGTGGCCGGAGGCCGCGAGGGCACCGCGAAGGTCTGGGACGCCTCGGCCGACCTGCTGGTGCTGGACGCGTTCACGGGCGCCACGATGCCGGTGGAGCTGGCCACGACCGAATACCTGGGCGACATCGCCAGAGTGCTGCGCCCCTCGGGCACCCTGCTGGTCAACCTGGCCGACGGCAAGGGCCTGGCCTTCGCCAGGCGCCTGCTGGCCACGGTCACCAGCACCTTCCGGCACGTGGCGCTGCTGGCCGAGCCGGGCATCATGCGCGGCCGCCGCTTCGGCAACCTCATCGTCGCGGCCTCGCGCTCCGAGCTCCCCGTGGACCTGCTCACCCGCCGCGCCGCCGGCGGCCTCACCCAGGCCAGGTGCGTGTACGGCGAGGCGCTGACGAACTTCGTCGCCGGGGCCGCCCCGATCAGAAACGGGGACGCGGTCCTCGCGCCGGTCCCGCCGCCCGCCGTCTTCGGTCAGGGCCGCAGGTAGGCCAGCACCGCGGCCACCCTGCGGTGCACGTCGGCGCTGTTCTCCAGGCCGAGCTTGGTGAAGATGGAGTTGACGTTCTTCTCCACCGACGACACCGACAGGTGCAACGCCCTGGCGATGGCGCCGTTGGACCTGCCGTGCGCCATCTCGCGCAGCACGTCCCGCTCGCGCGGGGTGAGCGCCTCGTGCTCGCCGCGCACGTCGTGCCGGTCGAGCAGCCCCTCCACGACCTTGGGGTCGATGACCGAGCCGCCCGAGGCGACGGCCCGGATCGCGCCGAGCAGCTCGTCCAGGTCGCCCACCCGGTCCTTAAGCAGGTAGGCGAACCCTTCGGTGCCGTGCTTGAACAGCTCCAGGGCGAACAGCGCGTCGGAATACTGCGACAGCACGACGATGCCCAGGCCGGGATGCTCCTCGTGCAGGCGGTGCGCGGCGTCGATGCCCTCGAACCCCTGCCGCCACTGCCCGCCGGGCATCCGGATGTCGGTGACCACGACGTCCGGGCGCAGCCTGCGCACCGCGTCGAGCAGCTCGTCGGCATCGCCGACGGCGCCCACCACGTCGACCTCGCCGGACATCTCCAGCAGCCGCCTGGTGCCCTCGCGCACCAGGTAGTGGTCGTCGGCCACGACGGTCCTGATCGTCTCACCCATCGACCGGCACCCAGGCGTTCACCCGTGTTCCCTTCCCCTGCTCGCTGTCGAGCTCCAGCCCGCCGCCCAGCGCGTCGAGCCGGTCGGCCAGCGTGGCCAGGCCGCCGCGCGCGCCGGCGTCGAACCCCTGCCCGTCGTCGCGGACCGTCACGCTCAGGCGGCCTCCCGCCTTGGCCAGCCGCACCTCTATCGTTGCGGCCCGCGCGTGCTTGAGCGCGTTGGCCACCGCCTCGCTCACCGTGAAGTACATCGCGCCCTCGATCTCGTCGGGGAAGCGCTCGGCCCGCAGTTCCCGGCCCGCGAAGACCCGGGTGGGCACGGGCAGGCGGGAGCAGCGCTCCTCGACGGCCTCCACGAGACCGCCCTGGCTGAGCGCCGACGGGTGGATGCCGGCCGCCAGCTCCCGCAGGTCGTCGAGGGTCTGGCGGGCCTGCTCGCGCAGCAGGCCGAGCGTCTCGGCGTCGCCGCCGGTGGCGCGGGCCAGCTCGATCCCGGCGATCAGGGCGACGAGCTGCTGCTGGACGCCGTCGTGGATGTTGCGCTCGATCCGCCGCCGCTCGGCCTCCTGCGCGTTGACCAGGCGCGTGGCCAGCCCGGCACCCTGGATGGCCAGCCCCGCGGGCACGGCCAGCGCCTCCAGAAAGCGCCGGTCCTCGTCGTAGAGGCGGCCGCGGTCGCGGGGGCCGCACTCGATCCGACCCAGCCCGCCGCGCACGGGCTGGGTCAGCGCGGCCGGGCCCTCCTCCCGGCCGGAGACCACCCGCCTGCCGTCGGCGAGCGTGACGGCCGCCCACCGGGTGTCCAGACCGGTCCGCACGGCCGAGGCCAGCCTGCCGAGCTGCGCCACCGGTTCGGGGTCGCCCTCCAGCGCCGGGCCGAGACTGGACAGCACCTCCCCCACGGTGGGGCGGACATCGAACACCAGCAGCACCCGTGAGCCGCGGATGCCCACCCGGACGTCCAGCAGGCGGTGCCGTACGATCGCCACCACCATGGCGCCGGGCAGCGCGGTGAGCACGGCGACCAGCCCGATCGCGCCGAACACCGGCAGGCCGAGCCCCACGTTGAAGAACGCGAGCAGCACGAACCCGACCTGGTTGGCCACGGCGCCCGCCAGGATCCAGGCGTACTGCCCGCGTTCGGGGCGCTCGCTGCGCCGCCAGCGCACGACCAGCCCGCCGAGCACGACCATGGCCATGATCCAGGTGACGACCTGGCCGATCCCGGACGCCCACGCGCCGGCCGGCGCGGCGGGCGCCGAGGCCTCGACGGAGCCGCCCGGTACGACCGGCGCCAGCGCGGTCCCCGCGAAGTGCACCGCGATGGCGACGCCCGCGAGCCACGCGACCGGCCGCCACCGGCGCGAGGGCAGCCTCCCCTCGGGGAACAGCAGCGGGACGAAGACCCAGGACAGGCCGTAGAACACGGCGATCACCGCGGCCAGCGGAGCGCCGAACCCCACACCGCGCACCGCCAGGCCGACGCCGAGGATGCCGAGCCCGAAGCAGACCGCGGTGGCGAGCAGCAGCCAGCCGTAGCGGACCTCCGGACGCCGGGCGGCCAGCAGCCAGCCGAGCGCGGGCAGGATCAGGCCGACCGCGATGAAGGTCCACTGCCACGGCCCGGTGCTCTCCAGCAGCGCTCCGGTCGTCAGCCCCGCGGCCGCGAGCAGCGCCAGCAGAGCGGCCCCCAGGTTCGTACGCATAAGTAGACATCGTCACAAAGCGGACCGAGCAGTGTCCATGAGGTTGACCGCACAGTCGATGCGGCCACCCCCACCCGCCAGAACGGTGGCTCGCACGGTGGGCGGGGCAGCCCCGGTCCGGCTTGGCTGGAGCCACGTCCTCCAAGCGGAAGGAATCCCCATGAACAGGCCGAAACGAGTCGTGGCCGCCACGGCGGTGGCCCTGACGTTCACCACTATGACCGCGTGCTCGGGGCAGAGCGCCACCGCCCGGTCCGGGCCGGCCACGACGGTCACGGCGGCGCCCAGCGCCACCCCCGTGGTCGAGATCCCGGACACGCCTCTGGGCGACGCGCTGCGCTGGCTGCTCGACGCCTCGACCAGGCCCCCGGTCGCGGAGAGCGAGCTGGCCGAGCGGCTGGCGCCCGAGTTCCTCGCGCAGGTCCCGGCCGAGGCGTTCAACCAGACGCTGGCGGCCTTCAAGGACATGCGGCTGCAGCGGCTGAGCGTCGCGCACGCCACCGCGCTGTTCGCCCGCGTCGAGGCGGGCGGCAAGCCGTACAACCTCGAACTGTCCGTGGACGGCGCGGGCAGGATCAGCGGCGCCCGGCTGTCCGAGCCTCCCGCCCCCCAGCCCACCCCGGCGAGCTGGCGGGAGCTGGATCAGCGGCTGCGCAAGGCGGCGCCGGAAGTGGCCTTCGTCGCTGCCGAGGTGACCGGCCGCACCTGCCGTCCGGCGCACGGCGTCGCCGCGGGCGACAGGCGCCCGCTCGGCTCGATGTTCAAGCTGTACGTCCTCGGCACGGTCGCCGAGCGCATCAGGAGCGGCGCGTTCGGCTGGGACACCGCGCTCACGATCACGCCCGAGCTAAAGAGCCTGCCGACCGGGCAGCTCCAGGACCGGCCGGACGGCAGCAAGGTGACCGTCCTGGAGGCCGCCAAGCTGATGATCTCCATCAGCGACAACACCGCCACCGACCTGCTGATCCACAAGGTGGGCAAGAAGGCGGTGGAGCGCACGATGCGTGCCTGGACCGGCGAGAACGACCGGCGCAACGTGCCGCTGCTGACCACCCGGGAGCTGTTCGCGCTCAAGGGCGCCGACCACCCGCGCCTGGCCCGGCGCTACCTGTCCATGGACGACGCCAAGCAGCGCGCCTATCTGGCGAAGGTCGTCGCCAAGGTGCCGCTCTCGGACATCAAGCCCTGGCCCGCGCCGCGCGAGCTCGACACGATCGAGTGGTACGCCTCCCCCGACGGCATCTGCCGGGCCTACGCTGAGCTGGCGAAGCTGGGTGACGAGCGGATCGCTGAGGTGATGTCCATCACGGACGCCGGGCTGGGGCTGGACAAGGGCCAGTGGCCGTCCGTGTGGTTCAAGGGCGGATCCGAGGCCGGCGTGCTCGACATGAGCTTCCTCGCCCGCTCGGCGGACGACCGGACCTTCGTCGTCACCGTGATGAGCGCCGACCCCGCCAAGCCGCTCGACGAAGGCTCGCTGGGCCAGGAGTTCCTCGCGCTGGTGAGAGGGGCGTTCGCACTCGCCAGGAATAGTTGAAAACTAAACTGGGTTGACCCGGATACATGACGCCGGAAGGAGCCCGACATGCCCGCCGTAACCGTTGAGAACCTGCTCAGCCTCCCCCGCCTGCCCGAACCGGTGCCAGGCAGGCCCCAGCGCAAGGTGCTCGCCGTGGAGACCGCGCCGAGCGGGTTCGAGGGCGAGGGCTTCCCCGTGCGGCGCGCACTGGCCGCGATCAAGCCCGCCTATCTGGACCCCTTCGTGATGATGGACCAGATGGGCGAGGTCGACTACGCCGCCGGCGAGCCCAAGGGCACCCCCTGGCACCCGCACCGCGGATTCGAGACCGTCACGTACATGATCGACGGCGTGATGGACCACCTCGACTCCAACGGCGGCGGCGGCACGATCACCAACGGCGACACGCAGTGGATGACGGCCGGGGCCGGGATCCTGCACAAGGAGGCCCCGCCGGAGTGGCTCGTCCAGCAGGGCGGGCTGTTCCACGGCATCCAGCTCTGGGTCAACCTGCCCGGCGCCAAGAAGATGACCGCGCCGAAATACCAGGACATCGGCAGCTCCAGCGTCGTGCTGCTCAGCAGCCACGACGGCGGCGCGCTGGTGCGGCTCATCGCGGGCGACCTGGCCGGCAACACCGGCCCCGGCAGCACGCAGACGCCGATCACCCTGCTGCACGCCACCATCAGCCCCGGTGCCCGCCTCACCCTGCCGTGGCGCAAGGACTTCAACGCCCTGGCCTATGTGCTGTCGGGGCGCGGCACGGTTGGAGCCGACAAGCGCCCTCTCCAGAGCGGTCAGCTCGCGGTCTTCAACGGCTTCGGCAACCGTCCGGGGCTCACCACCGACGGCGAGTCCATCACACTGTCGGCCAAGGAGACCATGGAGGTCATCGTGCTGGGCGGCGAGCCGATCGGCGAGCCCGTGGCCCACCACGGCCCGTTCGTCATGAACACCCGCGCGGAGCTCGTACAGGCCTTCGAGGACTTTCAGGCGGGCAAGCTCGGCACCATCCCGGCCGGGCACGCGTAACCGGCGAAAGGGCCCGCGGGGGCGGGCCCCTTCCTGTCGTCAGACGCCGAGCGGCTGCGCGGCGGCCGTCTGCCGCCAGATCTTGCCGTCCTTGACGACCAGGGTGCCGAAGGTGTTGAGGCGGTTTCCGGCGATGGTCATGTGCGCGTTGTAGAAGATGACGTCGGCCACGACCTGCACCGACTTGATCTCGTCCACCTCCGGCCCGGCCGACAGGTAGGCGGTGAACACCTCCCTGATTTCCTCGGCGCCTCTGGCCACGCGATCGAAGCGGACCACCATGGCGTCGTCGTGATATTGGGCCAGCAGGGCTTCCAGGTCGTTGCCCTTGATCGCGGCAAGCTGGCGTTCGAAGATCTCGATGCTCATGCGCGCCCTTCCGGAGGAGACGCCGCACATAGTAGAACGCCCGCTCCGGCCCGTACAGAGATCAGCTCAGCGTCAGGCAGGCGATCCGGTCTCCGGCGGTGCCGGCGTCGGGGCCGGTGGTCGTGGTGTGACGGGCGTGCACGACGAGCGACCTGGGTGCCCCGGCCGCGTCGAGGTGCCAGGCGTGACGCGCCGTGGCGTGGCCGGCGCCGGAGTCGTCGGTGGTGAGGTCCAGCCAGACCTCGCTGGCGGGATTCACCTGACCGGTCATGTGCTGGTAGTGCGGGCCCGCGTCGTCACCCTTGCGGCCGCAGGGCTTGGTGTGCAGGTGGGCGCCGTAGGCGCGGCGGGGCAGGAAGCCCTCGACCACCAGGGACGTGATCGTCTGGCCCGGGGTGGACTCGGTGGTGAGGCTGGCCTGGGCTCCGGCGGGCACCAGGCGGCGGTCGTAGGTGACGGCGTCGGGACCGAAGGCGGTGAACTCGCCACCGCCCTTGAGCATCGTGGCCTTCTGGGCGGCCGGGTGCGCGAGCTGCACCGGAGCGCCGGAGCAGCCCACGGCGAGCAGGGCGAGCAGGAGTGCGGGCAGGCGCATGAGGACCCCCAGAGCACGAGCCCGTGCGGGCGCGGGCTCTCAAGGCACCCACTCTAGCGAGTAGCCGCTCGGCTACGCACCGTGTTTCGCGGCGATGTCGTCGATCCGCGCGGCGAGGGTGAAGTCGAGCTCGGTGAGTCCGCCCTTGTCGTGCGTGGTGAGCGCCAGGTGCAGCTCGCGCCATCTGATGTCGATGTCGGGATGGTGGTTGAGCTCCTCGGCCCGGACGGCGATCTCGTCGACGATCCGGATGGCCGAGGGGAAGTCGGGGGCGGTGATCGTGCGGCGGATCTCGTCGCCTTCGCGCCGCCACCGGGGCAGCTCACGCAGCTTCTGCTCGACGTCCATGGGGCAACGTTACTTCAGCGTCCCGGCGCCGAGCCCGGACTGGATCTGGCGCTGGAAGATGATGTAGACGACCAGGACGGGCAGGATCGCCATGCTGAGCGCCGCGAACAGGCCCGGCCAGTCGGCCTCGTAGCCGGCCAGGGTGGAGATGTTGGCGATGCCCTGGGTGATGACCCAGTCCTCCTGGTCGCGGGCGAGCAGCACCAGCGGCAGCAGATACTGGTTCCACTGGCCGAGCACGTTGAAGATGGTGATGCTGACCAGGCCGGGTTTGGCCATCGGCACCATGATCTGGAAGAACGTGCGGGTGTGCGAGGCGCCGTCGATCCTGGCGGCCTCGGCCACCGTCTCCGGCAGCGTCCTGAAGAACGCGGCCAGGAAGAAGATCGTGAACGGCATCGAGTAGGCGATGTAGACCAGGATCAGCCCCGTGTGCGTATACAGCAGGCCCACCTGGTCGACCACCAGGAACAGCGGCCCCAGCGCCAGGAAGACGGGAAAGGCCATGCCCGCCACGAAAAAGTAGTAGATCAGCCGGTTGCCGGGGAAGCGGTAACGCGCCAGCACGTAGGCCGCCATCGAGCCGAACAGCATCGTGCCCAGCGTGCCGAAGAAGACGACGACGACCGTGTTGAGCAGATACTGACCGATATGGGCTTTGTCCCAGGCCCTTCCCCACGAGTCGAAGCGCAGCGCTCCGGGCAGTTGCAGCGCGTCTCCGAAGATCTCGGAGTTGTTCTTGAAGGACGCCAGGAACGTCCACAGCAGGGGCAGGATGATCAGCAGCGCCCAGATGAGCAGCGCCACGTGCGAGAGCCCGCCGAGCACGCTGGGCCGGGGCTTGCCCGGGCGAGGCGTGGCCATGTCAGAATTCGATCCTTTCACGCCGGGTGGTGCGCAGCGTCAGCACCGCGAACGTCACGGTGAGGAAGAACAGCGCCACTCCCATCGCCGACGCGTAGCCGTAGTCGGTGTAGCTGAAGGCGGTCTTCCAGATCTGCACGGGCAGCACGCTGGTGGTCCCGTCGGGCTCCCCCTTGTCGCCGGCGAGCACCTGGATCAGGGCGAACCCGTCGAACGCGGCGATCCCCAGATAGACCCAGCCCACCTGGACGGTGTCGCGCAGCAGGGGCAGCGTGATGGAGAAGAACAGCCTGAACCGCCCGGCGCCGTCCAGCGCGGCCGCCTCGAAGTAGTCCTTGGGGATGGCCGCCATGCCCGCGGAGAACAGCACCACGTAGAACCCGACCGCCTGCCAGACCATCACCGCGATGATCGACCAGAGGGCCAGGTCCGGCTCGATGAGCCAGCCGACGGGGTCGATCCCGAGCTTGATCAGCGCCCCGTTGATCACGCCGTACTCGTCGGGCCGGTAGATGGCCCGGAACAGCACCCCGACCACGGCCACGGCCAGCACCTGGGGGAAGAAGAACACCACCCGGTAGAACTTCGACCCCCAGACGCCCTTCATGCCCGCGCCGCTGGAGCCGCCGCCCAGGTTGAGCAGGTAGGAGAAGAACAGGGCGATGACGATGGTCACGATCGGCAGCACGAGCAGGATGAGCCCGTGGTTGCGCAGGGCCTGCCAGAAGTCCTCGTCCGCCAGCAGCTTGCCGAAGTTCTCCAGCCCCACGTACCGCAGGTCGCTGGCGTAACCGTCCCAGTCCGTCAGCGAGATCTGGAACGCCTGGATGTAGGGGCTGATCACGAAGACGGAGTAGAGGACGATGGGGACGAGGAGGAACCCGGCGATGAAGCCGCCCCTGCGCAGCCGCTCCATCGGCTATTCGCTCCGGGTCTGCTTGGACACCGACGAGTCGTTCTTGATCTCGTCGGCCTTCTTCTGCATGTTCGCGCAGAACTCGTCCGGGGTGATCCGCCCGGCCATGACCCGGTTGATCTGCTCGGTGCCGTGGTCGAACAGCTCCTTGTACCAGCCTTCGAAGCGGGCGTCGGCGATGATGTTCTGTCCGGCGGCGTCCTGGGCCTTGGCGGCGCTCTTGAGCGCGGCGGGCAGCTCGACGCCCTCGGCCGCGCCGTTGACCACGGTGAGGTTCTGGGTCTTCTCGGTGAAACCCCGCGCGCCGTCCCGCGACAGCATGATCCGCAGGTATTCGAGGCCGCCCTGCGGGTTCTTGCCCTTGGCCGCCACGACGAAGTTCTCGCCGACGCCGACCTGGATGGCGCCGTACGGCATCACGTCGGTGGCGGTCACGTCGGGGATCGGGGCGATGGCGTACTCGAAGTCGCGCGGCTTGTCCTTGGCCATCTCGTTCTCGATCCAGGAGCCGACCGGGTAGAAGAGCAGCCGGTTCTGCAGGTGCTTGACCTGGGTCTGGGTGTGATCAAGCCCGAAGTACGATTTATCGCCATATTTCGTCTGGATGTCCACCCAGGCGGTGACCGCCTGCTTCATCGGCTCGGCGGTCCAGGCCGCCTCGACCAGGTTGTCGATGTCGAGGATGACCTGGTTGCCGCCGATCTTCGCCGCGGTGTAGAGGACGTTCCAGAGCTGGTAGTACGGCCCCTTCTGCCCCGGATAGGCGAACAGGAGGATGCCCTCCGCCTTCGCCTTCTCCCCCAGCGCCGTGAACTCGGCCCAGGTCTTCGGCAGCGTCCACCCCTTGTCCGCGAAGAGCTTGGCGTTGTACCACAGCGCCCGGTGCGACACCGTGTAGTTGAGCACCAGGTCCTTGCCGTCGATCTTGGCGTTGGCCAGCACCGCGGGCGTCACCATGTCGCGCACCTTCTTGCCCGGGTCGTCGACCGACGGCGCGTCGAACAGCACCGACAGGTCGGCCAGGTGCCCCTGCTCGGCCAGGGCCACCAGGTCCATGGACTCGGGCCCGGAGTTGTTGACCACGTCGGGCACGTCGCCGCTGACGAAGCGCGGCCGGAGCTGGGTGCTGATCTGCTGGGTCGCGTTGTGCTTGACGGTCGCGCCCGGGAAGGCCTTCTTGTACGCCTCCTGGTGCAGCTCCCTGGCGTACGCGTCGCTGTACCCGCCGCTGAAAATCGTTACCTCGAGCGGCTTCTTGGCATCGACGCCGAACGGGTTCCTCGGGTCGGCGGAGGCGGCGATCGACGTGGCGGGCGCGGCGGCCTGCCGGTCACCGCCGCCCGCCGTGGCGCAGGCGCTCAGCAGGCCCGCGCCGGGACCTGCGGCGAGCGCGGCGAAACCGAGCCGGCGCAGCAACTGGCGCCGTGTGATCTCTCCCGGGTGGGTCATGGGGGGCTCCTAAGGAGAGGGACGAATTAGGAAAGTTTCCTAATTGTGCGCCCGAACGTACGAACGGCCGGTGACACCCGTCAAGAGGTCGCAATGGAGACGTGACCTTGCCGTGATCCCTTGCCTAGAACCGCATTCTAGAAGCACAGTGGGATCCATGATTGAGGAGTACGCGGACCGCGTCTGGCGTGGTGAGACCGATGACAGCATCGTGGACATGGGGATGGCGGGAGGGGGCGTCGTCACTATAAGCGAGGGTCTGGGCTGGTGGTCCGGGTTCGGGAACGTGATCACCTTCGAGACGGCGGGCGAGCTTGCGCTGTTCGACACCAGCAGCCCGTTCTCGGCGGCCCAGCTGCACCAGGACGTGCGCGGCTGGAGTCGGGCCCCGCTGACGACCGCGTTCTACTCCCATGGGCACATCGACCACGTCTTCGGCATCGCGCCGTTCGAGGAGTCGGGGCCCAGGCCCACTGTCTACGCCCATGAGGCGGTAGTGGCCCGCTTTGAGCGGTATTTGCTGACAAACGGCTATAACGCGGTCATCAACCAGCGCCAGTTCCAGAGCAGCAAGCTGCGCTGGCCCACCGACTACCGCAATCCCGACGCCACCTACCGCGACGCGCTCACCGTCCGGCTGGGCGGCCTGACGTTCGAGCTCTTCCACGCCAAGGGCGAGACCGACGACGCCACCGTCGCCTACGTCCCCGAGCACAGGCTGCTGCTTCCCGGCGACCTGTTCATCTGGGTGACGCCCAACTGCGGCAACCCGCAGAAGGTGCAGCGCTACCCGCGCGAATGGGTGCACGCCCTGCGCCGCATGGCCGCTCTGGACGCCGAGATCATGCTGCCCAGCCACGGCGCCCCGATCTTCGGCCGCGACCGCATCCGGCAGGCCCTCCTGGAGACGGCCGAGTGGCTGGAGTCCCTCGTCACCCAGACGCTCGACCTCCTCAACGCGGGCGCCAGGCTGGACGAGATCGTGCACGCCGTACGGCCGGCCCAGCACCTGGCGGACCGCCCGTACCTGCGTGCCCGCTACGACGAGCCCGAGTTCGTGGTCCGCAATCTGTGGCGGCTCTACGGCGGCTGGTACGACGGCAACCCCGCCAACCTCAAGCCCGCGCCCGAGGCCGTGCTGGCCCGGTCGGTGGCCGAGCTCGCCGGAGGCCCCCAGGCGCTGGCGGACGCCGCCCTCAAGGCCCTGTCCGAAGGCGACGAGCGCCTCGCCGGGCACCTGGCCGAGATGGCCGCCCTGGCGGCCCCGGACGACCCGGGCGTGCACCGGGTGCGGGCCGAGGTCTTCTCAGCCCGCGCGGCGAACGAGGCGTCCCTCATGGCCAAGGGCGTCTTCACCTGGGCGGCGGCGGAGTCCGGCGACCGAGCCACGCCCTAGGAGCCGGGCACGCGGGCCTGGGGCCTGGACGCGGGTCAGCCCACCGAGGCGGCCAGGCCTCGCTTGACGTTGCGGCTGAACTCGTCGGCGATGACCTCCGCCGCGCCGGAGGCGATCCCGTCCAGAGCGGCCGCGGCGACCAGGAACGGGTCCGTCTTGTCCTCGGGGGCGATGTGGGCGGCCATGTCGGTGTCCATGTAGCCGACGTGCAGGGCGGTGACGTTGATGCCCTTCGGGGACAGCTCCTGCCGCACCGCGTCGGTCATCGCCCAGGCCGCCGCTTTGGCCGCGCTGTAGGCGCCCAGGTGGGCCGCGTGCAGCCAGGACAGCACGGACAGCACGTTCAGGATCCCGCCACCGCCGTTCGCCTCGATGACCGGCGCGAACGCGCGGATCACGCGGAGCGCGCCGAAGTAGTGGGTCTCCATCTCCAGGCGCACCTGGTCGAGATCGCCGCCGACGAGAGCCGCATGGGTGGAGATCCCCGCGTTGTTGATCAGCAGGGTGGCGTCGGAGGCGAGGCGGGCCGCCTGCTCCACCGACTCCTGGTCGGTGACGTCCAGCCGCAGCGGCACCGCGCCGGGCACGTCGACCGACTCGGGCCTGCGCGCGGTGGCGTACACCTTGGCGCCGCGATCGAGGAGCTGCGTGACCAGGTGCCTGCCGAACCCGCGATTGCCCCCGGTCACCACTGCCACAGAACCGTTGATGTTCATGTCATCCCCCTTTTTGTCCCGATTCGTACCCGTTTATCGGGCAAGCTCGTCCCTGTCTGGCTTCAATATGACCGGTCGTCTTAGAATCGTCAAGCGCTCGTACGAGCGGACGACGGAGCGTTTGACAGCCGGTGAGACGACCGGCCATATTGACACCGGAGGTGGGTCATGGCCAGGCGGAGCATGCGCAACGAGATCGTCGAGGCGGCGCTGGAGCAGTTTCACGCGCACGGCTACAACGCAGCCGGCGTCAAGGTCATCACCGACGCGGCGGGCGTACCGAAAGGATCGTTCTACAACCACTTCGACAGCAAGGAAGCCCTGGCCGTCGAGGTCCTGCGGCACTACGGCGAGGGACGCCTGGACAGCCTCGCCGATCCCGGCGTCGCCCCCCTGGCCCGGCTACGCGCGCACTTCGAGCGCCTGCGCGATGAGGTCGTGCGACTCGACTTCACCCGCGGCTGCCTCATCGGCAACTTCGGCGCCGAGATCGCCGACCACAGCGACGTGATCCGCGACACCGTCCGGCACGGCTTCCGGCAATGGGCCGACGCGATCGCCGGCGCCCTCTCCGAGGCGCAGCGCGCCGGAGACCTCCGCGCGGACCTCGACCCCGGCAGCACCGCCCGCTTCCTGCTCGACGCCTGGGAAGGCAGTCTCATCAGAGCCCGCGCCGACCGCTCGGCGGACGCCTTCGACTCCTTCTTCGATCTGGCCTTCACCACTCTGCTCGGCGCACCTCGGACCTGCACCGAACGCCACGACGCCCCCTCCCCGGCGCCATGACCGGCGGATCTTCGACGGAGGTCTCGACGTACGGGAGACGCAGGCGGCGCTCCCGGGAGGACATCACTTTCGAGTAGCGGAGCGCCGGCGGATCCAGCCGGCCGCGCGGTGAGCGACGGGGCCGAGCAGGCTGACCTCTCTGGTCGCCTTCTTCAGCGCCTGGACGGCGTTCCGCGACTCCGCCGTCACCTTCTTCAGCTCCGCCGACGTGCGCCGCAACTCGGCGGTGAGCCGGTCCAGGTCGTTCCCCGGCGATGCGGGCTTCGGCTTCCCGCTCTGGTTGACGCGTACGAGATTTCGATCCCCGAGCACGTCCGTCGTGTGCCACAGATCGGTACGGGACCCGAGCCATTCGAGCAGGCGCCGCTGGACGGGCACCGGATCGCCCCACGTGGCATACAGCTTCTGCGTGCTGATACAGATCGGCGCCAGTCCGAGGCTGGCGACCGCCTCCCAGGCGGCGAGCGCGACGCCCGGCGTGTGCTCGCTGCGGTAGTCGTCCAGGGCGACGATCCCGTCGTCCTTGAGCACGGTCCGCGCCGCCAGGATGTCACCCTTGACATGCGTGTAGAGGTGGGACGCATCGACATGGACGAACCTGCAGGTGTCCGCCTTCACGTGGTCGAGAATGATCGACGTCGGTCCATGCACGATCTCGGGCAGGGTGTCGTGGACGCTCAGGTAGTTCCGCTCGAACTGGCGGCGGGTGAGCGTGGAGTACGACCTGGTGGTCTCGGCATCGTTGTCCGCGTCCGGCGCGTCCGACTCGAACAGGTCGCAGACCGTGAAGGTCTCCTTCTCCCGCACATGAGCGCCGATCAAGACGGCGCTCCTGCCGAGGTACGTCCCGAGTTCGAGGACGTCGCCGGCGGCGCCACCGGACAGGAACCACTCGAACAGGCGCTGGTCGGCCGGCCAGAACCAGCCGGGAATGCGCTCCAGCGCGGCTCCCCTATCTGCTGCGGACATGGCCGGACGCTAACAGCCCTGTTTCCCGGGGCGGGAGAGGGTTTGCCGCATGGCCATCGGGAGGTCGCCGAGAGTTCGGACAGCCGAGCCGCAGGCGGACCTCACAGCCAGAAACCGGACCGAGTGGCCGCGCCCGGCCGAAACTCCGGCTCGCGACTCAGCCGAAGTGGGCGCGGGTCTCCGCGAAGGCCTGGTCGGTGCCTTCCAGGGCGCGGGCCACGTCCTCCTCGGTGTGGGCGGCCGACATGAACCAGTTGTGCCAGGGGTGGATGTAGACGCCGTGCCGCAGGCAGGCGTCGCTCCAGTGCAGCGCGGTCGACAGGTCGGCGTCCCCGTCGAAGCTGAGCCAGGGGATCGTCACCGGCCCCGTCTGGTTCACCACGAAGCCGTGCGCCTTCGCCTGGGCGTAGAGGCCCTCGCGCAGCTGGGTGCCGGCTCGCTCCATCGTGGCGATCCCGCCCGTGTCGCGCAGCGTCTCGATGGTGGCCTTGGCCGCGGCCATGGCGACCGCCGAGAACCAGAACGACCCCGTCGAGTACAGCGACTGCGCGGCGCCGCGCAGCGCGTCCGTGCCGGTGACGGCGGCGATCGGGTAGCCGTTGGCCATGGCCTTGGACCACGCCGTCAGGTCCGGGCGCACCCCGTACGGCTCCCATGAGCCGCGCAGGTCGATCCGGAACCCCGCCCGCACGTCGTCGATCACCAGCGCGGCCCCGAGCCGGTCGGCCAGCGCCCGCGCGCCCCGGGCGAAGGCGGGCTCCACGAGCTCCTGGTCCTCGAACGAGTCGTGCTTGAACGGCGTGACGATGATCGCCGCCACGTCCCCCTCGACGGTGGCGGCGGCGGCCTCCAGCGACTCCAGCGAGTTGTAGCCGAACTCGACCAGGTCCGCCCGCTCGTTGGGGGTGGTGCCCGCGGTGGAGGGGGTGCACCAGGGATCGGCGCCGTGGTAGGCGCCGTGGGCCATGAGCACCTTCGTCCGTCCGGTGGCCGCTCTGGCGACCATCAGCGCCTGGGTGGTGGCGTCCGTGCCGTTCTTGGAGAACATCGCCCAGTCCGCGCTGGGCACGGTGTCCACCAGCAGTTCGGCCAGCTCGACCATCACGGGGCCGGGGCCGTTCAGGCAGTCGCCCCGGGCGAGCTGGCGGGCGGCGGCCTCCTCCACACGCGGGTGCCGGTGCCCGAGCACGACCGGTCCCCAGCTGCACATGAAGTCGATGTACTCGCGCCCGTCCACGTCCCACTGCCGGCAGCCCTCGCCACGTTCGAAGAACTGCGGGTAGCCGGGGGCGAAGATGGCCGCGTTGAGGTGTCCGTACATGCCGCCGGGCACCACTTTCAGCGCCCGCTGACGAAGCTCGGCGTCTGTCATCTGAAAGTTCTCTTTCCTCAGCCGGCGTCTAGGCCGGGGTGGGTTCAGGATCGGATTGATCGGTCGAGGGCGGGTGGCTGGAGGCGTGGAGCGCTCAGGTGAGGAGGGCCAGGGCGGCCGGGAGGTCCGTCAGGCCGGCGTCCGAGCCGAGGCCCGTGGCGACCTGGGCGGCGGCGGCCGTGCCCCAGCGGGCGGCGGTCACAACGTCCTCGCCGTGCAGCAGGCCGGTGATGAACCCGGCGCAGTACGCGTCGCCGCAGCCTGTGGTGTCGGCCACGTCCGTCTTGAGCGCCGGCACCAGCTCGGCTCCCGCGCTGGTCACCACCAGACTGCCCGCCTCGCCCAGGGTGACGATGACGCCGCGCGGGCCGTCCGCCAGCAGAGCCTCCGCCGCCGCGGGAACGTCGGCCGCGCCGGTCATGAGCAGGGCCTGGCTCTCGTTGGGCAGCACGTAGTCCACGTGCGGCAGGAACGCCCGGGCCATGCCGAGCAGATCGGGCAGCTCGGAGAGCAGGTCCATCGTGACGATGACGCCCTGGGCCCGGACGGTGTCGAGCAGCTCGAAGAAGGCCGGGTCCCCGAGGCCGAAGGTGACGTCCATGCCGCCTAAGTGGATGGCGCGGACGCCGCGCAGCGTGTCGGCGTCGAGGTCGGCGAGGGTGACGCCGAGGTTCGCGCCGGGCACGTGGAAGCTGGGGCGCCCGCCGTCGGGCCGGATGGGCAGGATCGAGGCGGCCGTCTGCTCCCCGGCGCGCCGGACCAGCCGGGAGGTGTCCACGCCCCGCTTGGTCATCACCGCCACCAGGAAGTCGCCGAGCTCGTCGTCGCCGACGGCTCCCATCGTGACGACCTGGTTGCCCAGCTTGACCAGGTCCACGGCGGTCCCGGCCGCGGCTCCGGCGGCGGTGAGCCTGATCTGGTCGACCAGAACGGTGTCCTGCCCTTCGGGGATGCGCTCGACGGGCCTGGCGAGAATGTCGACGATGTGCACGCCGACGGTGGCGACGGTCATGGCTCTAAATAGACAGACGTCCGAATAAAAAGTCAATATGCTGGAGCACGTACGAGAGGGGGCAACCGATGCCGAAGATCGTCGACCATGACGAGCGCAGGCGCGAGGTGCTGTCAGCCGCCCGCCGGGTCATCGTCAGGGACGGCATCGACGCCGCCACCACGCGCGCCATCGCCAAGGAGGCGGGCTACTCCAACGGCGTCCTGGCGCACTACTTCGCCGACAAGGACGAGATCCTGCTGTCGGCGCTGCGCCAGTCGCACCAGCGCATCCGCGAGCGCCTGGCCCGCAAGGTCGACGGCGTGTCCGGGCTGGCCGCCCTGCGCGAGCTGCTGCTCGACAACCTCCCCCTCGACGCCGAGCGCACCCAGGAGACGCGCCTGGAGGTGAGCTTCTGGAGCCGCAGCCTGGCCGCCGAGCGCCTCGCCGAGGTGCAGCGCGCCGAGGCGGCAGAGCTGCGGGCCGCCGTGCGCGACCTGCTCGCCCAGGCCAGGGCGGGGGGCGAGCTGTCGACGGACCAGAGCCTCGACGACCTGGCCGAGCAGCTCCTCGCCCTGGTCGACGGCCTCAGCCTGCACCTGCTCCTCTACCCCGACCGCCTGCGCCGGGTGGATCTGGAGCGGCTGCTCCTGCAGTTCGTCGACCGGCTCTGACCTCGATCGGCTTCACCTACGGCATTTCCGGTCAGAGCCGGATAGCATGCCCCACCATGAAGAGACGGGCGAAGATCGTCGACATCGCGCTCGCGGTGACCGTGGTGGCCGTCCTCGTGCCGCCCGCGCCCGCGCACGCGGCCCGGGGTTACATGATCAAAAACGTCTCCACCGGCGCCTGCCTGGGTGTCACCAAGGACATCTCACCACGCAAGATGGGCTACTTCCTGCACGCCTACAACTGCGACCCCTTCTCCAAGGCGTTCCGCTGGACGCGCACCGCGCGTTCGCAGCTCGCCAGCGTCGGCTCCGGGGGAAAGCAGTGCGTCAGCGCGCCCAGGCGCACGCCCGAGCGCTCGGTCGTGCTGGTCCGGCGGTGCGGCTCCGACCTGGAGCGCCAGCGCTTCACCTTCCCGACCGTCAGGCGGCGGCTCGGCGGCGACTGGCTCCAGATCAAGTGGAAGGGCCGGCTGAAGGACACCTGCCTGCTCGCCGGCTACCGCAACGAGGTCTTCGGCGTGACATGCGAGCCCTCCGGCACGAACCAGAACTGGGTGCTGGTCAGCTGATTGCTGTATTTCGGACGACCGACTACATTGCCGCGCATGAGCCTCCGCGAGCAGCTGTGCGAGTACGGCCGGCGTGCCGCCGAGCTCGGCCTGGTCATCGGCACGTCCGGAAACCTGAGCGCGCGTGACGGAGACCGGATCGCGGTGACCCCCTCCGGAGTGGCGCTCGACCGGCTGTCCCCGGAGATGTGTCCCGTCGTCGACCTTGACGGCCATCTGCTGGAGGGCGACCTCCAGCCCTCGTCCGAGACCCCGATGCACCTTGCGGTCTACCAGGCGACCGGCACGCAGGCCGTGGTCCACACGCACTCGGTGTTCGGCACGGTGGTGGCGACCACGATGACCGAGCTGCCGCCCGTCCACTACAACGCGCTGCTGCTCGGCGGGGTGATCAAGGTCGCCACCTACGCGACGTACGGGACTCCCGAGCTGGCGGCCAACGTCCGGGCGGCGCTCGAGGGCAAGCAGGCGGCGCTGATGGCCAACCACGGCGGGGTGACCATCGGCGAGACGCTGGAGCAGGCCTTCGAAGCCACCCGCCTGCTGGAGTGGCTCTGCGAGGTCTACGTGCGCGGCCTCGGCGTGGGCAGGCCGACGATCCTCACCGATGAGCAGCTCGGGGCCGTGCTGGAGCGCGCGCTCAATCCCCCGCGGTTCCCTCGCCGTCCGTCCTGAGCTCAGAGGTTGACGGCGGCCTCCGCTAGGCCGAGAGGCAGCCCACCCGAGCCCGCGATCTTGTCGTGGAACGACTTCAACGACCCCTGGTACGACTCCCGGATGCGGTCGATCTCGATGGCGCCCGTGAGGTACGACGGCGCCTGCGTGGGCCAGGCGCAGTAGCGGTTCACCTCGCCCTGGGCGGTGCCCGGCGACAGGGACGCCTTGGTGGCCATGAACGTCTCGGCCTCCTCGATCGTCATGTCGTCGCAGTGCAGCGCCGTGTCGACGACGATGCGGGCTGCGCGGAAGATGCGGCAGTCGAGGTGCGCCAGCTCGGTCGCGGGCGTGTCGAAGTAGCCGTGCTCGTGCAGGAGCTTCTCGACGTAGAGCGCCCAGCCCTCGGTGAAGTACGGCGTGCGGAACACCTTGCGCACCTGGCGGGGATTGCCCGCCATGTACGACAGGTGCCAATGGTGTCCCGGGTAGGCCTCGTGGACGGCGATCGAGGGCATCGCGGCGCGGGAGTTCGTCCGCAGGCGCTGCCGTACCTGCTCGTCGGTGAAGTCGTCGGGCGTGTAGGGGACGAAGAAGACGCCGGTGCGCGAACTGCTGAGCGGCGGCGGCGCGAGGTAGTGGGCGACGGACAGGATCGGCCGGGTGTAGACGGCCGACGGGAGCACCAGGCACTCCTCCCCCTCCGGGAAGGTGACCAGGTCGCGGAAGCGGACGAAGTCGCGGGCCCGCCGGGTCTCGGCCTCGTACTCGGCGCGCATGTCCGCGAGCGTGGCGGGGTGGTCGTCCATCAGGGACTCCATCGCGGCGCGCCAGTCGTGGGAGCCGTTCAGGCTGCGCGCGACCTCGCGCATCCGCTCGTCGACGGCGTCCCAGGCGGCCTGGCCCTTGGCGTGCAGCTCCGCCGCGCCGTACCCGAGAAGCTCGCGCTCGCGCAGCAGCGTGGAGTAGAGCCGCTCCCCCATCCGCCAGGTGCCGCCGCACCGGAAGCCGTCGAGGAAGGAGACGAGCTCGTCGAACGCGGCGGCGGCCGGTTCGGCGGCGTCGGCGAGCCGAGCGCGCAGGACGGGGTCCTCGACCATGGACGGGATGGTCTCGGTGAGGAAGCGGCGGCCGGTGCGCGCCTGCCCGAGCCCGCGCTGGACCAGCAGCGGCGCGGCGAGGCCGGGGTCGAGGTTGGCGCGGCAGGCGGCGAGCACGCCGGGCACCTCGGCCAGCCGGGAGAGAGCGGCGGCCACCAGCTCGGGCTCGGGCTTGAGCCGCTGCTGGAACGGCGTGTAGAGGCCGGTGAAGAGGGTCGAGAGGTAGACGGCCGGATCGCGCCGCCAGGCGGGCCAGGCGGCGGCCGCGATGGAGCCTCTGAGCTGGGACAGGACGAGGTCCCGGTCGATCACGTCGTCAGGCGTCGGGGTGTCGGCCGCGGACAGCCGCTCCAGCCAGCTGATCTGGTCCCGTTCGCGGGCGGCGAAGGCGGTGGCGGAGAAGTCGCCGAGCGTGTGGTCGTAGCCTTCGGCACCCAGGTTCGCGGCCGTGACAGGGTGTCCAGAAAAGTACCACTTGAGAAACTCGTCCATCGGTGCACAATATCCTGGTCAAATGCCCCTTCAGATCACCGGCGCACTAGGCGATTCCGAACTGATCCGGCTCCCCTGGGAGCTCCCCCTGGAACAGTGGCCGCAGCGCCACCTGGTCGATCTTCCCCGCGGCATCTCGCGGCACGTGGTGCGCTTCGCCAGGCTCTCCGGCAAGGTCTACGCGATCAAGGAGATCAGCGAGCGCTACGCCAAGCGGGAGTATCAGCTCCTGTGGGACCTCGCCAGGCTGGACGCCCCCGCCGTGGAGCCGGTCGCCTACGTCACCGGCAGGGACGAGGGCCTCGACGCGGCGCTGATCACCCGCCACCTGCAGTTCTCGCTCCCCTACCGGGCCGTCATGTCCGGCACGCTGCGGCCCGACACGCTCACCCGCCTGCTGGACGCGCTGGCCGTGCTGCTCGTGCGGCTGCATCTGAACGGCTTCTACTGGGGCGACTGCTCCCTGTCCAACACGCTGTTCCGCAGGGACGCCGGGGCGTTCGCCGCCTATCTGGTCGACGCCGAGACCGGCGAGATGCACCCGATGATCAGCGAGGGCCAGCGGCTGGGCGACATCGACGCCGCGCACACCAACATCTTCGGCGAGATGCTCGACCTGGAGGCGGGCGGCCTGCTGCACCCGTCGATCGACCCGATGGACACCGCCGAGGACGTGGTCAACCGCTATCACCGGCTGTGGAGCGAGATCACCCAGGACGAGATCATCGAGGAGGTCGACTGGCACCGGGTGGAGCAGCGGATCCGGCGGCTCAACCTGCTCGGGTTCGACGTGGCGGAGATGATGGTGCGGCGCAAGGTCGGCACCGGGCGGCTGATCGTCCGGCCCAAGGTCGTCGACTCCGGGCACCACCAGCGGCGGCTGCTCCGGCTGACCGGCCTGGATGCCGAGGAGAACCAGGCACGGCGGCTGCTGAACGACCTCGACGGGTTCAGGGTCGCCAAGGGGCTGCGGCACGAGGACGAGGCGATCGTGGCCCACAGGTGGCTGGCCGAGGTCTTCCAGCCCACGCTCGCGGCCATCCCCGCTGAGCTGCGCGGCAAGCTGGAGACCGCGCAGCTCTTTCACGAGATCCTGGACCACAGGTGGTATCTGTCGGAGGCGGCCGGGGCCGACGTGGGCCTGGACGCCGCGGTCAAGTCGTACGTGGGCAACGTGCTGGTGCACAAGCCCGACGAGAAGGCGCTGCTGCCGGACGAGCCGGGCGGGCTCGACTTTCAGCCGGACGAGCCTCAGTAGGCGACGGATACGCGCCGGCGCGGGTGCTCGGCCTTCTCCACCTCGTCGGCGACCGCCACCGCGAAGTCCTCGGCCGAGATGCGGCTGCGGCCCTCGTCGTCGGTGAAGACCTCGTCGCCGCCGAGCCGGTAACGGCCCGTGCGCTCGCCCGGCTCGATCACGACGGCCGGGGAGAAGTAGGTCCAGTCGAGGTCCTCGACCTGGCGGTAGAGGCGGAGCGCGGCCCGCTGGGCGGATGACTCCGGATGGTAGGCGCGCGGGAAGTCGGGGGTGTCGACGAGGTCCACGCCGGGCGCCACCTGGAGACTGCCCGCGCCCCCGACGGTGATCAGCCGGCGCGCGCCGGCGTCGCGCACGCCGTCGATGAGCGCGCGGGTGGAGGCGAGGAACGGCGCCTCGGGCTCGGAGCCGTCGCGCGGCGGCGCGATCGCGGAGATCACCACGTCGTAGCCCCTGGCGAGCGTGGCGGCGTCGGCCACATGGCCCTTGACCGGGCCCTTGGTGCGGCTTACGCCGGTGACTTCGTGGCCGCGGCTCTGCAGCTCGGCGGCGATGCGCTGACCGACCATACCGGTCGCGCCAAAGAGAAGGATCTTCATGACCTCGATGCTATCCGTTGGATACTGGTTACTTCACCGTGCTATAAGTACCTTATGGATACCGGTGACGTGTTCGACATGAACTGCCCCACCCGGCTGGTCCTGGACCGCATCGGCGACAAGTGGTCGGTGCTGGTGGTGCTGAGTCTGATCAAGGGCCCGATGCGCTTCACCGAGCTCCGCGCCCGGATCGGCGGGGTCACGCCCAAGGTGCTGACGCAGACCCTGCGTGCCATGGAGCACGACGGCTATCTCACCCGCGAGGTCTTCGCCGAGGTGCCCCCGCGGGTGGAGTACACGCTGACGGATCTCGGCCGCTCCCTGCACGGGCCCATCTCCGTGGTGGCCGAATGGGCCGAGCAGAACGTGAATCAAATTCTGCGACATCGCGAACAGTTCGCATAAATCACGGAAATCTCCGTCGCGGTAGGGTTTTTCTTCGCCTCGGCCATATACATCTTTATCCCGGTGCGACTCCCGTCTTGTCGGCTCATTCGGCCCTCATGCGTCACTCCTAAGCTGTGCCAGTCCAAGGACGGCGAGGGAGGTCACGTGCTCGGACTCGATGGCTGCCTGACCGAGGTCATGGCCATACCGGGAGCGCTCGACGCGATGCTCGTGGACCACACGAGCGGCATGGCCGTGGCCGTGAGCGGGCCACCCCAGGGCGTGGACGCCGGAAATTCGGCCGCGGCGCTGACGGAGACCCTGCGCGCGACCGTGGACGGGCTGGCACGCTCCTGCCCGGGGAACACGGTCCGCGTCGACGACATGCTCATCACCACCGACCAGGGCCATCACCTGCTCAGGCTGCTGGACACGCTGTTCGAGGGCCCGCTGGTCATCTACGTGCGCCTGGACCTGGAACGGTCGAACCTCGCCCTCGCGCGGTACCGCCTGCGCGCCATCTCCGCCCAGTTGCTGGCGTGAAGCCATGCCGCCGCTCGACACACTCCTGGCAGGCCTGGCCCGGGAAAGGTCCACCGGCGCCCTGCGCGTGGGCAGGGCAGGCACCGTCTTCCTCGACGAGGGCCGCGTCACGTACATGGACTGCGCGCAGACACCGGGCGCAGAGCGGCTGCTGGCCGCCAGAGGGCGCATGTCGGAGGCCGCGCTGCGCAGGCTCCAGGCGGACGGGGGCTGCGAGCGGCTGCTCGACCAGGGGCCCGTCACGCTCGGCGAGCTGCAGTACTGCGTGCTGGGTGCCGTCCTGGACGCCGCCTTCTTCCTGCTGCCCACCACCGGGACCAGGCCGAAGTTCCGCCCCGGCGAGCGGCACTGGCTGGGCGGGCGGTGGTACTTCGACGTGCCTGGCCTGGTGCGCGAGTGCGCGCGCCGCCGCGCGCAGCTCGCCCAGGTCTGGCCGGTCGCCGACGTGGACACCGAGCCGGTACGGCCCGCTCCCCGCCTGTCCGGCCGCGGGGTGGCACTCAGCGACGTGCAGTGGGAGATCGTGGTCCGCGCCGACCGCGAGGCCACCCCGCTGGAGCTGGCCAAGCAGCTCGGCAGATCCGGCTACTCGGTCCTGCTCGCGGTGCGCAGGCTGGCGGCGGCCGGCCTGCTGGTCACCGGCGAGCAGACCGCACCGCTGCCCAAGCGGACCAGGCGTGCCGAACCCCAGCAGGATGGCGCCGCCGGTGCGCGAGCGTCCGGCGGGCCGCTCGGTCCCACGGTGAACGCCGACCCCACGGACGTCGAGCTGCTGCTGCGGCTCAGGAAAGCGCTGGAGGAGCTGTCGTGAGGTTCCCCTCACGCAGGAGGAGGCCATCGATGGAACTGCGACAAGAGGTGCTCAAGGAGATGGTCCTGCTGCGCGAGCGCGCGCCCGACGTTAAGGGCAGCGTCGCCTCCACCGTCGACGGGCTGGCTGTCGCCTGTGACCTGACGGGCGACAGCGGCGAGCACGTGTCCGCGCTGGCCGCGGCGCTGCTGGGCATGAGCAGGCGCATGATGATCTTGGCGGGGAGAGGCGATCTGGAGGAGACGCTCATCTCCGGTTCCGCGGGCTACGCCGCGTTCTACGCCGCGGGCCCCACCATCGTCCTCACAGTCTTGGCCGAGCCCGGCGCGAATCTCGGGCTGCTCCGGCTGGAGGGCCGCAAGACCGCGTCCGCGGTGGCCGCGGTGGCACTGGGCAAACAGTGATCGTTTCTGATCGGAGGAAGCATGGCCAGCATGGACATCTCACTCAAGGAGATGATGGCGATCGACGGCTCGATCGGCGCCGCGATCGTCGACCACGGCAGCGGCATGGCGCTCGGCTCGCTCGGCAGCTCGAAGGATCTGGATCTCCAGGTCGCCGCGGCGGGCAACACCGAGGTCGTCAAGGCGAAGCTGCGCACGATGGACTCGCTCGGGCTCAAGGACGCCATCGAGGACATCCTCATCACCCTCAGCGGCCAGTACCACATCATCCGGCCGATCTCCGGCCGAGGCGGCAAGGGGCTGTTCCTCTACCTGGCCCTGGACCGTAACCGGGCCAATCTGGCCATGGCCCGGCACCAGCTCAAGGCCATCGAGGAGAAGCTCGAGGTCTGAGAGGCGCGGCGGCTCGCGTCCGGGCGCGGCGGGCGCGAGCCGTCGTCGGCCTACGCGCTCCCGGTCAGCTTGGTGATGGCGCCGGTGATCTCCGGCCAGAGGGGGCGCGGCAGGTCGTGGCCCATGCCGGGGAAGACCAGGAGCTCGGCCCCGGGGATGGCCGCCGCGGTGGCCTGGCCGCCGACGAGGGGGACGAGCTGGTCGCCCTCGCCGTGGATGACCAGCGTGGGCACGTCCAGGCCGGCGAGCAGATCGGTCCGGTCGGGCGAGACGAGGACGGCGGCGAGCTGCCTGGTCGTGCCCGCCGGGTCGTAGCAGCGGTCGTAGGCCAGCCCGGCGAGCCGCACGACGCGCTCGCGGTCCAGCTCGTAGCCGGGCGAGCCGATCACGGTCCAGGTCTCCAGCGCCTGGGCCAGCACCGCGTCCCGGTCGGCGGCGGGTGGGCCGAACAGCACCGCGCCGGCGGCCTCGGTGGGCCGGGCAACCGAGGGGCCCGGGGTGGACATGATCGAGGTGAGGGTGAGGACCCGCTCGGGATGCCTGATGGCGAGGGCCTGGGCGATCATGCCACCCATCGACGCGCCCACCACGTGCGCGGCGGGCCAGCCGAGGACGTCCATGAGCCCGGCGGCGTCGCGGGCCATGTCGTCCAGCACATACGCCGAGGACGTCCCCAGCCGGGGGACGCCCTCGGCGTGGAAGTGCGTGGACAGGCCCGCGTCGCGGTTGTCGTACCGGACGACGTGGTGGCCCTGCTCCGCCAGCAGCGTGCAGAAGTCGTCGTCCCAGTGGATGAGCTGGGCGCCCAGCCCCATGATCAGCAGGAGCGGGCGCCCGTCAGGCGAGCCGAAGCTCTCGTAGGCGATGTCGATGCCGTTGGCAGATGCGCGCGTGGTCACAGGGACCAGAATTACATTCTGGTCCCTGTGGCGTAAAGCACGTCAGCGCTTCAGGAACCCGCGGATGCGCTCGCGGCCCAGGACCGCCCCGCCACCGGCGAGGATCAGGCCACCGGCGAGCACCGCACCCGAGACACCGTTGGACTCCTCGGTCGCGGCGGCGGCGGTGTTCGACGGACCGGAGTTCGCCGAGCCGAAGGCCGCCGGCCTCGTCTTGACGGAGGCGCCGGAACCGGAGGGAGCCTCGGCGACGACCTTGGCGTCGTCGGCGCCGGCCTTCTTCTCGGCCAGGATCTGCGGCGGCTTGGCCGGGTCGCGGTCCACGCGCGACCAGGCACCGGTCGAGAAGGCCACCGGGTGGTTCTTCTTGCCCACGCCGTTGCCCCACTTGGTGATGACGTAGTCGACCTTGATGTGGCCCTTGCCACCGTTGTTGTCGACCATCAGCGTGCTGGAGTTGAACTTGCCTCCAGTCAGCTCGGCGAAGGTCTTGGAGTCCAGGTCCAGCATGACGCCGTTGTTGGAGGGGACGCCGGGGCCGCGGTCACCGACGAAGAACGGCATCTTCTTGCCGTTGTAGACCACGTAGCCCTCGGTCAGCAGCGGCCAGCTCGGGCTGGCGGCCATGCCCTTCTGCATGGGCTTGCCGCTGGCGGGCAGGCCGGTGTCGCCGGCGCGGCCGGAGCTGTCGTCCCAGAAGTAGGAGGCGGTGGTCGAGCCCTTGAGCAGGGCCTTCTGGTTCTGGTCCACGTCGGCGTGGGCGGCGGCGCCGGCGCCGAAGGTCAGGACGCCGGCAGCGGCGGTGGCGGCGAGCATGGTGATGGAACGCATGCCGAAGCGAGCAGACATGAAAAACTGAATCCTTCGTTAGGTAACGGGGAAAGCGCGCTCGCTTGAAGGGCGTAGCCGGGCAAAGGCCGAACGGACGCTACGCGGAGCGCGAAGAAGTCTTAGGGGGAGTCGCCGCTCAGTTGGCGGCTGACGAGGTGACGCGGGGCGGGGGTACGTCGTGGCGGTGATACATCACGGGCGGGCTTGTCCTCTCCATCTCGCCTACCGGGTTAGCTGACGGGTTCGGGCGTGGAGATGCCCTACCGGCCGTGACGGCCGGATTCACCCCAGAAGTTGGGTCCCCGGTTCCCGCGTGAAGCGGGATTCGGCGCCGGGCAGCGGCCCCTTCCTGATGAAGGGCCAGGTCACTGCCTGGTAACGCAAACCAATCTATACACCAAACCGGACAAACGCAAAGCTAATCCCATAAATCGGGCGAAGATCTACCTAGGAGGTCAAGAAAAAAGGGGGGTACGGCATGCCGTACCCCCACGAAACCCCCCGATTCAGCCGCCGCTCTTGCGCCTGAACGATCGTTTGCTGGCAGCCGGCCCGTGTGCTCCATGGATCTTCGAAGCGTCGGCGCCCCTGCCACCCGCGCCCGAGTCCGCGGCCTGGTTACGCTTGCGCTCCAGCGCCTCGCGGAACTTGCGCTTCATCTCGTCCTCGGGAGTTTCGCTGACTTCCGGCTCCTGTGATTCCGCCATGAGGACCTCCTGGTGTTGGGGACATACACAGCTTCGCATGACGCTCCTTACAGCGCGAAACCGGGGATCACGGCCGGGCGAGTCCGGATCGACCGGCGGTTAGGGTGGGCCCGTGCGCGCACGCGATCTCGCCAGCGACTTCCCCACCGTCACGCTCGACACTCCGGCGATCGAGGCCGCCCGGCTGCTCGCCGAGCAGGGCCTGCCCGGCCTGATCATCGTGGACGGCGAGGGCCGGCCGCGCGCGATCCTGCCCGGCACCCAGGTGCTGCGGCTGGCCGTCCCCGGCTACTGCCAGGACGACCCCGCACTGGCCAGGGTGGTCGACGAGCGGCATGCCGACGTGTTCATGCGGGAGCTCGGCGCGAGGACCGTGCGCGAGAGCCTGCCGGAGCAGCCACGCGAGCTGCCCATCACCGACGGCGACGCCACCCTGCTGGAGCTGGCCGCGCTGATGGCCCGCACCCGCAGCCCCCTGGTCGCCGTCGTGGACGAAGGCGGGCTCCTCGGCGGCGTCACACTGCAGGCCCTCATGAGCCATTCGCTGCCCCGCTAGCGGGCCATTCATCGCACCGGAGCACGCCCTCGGCGCAGCACCATCTGCTCCTCTTTACCCACCCGATAAAGTACAGATCATCTTTTCGTACGATAAAGGTCTATAAATCCCAGGAAACTCGTACCATTCCGGCAAGGTGACCTTGGAGGCGCGGCCATGGCAGGGGACGAGCGGGTTCCGGCGCAGATCGATCCGACCGTGCCCAGCGTGGCCAGGATGTACGACTACTACCTCGGCGGCAAGGACAACTTCCCGGCCGACCGCGAGGCCGCCGAGCAGGTCATCGAGCTGGGCCGCCAGACGGGCACGGACATCAGGGAGGTCGCCCTGGCCAACCGCGGGTTCCTGATCCGCGGCGTGCGGGAGCTCGCGCAGGCCGGGATCCGGCAGTTTCTGGACATCGGCACCGGCCTGCCCACCCAGGACAACGTGCACCAGGTCGTCCAGCGGGTCACGCCCGACGCCAGGGTGGTCTACACCGACAACGACCCCATCGTGCTGGCTCACGCGCGGGCGCTGCTCGCCGACAACCCGAGCACGATCATCGTGGACGCCGACCTGCGCCGGCCCGAGTCCGTCCTGGAGGCCGCCGCCGGCCATCTCGACTTCACCCAGCCGACCGCGATCGTCATCGCGGCCGTCCTGCACTTCCTCCACGACGACGCGGAGGTGGCGCGGATCGTCGAGACCCTGCGCCGGCCGCTGGTCCCGGGCGGCTACCTGATGATCTCGCACGCCTACATCGAGCCCGGCGTGGGCGAGGAGGCGACGGTGGACGAGGTACGCGGCGTCTACGGGCGCAGCACGTCCGGCGCGTTCGCCTGGCGCGGCCGCGAGGCCCTGCACGGCTACTTCGAGGGGCTCGAACTGCTGGACCCGGGCGTGGTCCCGGCCCAGCAGTGGCGCAACGACGACCCGTACGCGTGGCCGGGACTGGCCAAGGGCGGCGTGCTGGCCGGAGTGGCCCGCGTGCCCTGACGCGCCATACCAAGCAAGAGCTTGTTTAATTGCGGTTCCGTATCTACGGTGATGGGACCGCTGCGCGGGCCGCACCGGCATGCGGCGCCGGCTCCTCGGAGATCTGCGCAACGTGATCGCCAGGGCGACGAGGAGGAAACGCATGTTCCAGGTAGGCGCGGTCACCGTGACGGAGATCGTCGAGATGGACATGCCCGTGCCGGTGACGCTGGCCTTCCGCGGCCTGGACGACGAGGATCCCGCGCGGCTCCGCTCCCGGTTCCCGGCGGAGCTGTTCGCCCCTTCGGGAGATCCCCTGCTGATCTTCCGCAGCTATGTGCTGCGCACCCCGCAGAGCCTGATCGTGCTCGACACCTGCTGGGGCAACCACAAGGAGCGCCGCCTCGACCCGTACGCGCACCTGCTGGACACCGGCTACCTGACCGCCATGGCCGCCGCCGGCGTCGACGCCGCGGACGTGGACTACGTCTTCTGCACCCATCTGCACCAGGACCACGTCGGCTGGAACACCCGCCTGGTGGACGGCGCCTGGGTGCCCACCTTCCCCAACGCCACCTATCTGTTCGTCCGGTCGGAGTACGAGCACTGGACCACGGTCAGCCCCGGCTCCTACGGCCACGACTCCTTCACCGACAGCGTCCTGCCCGTGGTCGAGGCCGGCCGCCACCGCCTGGTGGACCCCGGCCACGCCATCGACGACACGGTCCGCGTAGAGCCCCTGATCGGCCACACGCCCGGCCACAGCGGCCTGCACGTCACCTCACGCGGCGAGGAGGCGGTCTTCACCGGCGACCTGTTCCACGTGGCCCACCAGTTCGCGCGTCCCGACTGGCACATCGTCGTCGAGCACGACGTGAAGCAGGCCATGGCCACCCGAAGGGCCTTCCTCGACACCTACGCCGATTCCGGGGTGCGCGTGGTCCCGGCCCACTTCAACCTCGCGGCCGGCGGCTATCTGGAAGGCCGGGGGGACGACTGCAGATACGTGCCCGCGTGACCGGCCCCACGGCCTCCGCCTGCGAGAGGGTCCTCACCCGCCGGTGATCAGCGCCTTGCCGGTGAGGGTCTCTTCACCGGCGGGCCCAGTCAGCCGGATCGACAGGTCCCACACTCCGGTCATGGCGAACAGCTCCCCCTCGGCCACGAACCGGCCCGGTTCCGGCTCGCCGGCGACGAGCTCGGGCATGGCGTGTCCCATGTCGGGCATCACCGCCGAAAGCGCCGCACCGTCCGCGTCGCCGGACGTCACCCGCACCTCCACCGAGATGCGCCCTGTCGTCGGTCTGCCGATCAGGACGGTGGCAGTGTAGTGGGCTCCGGCGGTGGTCAGCCGGAGCGGCTCCGGCCCCGAACCCCGACCCACGACGAACAGCGCCACCGCGGCCACCACGAGAGCGGCGAGGACGATCATCCGCCTCATCGGGGTGGGTCCGTGACGTCGATGGTGAGTGGCGTGGTCACGATGCGGCTGTCCGTGGCGTGCTGGGCCCAGGCGAGATACCGTCCCGCCCTGGGGAAGCTGAAGGTGAAGCGCAGGCCGGGGCCGGAGGAGCCCATCTCGTGCACATGGCCGAGGAATGATCCGTCCTGGCTGCGGATGATCAGATGACCGGACATGCCGAGCCAGGGTCGCGTGGCCCCCTGGGTGGCGACTTCGATCGTCGTCGGGCGGCCCGCGACGGGGACCGCGGGTCGCAGCCGCGGCGAAGCGGGCCGGTCGACGGTTCCGGGGCCGGCGGCGTCACCCTCGACCCCGAACTCGCCGGCGAGGAGCTGCCCGCCGGAGTCCTGCCGTTCGAGTTCGGCGTGCGCCAGATACCGGCCGGGCCGGTCGGCGCGGAGCCTGACCTCCAGCCGCCCGGGTGCCGTGCGCAGCGGGTGCAGGTGGCGGAAGTACCGCCCGTCCTCGCTGGTGACCACCAGATGGGCGAGCGCCTCGTGGTGGGCGACGAGGTCGTCCACGGGCCGGCCGGTGGACCCGTCGACGAGATCGAGGCGCAGGGTGAACTCCTCCCCCGCCGCCGGGCGGGCCGGCACCGTGTCCACCCGGCTCTGAACGAACGGCCGTCCACCTTCCAGGCCGGCCGTGGGCGCCGCGCCGTCGGGCTCCCCGGGCGGCAGCAGCGGCTCGAACACGATGACCATGGCCGCGACCGTCACCCCGACCGCGGCCCCGCCGGCCAGCAGCATCGCCGGGCCGCGCCGGGCCGACGCCCCGGTGAGCACGCCGGTGAGCAGGCCCCCCACCAGGAGCAGCGCTGCCACCAACAAGCCGCCATAAATCAGGAAATCTCCCGCCGAACCACGCTCCACCAGGACGCGGAACGGCACCACGGCGACCTCGTTCCCGGCGCGCAGCCTGAGCTCGTGCGGGCCGGTCTCCTCCACCCTGAGCTGCGCGTACTGCGGCTGTGCCGCGGCCCGCGCCAGAGCCGTCACCCTGCGGCCGTCCGTGAGCGAGCGGACCTCCAGATTCACCGGCAGGCCGGCGACCGGATCGAAGGCGACGACGCCGATGCGCAACGGCCCCGGCACCCGGGCCGTCCCCTTGATCACCACGGTGAGCTCCGTGCCCGCGATCGTCTGGGCGATCCGCAGGTCGGCTCCGGCCGTGACGTTGTGCGCGGCGGCCGGCGCGGCGAACGCCACCACCAGCGCGACGGCGAGGCAGAGAGCGCCGAGAGCGCGGATCATGCGCGCTCGGCGCCGGCCTCAGCCGTCACGAGCGCGTTGGGCAGGAACAGCGCCCCGAGCGCCAGGCCGAGCAGCCCGGCCACGATCGGCGCGCCGGTCCACAGTTCGGGCACGTCGGGCAGCCTCCCTGCCGTCACCGACGCCACCGCGAGGTACAGCGACCACGTGGCGAAGGCCGACAGCCCGGCGAACGCCCAGTACGCGCCCCGCCGCGCGCCCGACGGGCGCAGCCAGCGGATCAGCAGGTCGCTCACCAGGCCCGCGACCACGAACGTCAGCAGGATCGGCAGGTTCTCGAACGCCGTCTGCGCACCCGGCATCAGCACGCCCACCGCGTACATGAGTGTCACGCTGCCGAACGGCAGCCGCCACCGACGGACCAGCAGCAGCACCGGAGCGAGCGTGACCACGTTGGAGATGACCATCGCGGCGGCGAGCCGGTCGGCGCTCGGGCCCTGTTCCACGTCGGAGAACGCCTGGACGATGCCCATCGGCCCGTACTGCAGGGCGTCGCCGTACGACAGGAACAGCGACACCAGCGTGGTCGCGAACGCGAGCCCGACCAGCGCGGGGAGCAGTCGCCCGAGCGTCGGCCGCTCGCCCACGTCGGGGGCGGTCCAGGCGGAGCGGAGCGGCGTGGTGATGATGAGCATCATCGTCACGATCAGCCCGAGATGCGAGGGGCTGAACAGGATGTCGATGGACGTCTCGATGCCGAGGACGGTGTGCCAGATCATGTCGACGAGGCCGAAGGCCGCGAACGCGGGGATCGCGACGAGACCGGCCAGATAGCCCATGGGCACCGCGGCCAGCCCCTGCCGGCCGGTCCTGACGTTGCGCCACACCTGCCAGATGATCCATCCGGAGACGGCGGCGAAGCCCGAGTAGAACGCCGCGTGCCAGGGGGTGAAGAAGGTCTCCAGTTCGGTCAGGTTGGTGTGCGCCCACGCGTCGATCATCAGCCCGATGCCGAACCAGACCCCGAGCAGCGCCGTGACCAGATCAGTGCGGAGGGACACCCAGGAGCGTTGCTCCCCGGAGTCCGCCACCAGTCGCCGTAAGCCGGCGTTCGTCATTGCCACCTCATGCCTCCAGTCTTGTCGACAGAGATCATTTCAGAAGTGGCGGAAGGGTGTCGTAAAGAAAAGAAAGCCCAGGTCGCGACATCCGACCTGGGCTTTCGTGCGGTGCGCCGCCAGGGACTCGAACCCCGGACCCGCTGAGCAGGAGTCGCTAGTCTTGGTGTTAGGTCACTCTTGAATGCACCTCATTGTGACACTCTGGCGGCTGCTACCGGATGCTGAATGTTCCAGAATGCCGCCACGTGCTGACGCGTGCCACGTGCCGGAGAGCAACCAGCGAGCAACCGCACGGGTGGTTGCACGCGGCTGACCCCAGGAGGGTCATCCACTCGGCCCCGTGCAGCAGGGTGCGCGGGCCGTTGTTCCTGTCGGAATCGCGGCGCGATCACGCCCAGCCGTTGAGTTTGTGGACTTGGTCGAAGGTCGTACGCCGCGTCGCGCTGGCCGCCGAGGTTGCCTGCACCTACCAGTGACATATGCCTGGGGTCGTACTCCGCTCTAACGATCTGTCGTTCGCCTCGACATGAAATCCTGCCGCCACTGCTCGGCGGCCTGGACCAGGTTTTGGCTGACGTGCTCGAAGAACTGGCTCATGTCCTGCAGCCGGGCGCCGGCAGGAGTGGTGGAGTCGAGGATTTCGGCTCCGTCACGGGCGAGGTCGGCCATGGTGGCGTTCTGCCGTGCGCTGACCAGCCAGGCTCGGTACCAGACGTCGGGGTCGATGACGTACCGGTCGCGCCGCCGGCGGGGGTCGCGCTCACGCCGGATCAGTTCGTGCTGTTCGAGTTCGCCGATGGCCTTGGAGATGGACGCCGGGCTGACCTGGAGACGCTGGACGAGTTCGGCGGCGGTGAGACTGCCGCTGTCGGTGGTGTACAGGCAGGTGAGCACCCGGGCGGTCATTCGCGGCAACCCTGTTGTGATCATCGCTGCGGTGAATCGTTCCTTCAGGGCGTGAACCGCTTGGGGGTCTCGCCCGGGCGCGCCGGTGGCAGGCGGTGGGGCCGGGGCGGGGGCCTGCTTGCGCCGGCGAGCCCGGCCTTCGGTCGCCTGATGTGCCCGGCCGGCCTGGTAGCTGTCGGCTCCACCGTTGCGGGTCACCTCCCGGCTGATGGTGGAGATCGGCCGTTGCAGGCTCTTGGCGATCTCGGTGTAGGTGAGTCCTTCGGCCAGCCCTGCGGCAATGTGCCGGCGGTCCTGGTAAGTCAGCCTGCCTCCCGGCATTGGGCGTGCCTCCTGTCGCTGTGCCATGCCCAGCCCGCTTGATGTGTCCGCGGGCGGATGGACAGTATTGCGTTCATCGGCACTCATTGCAAGTACGCGCACTCGTCTTGCATTCATTCTCAGACTCATTGCAAGCTTCATAGCCGTCCACCTGCAAAGACAGGGAAATGCTGAGCATTTATGTTGCGCATTTGATGAATGCAAGCTAGCTTTTTGCCAGCACTGAATGAGTACTATCGCGAGCAAGGCGATCAGTGTCGCGCTGATGTCCCTCGCCTGGAAGGAATCGACATGACCAAATCCCTCCCCTCAACGGCAGGGCTGCTCATCACCACCGTGGCGTTGGCGGCGGCCGCAACGGCGGCACCCGCGACATCTGCCTCCGCGGCGGACGCCCCCGACCACGCCCAGGTCCAGAAAGCGCTCGACCAGGCAGTGGCCGACGGCGGTGTGCCCGGCATGGTCGCCGAGGTTCGCGACCGTCGTGGGCGGTGGTTCGGCTCGGCAGGGGTGGCCGACACCCGAACCGGCCGCAAGCGTCAGCCGCACGAGCGGTTCCGTATCGGCAGCGCCGCCAAGCCGTTCACGGCCACCGTGGTCCTGCAACTGGCGGCCGAAGGGAAGCTGAGCCTCGACGACACCGTGGACAAGTGGCTGCCCGGTCTGGTCAAGGGCAACGGCAACGACGGCGGCACGATCACCATCAGGCACCTGCTCAACCACACCAGCGGGATCTTCAACTACGGCAACGACAAGGAGGAGTTCGCCAAGTTCTCCGGCCCCGCGTGGCTCGAGCACCGCTACGACACCTACACGCCCGAGCAACTCGTGAAGATCGGCCTGCGCAATGCGCGCTCCTTCGAGGCGCCGGGTGACGGCTTCATGTACTCCAACACCGGCTATTTCCTTGCCGGGATGATCGTCGAGAAGGTGACCGGCAAGACGCTCGCCGGCGAGATCTCCCGGCGGATCGTCCGCCCGCTGGGCCTGACCGGGACGTACCTGCCGGGCAAGGAAACGAAGATACGCGGCCCGCACCCCCGGCACTACTCGACGTTGTTCGCGTCCGAAGACGACGCCAAGATCTACGACGTGACCGACCAGAGTGCCACCACCGGCTGGGCGGCCGGCGGCATAATCTCCACGGTCGGCGATCTCAACCGATTCACCACCGCGCTGCTGCGCGGCAACCTCCTCCCGCCGGCCCAGCAGCGGGAGATGTTCACCATGGTCAAGACCGGGATCAAGATGCCGGACGGCACCTGGAAGGACACGTGGATTAGCGGCACCACGTACGGTACCGGCGTCTTTTCGTGGGAGCTGTCGTGCGGTGTGAAGGTCTGGGGCATCGGCGGCGCCATCACGGGCGGGTTCTCCTTCGCGATGGGCACCCGGGACGCCAAGCGCATGATCGCCACCAACATGAACATCGACCAGTATGGCCAGCACAACTCCCTCGACATGGCTAAGACTGTGATGCAGGCCGAGTTCTGCCCATCCGGTTCCAAGACGCGAAGCAGGTGACTATCAGCGTGGACTGAGAGCGCTGCGCCGGTGCCGGTATCTGGCGTGCGGACCGCTCCCGCGCGACACCGGGCCAGGACCCGATCATTCGCCTTCCTGCCCCATAGCCGGCCCGGCCATCTGTCAATGGAGGTACCCGCAGCCACCCGGTCTGTTGTCCAGCCGGTGGCTGCGGGTCGGTCCATTCCGGCCTGATCGCCCCCAAGCTCCAAGGCACGCACCCATGCCGCACCCAGCGGCTGCACGCGAAGGGCCATCTGCCCCCTCATTGCCTGCTTCGGTCCGTGCTGTGTGCGATGCCGTTGATTACCGAGAGCTACCATTCACTTTGTCGGGCCGACCCGAGTGGAGGTCCTGGCAAGCCCGCCGCGGGGCCATGCACGGGGTGTCACCTATTGGTTGTGCGGTGGGCGGTCCATCCGAGGACGGCGTACCAGGCCAGGACCCAGGTGAGCCACAGACGCTGGGTCAGGCCGGCGATGCCTTCGCCGTCGGCCGTGGTCGCCTGGTCGAAGGTGCTGAAGAAGACCGCCATGAGGATCAGCGTGATCGGCGCGGCCACGTAGAGCAGCAGATTCGCCAGGCGCCGGTCGGAGACATCTCGCATGAACAGGCCGACGGCCACGAAGGTCAGAATCGGCAGCTGGAAGGCCAGCGTCACGCCGGCGAAGTGCAGGGTGGACGCTTCGAGATCGAACAGCCCGATGAGCGCCAGGCCGATCGGTGCGAGGCCGAGGCCGATCGAGGCCAACACGCGCCTGATCGTGCGTCCTCCCTCGATGGCCCGGAAGAAGCCGAGGAAGCCGACCCCTAGCAGCAGTCCGCTGAGGACGAACACGGTGTTCATGTATGGGGCGGTGTCGCCCATGCCCAGTCCGCTGATGGGCTGGGTGAGGTTGGAATACGGCGAGATGTGGTCGCCGTCGATGGTGTAGCCATCGCTGATGAAGCTGAGCACGATCCAGGCAACGGTGAACAGAACGGCGCTGGCGACCGTTCCCAGCGCGAGCCGGCCCCAGAGGGCAGTTCGCGAAGTGACGGTAGCGGCTGGGGCGGCGTTGGCGGTGGACATCAGGCTCCTTTCACTCCCCCGTGTCGCGATTAAGAAGAGGATCAAGGACGGCGCCCGGAGCTGGATAGGACAAATCACGCCAACCTGGTGGTAAACCGCGCCACGGTGCTGCCAGGCTTAGCCTGTGGATGGGTTCGATCTCGCACTGCTTCCCAGGCTCATCATCAGCGGTTCAGATCTTGACCCCGAGCCGATAGCACGGCAGGCCGGCATTCCCGTGTGGGCGCTCGGTACCGATCACGCAAGGATCAGCGGCGACCGCTATCTGCGAGCGTGGGAACTCGTCGAGCACGGTGTGGGACATCGCGATATCGCCCTGATGATCGCCGAACGCTACGTGGTCGGCGCGCTCGGCCTCTACGACTACCTGTTCATCACCGCTCCCACACTCTGGGACGGCATGGCGGCCACCGGCACGTACATGAACACCATCAGCACGAACTGGCGATTCGAGCCCGCCGAAGAGACCGATCGAGAGATCTCCTTCACCGTCCATCTCAACACCGGCGAAGGGCGCGGCGCCGACCTGGCCATGCAGTTCGGGATCGCCGGCGCCTTCAGCCGCGCGCGCACGGCCACCGGTCGTCCCGTCAACCCGGTGCGGGTCGCCCTCCGGCAGCCCGCACCTCGACATCACGCCGCGTTCCACGCGTTCTTCCAGACCGACCAGGTGGACTTCGGCGCTCCTGCCGACGCCGTCACCATGCGCAAGTCCGACCTGGATCTGCCCCTCCTCGGGGCCGATTCGCTGCTGGCGACGATCCTGCGCTACCAGGCCGAGAACCTTCCGCCCTTGCCGGTGAGGACCACATGGCTGGACCAGTTCCGCCAGCTACTACGGGACTCGCTGATGACAGGCCCCACCATCGACGCCGTTGCCGCGCGTCTCGCGACAAGCCCTCGCACCCTGCAACGGCGGCTCGCCGCCCACGGCACCACCTGGCGGGAAGAACTCGATCGCGTACGGCGATCGGAGTTCCACCGCATGCGGCCCGCCAACCTCAACAGCCTCGCGCGGCGTCTCGGCTACTCGGACGCACGCTCACTTTCCCGCGCGAACCGCCGCTGGCAGACCAGATGAGGCAGTGATCCCCGCACCGGCTCGTACTGCTTCAAATCCCAAGGAGGTCGAGATCATGGTGCTCCGGCATGAGGTGGCCGTGCTGAAGCGTCAGGTCCCGGCCGAAGCTGGACTGGGTTGATCGAGCGATGCTGGCGGCGTTGGTCCCATTCCTGCCGACGATGCTGCGAGCTCATCGGCTTGTCACTCCGGGCACCCTCCTGGCCTGGCATCGTCGTCTGATCAAAGGCGCATGGACGTTCCCGAACCGATCTGGTCGCCCCAAGGCAAGCAAGGACCTGAACGAATATCTCGCTCACTACAACAGTCATCGGCCGCATCAGGCGCGTGGGCAGCTGCCACCTGATCACGATGAGCATGTCGCGGTGCCGCTGGAAGGTCGGATCGAACGCCGCAAGTTACTCGGAGGAGCGATCAACGAGTACCACCGGAGCAGCGTAGCGGCCCCAGAGGAGGTCCAGCTCAGAGGACGTACACGAGATTTGAAGCGCTACACCCTCCGAGAACCAAGAAACCCCAGCTCAGCGCACTGAACTGGGGTTTCTACGATGGTGCGCCGCCAGGGACTCGAACCCCGGACCCGCTGATTAAGAGTCAGCTGCTCTAACCAACTGAGCTAGCGGCGCGCCGTGCAGCAAGGAATATACCGGCACTGAGCATCCTGGTCGAATCAGCATGAGTCGCACGTCAACCGCTAGAATAAAGTTCGGCCCGCAGACAGGAGCATAGATGTTCGACTCGCCCGCCGACGTGACCGAGCGGCTCACCGCCGTGGACTACCTCTCCGATGACGCCATCTCCACCTCGGTGTTCCTGGCCGCCGCCCTCGGCAAGCCACTGCTGGTCGAAGGGCCGGCGGGAGTGGGCAAGACGCAGCTCGCCAAGGCCGTCGCGCAGGCCACCGGCTCCGAGCTGATCAGACTGCAGTGTTACGAGGGGCTCGACGAGGCCCGCGCGCTGTATGAGTGGAACTACAAGAAGCAGCTGCTGCGGATCCAGGCCACCAGCGCCGACGACGACATCTTCAGCGAGGAGTTCCTGCTGGAGCGGCCGCTGCTCAAGGCCATCAGGTCCGGCGAGCCGTCCGTGCTGCTCATCGACGAGACGGACAAGGCCGACGTCGAGGTCGAGGGCCTCCTGCTGGAGCTGCTGTCGGACTTTCAGGTGACGATCCCGGAGCTGGGCACCATCGTGGCGGTCCGCAAGCCGTTCGTGGTGCTGACCTCCAACGCCACCCGCGAGCTGTCCGAGGCGCTCAAGCGGCGCTGCCTCTACCTGCACATCCAGTATCCGACGCCGGAGCGCGAGCGCGACATCGTGCTCAGCCAGGTGCCGACGATCCGCGCCGACCTCGCCGAGCAGCTGGCCAGGACCGTGGCGACGCTGCGGGCGCTGGAGCTGAAGAAGGCGCCGTCGGTGGCCGAGACCGTCGACTGGGCCAACACGCTGCTGGCTCTGGGCCGCGACGAACTGGACGAGGCGACGGTGGCGGGGACGCTCGGCGTGGTGCTCAAGCACGCCTCCGACCAGGTACGGGCGGTCAAGGAGCTCGGGCTCCCCAGCGCCTGAAGCCTCAAGGAGGGGTAGATGTCACTCGTCGATAGACATGTCGGCTTCGTGCACGCACTGCGCGAGGCGGGGCTGCCCGTGTCGCTGGCCGAGGGGCTCGACGCCGCGCGGGCGCTGCGGGTGATCGACCTGGCCGAGCGGGAGTCGCTGCGCGCCGCCTACGCGGCGACGCTGGTCAAGAAGCCGTCCTACCGGCCCGGGTTCGACGTGCTGTTCGATCTGTGGTTCCCGGCCTCGACGACCGGCCTGTACGGGGTCCGCCCCGGCGCCGAGACCGAGGGCAGGCCCGAGCTGGACAGCGCGCCCCTGGAGGAGCTGCGCGACTACCTGGCCCGGCTGCTGACCGGGAGCACCGACGCCGAGCTGCGGGAGTTCGCCCGTGCCATGGTGGAGCGCTTCGGCAGGCAGGAGGCGGGACCGGGCAGGCAGAACTGGTTCTCCTACAGCGTGCTGCGCGCCCTGTCCCCAGAGACGCTCATGGCCAGGATCCTGCGGGAGGTCCTGGCCGGCCAGGAGCGCGGCGGGCTGGCGGAGAAGACGGCCCGCCAGCGGGTCACCGCCAACACCAGGCGGCTGGAGGAGGCCGTGGCCACGGACGTGCGCCGGCGCATCGCCGAGGACTCCGGCATCGAGCGGATCGCCCGCTCGGCCGTGCGTCCCCCGCTGGAGCAGCTCGACTTCCTGCGCATCACCAAGGCGGACCTGGCCAGGCTGCGCCGGGAGGTGTACCCGCTGGCCAGGCGGCTGGCCGCGCGGCTGACGATCAAGCACAGGCGCGGCCGGCGAGGGCGGCTGGACTTCCGCAGGACCATGCGGGCCTCGTTGCAGAGCGGGGGCGTCCCGCTGACCACGCACTTCAAGCCGCCGCGGCCGCACAAACCGGAGCTGGTGATCCTCTGCGACACCAGCGACTCGGTCTCGTCGTTCGCCCATTTCACGCTCCTGCTCACCTACGCGCTCAGGGAGCAGTTCACCAAGGTGCGCGCGTTCGGCTTCGTGGACACGGTGGACGAGATCACCCGCTTCTTCGTGCCCGGCGCCGACGTGGTGGAGGCCATGACGCGGCTGGCGAACGAGGCCGACATGGTCCGCTTCGGCCGCACCAACTACGGCCACTCGCTGGAGGGCTTCGCCGAGCGCTACGGTGACGCGATAGGCCCGAAGACCTCGTTGCTGATCCTCGGTGACGCCCGCTCCAACTACCAGCCGCCCGCCCTGGACGTGCTGAAGTCACTGGTGGGCCGGGCCCGCCACGCGTACTGGCTCAACCCCGAGCCCAGGCAGCAGTGGGACACCGGCGACTCGATCGCCACGGACTACGGCACGGTCATACCCATGCACGAGTGCCGCAACGTCACCCAGCTCACCGCGTTCATCGAGAGCATCGTCTAGACGCGCTGCAGCTCCCGGGCCGCGGTGCGGGCGAGCAGCTCGATCTGGGTCTCGTCGAGCCGCGCGGTCGCCGTCTGCCTGATGCTCCTGGCCACCAGCCGCGGCTTGAGCAGGGTGACGCCCTCCACGGTGAGCGAGCCGCCGCGCGGCATCATGCCGCAGTGCACGGCCAGCAGCGGGGTGATGGTGACCTTGACGCCGGTCTCGCGGGTCAGCAGCTCGGCGAACGCCGCGGCGGTCTCGACCAGCGGCTTGGCCACCTTGGTGCCGTACTTCTCGCCGAAGAACAGCCGGCCGCCGTAGGTGGCGATCTCGGTGTCGGGGCTCCAGGACTCGTTGTCGACGATCCACACCCCGCCGGGGCCGATCACGAGGTGGTCGATGGAGGCCTGGTCCCTGATGGCGCGGCCGTCGAGCACGCGGTAGCCGCGCCTGCCGAGCGATCGGCGCAGCAGCCTGCCGGTGATCGCCTCGCCGCGCCGGCGGCCCCGCCACACGGCCGTGGCACGGAAGGAACGCCAGTCGAGCCACCAGTCGCCGGCGGCCACGAGGCCCGCCAGCAGCAGCCCGTAGAGGGCGGAGTAGGGGAGGTCGAAGCGGAGGCCCAGCGCGAATCCGGCGACGAACCCCGCCGCCGCCTTGACCGCCCTGGACCTCCTGCGGTTCTGGGCGTCCTCGCGCCAGAACTTCTCGTACCACCACTGCGGGGACGATCCTGTGAACTTCTCGTCCTGCTGCACGTAGATAGAGCCACCGGGCACGGCAAACTCCCCGAATGAGTCGTCGTCAACCAGGATCTGCCACGCCGAAGATCCCTCGCCGGTCAAGAGATACCCCATCTGGAACCAAGGCGAGCCTAAGGTGACGGAATTGGTACCCCCAGGAGAAGCATCGAGACGCTCGACCGACCAGTCGGTATGCTGTTGTACGTGACCAAGGGGGAATCAGTGAAGGAAGAACCGGTACGCCAGAGGCTACTGGGCGAGGCCACCCGGCTGTTCGCCGAGCAGGGCTTCGAAGGCACCTCGGTCCAGGAGATCGTCGTGGCCGCCGGCGTCACCAAGGGCGCCATGTACCACTATTTCGACTCCAAGGATGATCTGCTGCACGAGATCTACGGCCGCGTGCTGCGGATGCAGATGGACCGGCTGACGCAGATCGCCGACGGCGGCGGCACGGTCGTCGAGCGGCTGCACCGGGCGGCGGCCGACGTCGTGGAGACCACCACGGCCAACCTCGACGACTCCAAGATCTTCTTTCGGTCCATGCACCTGCTCGCGCCCGAGACCCGCAAGAGCGTGCGAGCCGAGCGCCGCCGCTATCACGAGCGCTTCCGCGACCTGGTGCTGGAAGGCCAGCGCGACGGCGTCTTCAGCGAGCGGGTCCCGGCGGAGATCGTCGTCGACTACTTCTTCGGGTCCGTGCACCACCTGGGCACCTGGTATCACGCGGACGGGCCGCTCACCGGCGCCCAGGTGGGCAAGCACTTCGCCGACCTACTGCTGACCTCCCTCGGGTCCGGGCACGTCGACCAGTGAGGCCAGCGCCTCCCGGTGGTCGCCCGGCGTCCCCAGCGCGATCTCGCCGGCCTTGGCGCGCTTGAGATAGAGATGGATGGGGTGCTCCCAGGTCATCCCGATCCCGCCGTGGAGCTGCAGCGCCTCCTCGGCCATCCGCACGGCCACACCCGAGTTCCAGGCCTGGGCCACGGCCGCCGACACCTCCGAGCCCTCGGCCGCGGCGTTGCGCGCCGCCGCCCTGGCCCTGACCACGTCGAGCCAGAGATCGGCCAGCCGGTGTTTGATCGCCTGGAAGGAGCCGATCGGCCGGGCGAACTGGTGGCGCTCCTTGACATAGGCCAGCGTGGTGTCCAGGCACCACTGGGCCACGCCGTACTGCTCGGAGGCCAGCAGCCCGGCGCCGAACAGCAGCACCTCCCTCAGGTCCACGTCGCCGACCCGGGTCGCGGCCGCGCCGTCGAGCGTGACGGTCGCGACCGGGCGGGTCAGGTCGAACGACGGCACGACCCGCACCTCCGCCCCCTCGACCAGGTAGAGGCCGCCGTCCACCGGCACGAGCAGCAGGTCCGCGACCTCGGCCCCGGCCACGCCGGTGACCGTGCCCGACAGCCGCGCCCCGCCGTCCTCCACCCGCACCGACGCACCCCTGAAGGGCTGGTACGGGGAAGCGGCGAACGACACCACGAGCGCGGCCGTCGCGCTGCCGTCGGCGAGCCGTCCGAGCAGCTCGCCCGCACCCGCCCGGACCAGCGCGTGGGTGGCGAGCACCGAGCTGGTGAAGAACGGCACCGGCGCGACGCCCCGGCCCAGCTCCTCCAGCACCACCGCCACCTCGCTGGCCGACGCGCCGGCCCCGCCGTGCTCCTCGGGGATGAGCAGACCCGCCACGCCGATCTCTCCGGCCAGCGTCTTCCACAGGTCCAGATCGTAGGCCTGCGACTCGGCGCGCTTGAGCACGGCGGACGGCGGGCAGCGGTCGGCGAGCAGGTCGCGCACGGCGGCGCGCAGCTCCTCCTCGACCTCCGAGTACAGAAGGGTCATCGCGGCAAGTCCTTCCAGGGCACGTCCTTGTCGATGCGGGGTTCGGAGGGCAGGCCCAGCACCCGCTCGGAGATGATGTTGCGCAGGATCTCCGACGTGCCGCCCTCGATCGAGTTGCCCTTGGCGCGCAGATAGCGGTAGCCGGGACCGCGGCCGTAGAAGTCGACCGTCTCCGAGCGGCGGAAGGCCCAGTCGTCGTAGCCGAGGTCGCGCCTGAGCTCGACGTCCAGGCCGGACAGCGCCTGGTTGAGCTTGGCGAACGACAGCTTCATGCCGGAGCCCTCGGGCCCGGGCTGCCCGGCTGCCAGCTGCTCGCGCAGCCGCGCCCCGGAAAGGCGGGTCACCTCCGCCTCCAGCCAGAGTGACAGCAGCCTCTGGTGCAGGTCGTGCGTGCGCAGCTCGGGATGCTCGCGCCAGGTGGAGAGCACGGTGCCGACCATGCCGCCGCCGCGCCGCACCGGGGCGCCGCCGATCGCGACGCGCTCGTTCATCAGAGTGGTCTGGGCGACGCGCCAGCCGTCGCCCACCTCGCCCAGCCGCAGGCCGTCGGAGAGCCGCACCCCGGTCAGGAAGACCTCGTTGAACTCGGCCTCACCGGTGATCTGCCGCAGCGGGCGCACGTCGACCCCCGGCGCCCGCATGTCGCAGACGAAGTAGGTCATGCCGCGGTGCTTGGGCACCTCGGGGTCGGTGCGGGTGACCAGGATGCCCCAGCTGGCGTGGTGGGCGCCCGAGGTCCACACCTTCTGGCCGTCGACGATCCACTCGCCGCCGTCCCTGACCGCCCTGGTGCCGAGGGTGGCGAGGTCGGATCCGGCGCCGGGCTCGCTGAAGAGCTGGCACCAGATCTCCTCGCCGGTCCACAGCGGCCTGAGGAAGCGGCGCTTCTGCTCCTGCGTGCCGAAGGCGAGGATCGTGGGCGCGGCCATGCCCAGCCCGATGCCCTGCACGCCGCCGTCGAGCTGCGGGGTGTGGGCGAGCTCGCGCTCGACGATCTGCTGCATGTCGCGTGAGATCCCCAGCCCGCCGAGCCCTTCGGGGAACCACACCCATGCCAGCCCGGCGTCGAACCTGGCCCGCAGGAACTCCAGCCGGTCGCCGGCCGGGTCGTTCTGGCTCAGGAACGCGGCGATGCGTTCCTTGAGCTGTGTCTCATCCACTCCAGCTCCTGTCGTCACATGTACTTCTTCAGCTCGCGGTAGGCCAGCGACCGCTTGTGCACCTCGTCGGGACCGTCGGCCAGGCGCAGCGAGCGGGCTCCCGCCCAGAGGCCGGCCAGCGGGAAGTCCTGGGAGACGCCGCCCGCGCCGTGCACCTGGATGGCCTTGTCGAGGATCCACTCGACGGTGATCGGGGTGGAGATCTTGATGGCCTGGATCTCGGTGTGGGCGCCCTGGTTGCCGACGGTGTCCATCAGCCAGGCGGTCTTCAGCACGAGCAGGCGGAGCTGCTCGATGCGGATGCGGGACTCGGCGATCCAGTCCTGGATCACGCCCTGCTGGGCGACGGGCTTGCCGAACGCGGTCCGGCTCAGGGCGCGGCGGCACATGAGCTCGACCGCGCGCTCGGCCATGCCGATCAGCCGCATGCAGTGGTGGATGCGGCCCGGCCCGAGCCTGGCCTGGGCGATGGCGAAGCCGCCGCCCTGCTCGCCGATCAGGTTGTCCACCGGCACCCGGACGTCCTCGAAGACGATTTCGGCGTGCCCCCCGTGGTCGGCGTCGCTGTAGCCGAAGACGTGCATGCCGCGCTCGATCCGCATGCCGGGGGTGTCGCGGGGCACCAGGATCATGCTCTGCTGGCGGTGCTTGGGCGCCTCCGGGTCCGTCTTGCCCATGACGATGAAGATCTTGCAGTCGGGGCTCATCGCGCCGGAGATGAACCACTTGCGGCCGTTGACGACGAACTCGCCACCGTCGCGGACGATCGAGGTGGCGATGTTGGTGGCGTCCGAGGAGGCCACGTCGGGCTCGGTCATCGCGAACGCCGAGCGGATCTCGCCGTCGAGGAGCGGCTCGAGCCACTCCTTGCGCTGCCACTCGCTGCCGAACATGGACAGCACTTCCATGTTGCCCGTGTCGGGCGCGGCGCAGTTGGTGGCCACCGGAGCCAGGTGCGGGCTGCGGCCCATGATCTCGGCCAGCGGCGCGTACTGCAGGTTGGTCAGCCCGGCGCCGTGGTCACCGGGCAGGAACAGGTTCCACAGGCCGCGCTGCCTGGCCTCGTCCTTCAGGTCGTTGATCAGCGGCGGAGCGCTCCAGCCGCTGCTCGCGGCCTGCTCCTCGAAGGCGTGCTCGGCCGGATAGACGCATTCGTCCATGAACAGCAGCAGGCGCTGCCGCAGGTCCTCGGTGACAGCGTCGAAGGCGAAGTCCATGCCGTGAGCCTACCGACCGGCCGGTATGAGTGTCGACAGGTGGTTCCCAACAAAACCGCCCATGTGGACATCATCGTGACCCCACACCGCCTCATAAGGTCACGTCATGACCGCCAACCTGCCCGCGCCCGTCGTGCTCGAGAACGATGTCGTCCGCCTGGAACCGCTCACCATGGACCACCTGTCCGACCTGTTCGCCGCGTCGGGCGGCGACGACGAGGTCTGGCGCTGGCTGCCCGCCGAGACGCCCCGCACGGAGGAGGACCTGGCGCGGACCGTCCGCTACCTGATGGAGGACGACAAGCACATCCCGCTGGCCGTGATCCTCAAGGAGAGCGGCAGGGCCGTCGGCTGGACGACCTACATCGACGTGCCCGGCTTCGACGAGAGCGTCGAGATCGGCTGGACCTGGTACGGCAGGGCCTGCTGGCGCTCGGCCGTCAACACGAGCTGCAAGCTGCTCCTGATCGACCACGCCTTCGACAAGCTCGGCTACAACCGGGTCGCCCTCAAGACCGACGTCCTCAACGTACGCTCCCAGAACGCGATCAAGCGGATCGGCGGCGTGCACGAGGGCACGCTGCGGCGCCAGCGCAGGAGGCCCGACGGCACCTGGCGCGACACGGTCTATTTCGGCATCCTCGTAGAGGAGTGGCCGGATCACAGGGCCCGCCTGATCCGTTAGCCGAAAGGCGCGCATGGTCATCGAACGGCTGGGAGGCTACTGGCTCGGCGCCCGGCTCGGCGGGAGCGTGCGCGAGGCGTACGACGAGTCGGGAGGCCGCTATGCGCTCACCCTGCTCGACCCGCCCGATGACTACGAGGGGCTGGCGAGCTGGGCCGCCACGGCCCGGCGGATCAGCTCCCTGCGCGTGGCCAGACTGGTGGCCTGCGACCTGGACGGAGACGTCCCCTACCTGGTCAGCGAGTACGTGGAGGGCGTGAGCGTGCGCTCGATCGTGGAGCGGCACGGCCCCTACCACGGCGACGACCTCTACCGCCTGGCCGCCACCACGGCCACCGCGCTGGCCGCCATCCACGAGGCGGGAGCGACGCACGGCGGGCTCACCCCCGGCAGGGTCCTCATCGGCGCGGACGGGCCCCGGGTGATCGGCCCGCGTCCGTGCGCGGACGGCGGCGGCCCGCCCGGCGATGTGCTGGCCTGGGGCAGGCTGCTGCACTACGCCGCCTACGGCTCCCGCCGGGACCCCGCGACCGGGGAGCGCGACTCCCGTCGCGTCCGCGCGGACCCGCCACTCGACCGCAGGCTGCGCGAGCTGATCACCTCCGCGCTGCACGAGGACCCGCCCCATCGGCCGGGCGCCCGCCAGCTCCTGTTATCCCTGCTCGACGCCCCCCAGTCCCAGCAGGGCCGGCTGCTGCCCCCTGACCCGGTCGACGACCCGCCGCTCGGCGCGCGGGCCGACGACCTCTACCTCAAGCTCCCCCTGCCCGACCAGGCCCTGGTGCCGGAGGTGTTCCTGCGCCTGATCGGCGTCGCCGCCGACGGCGCGGACACCCGGCGGCCCGCCACCCGCGAGGGGCTGCTCTCGGGCCGGGCCCCGGAGCAGGCCGCCGCCATCGACCGGGTGCTCAAGACGTACGGCGAGGCGGGAGTGCTGGACACCGCCGGGAACGGCTCGACGACGATCGCGCACGCGGCGCTCCTGCGAGCCTGGCCACGCCTGCGCGAATGGCTGGACGCCGAGCGCGGCGGGCTGGGCGTACACCGGGAGCTGGCCGGGGCGGCGCGGAGGTGGGAGGAGGACGGGCGGCGGGACGCGGACCTGTTCCTCGACGGCGCGCTGGACCGGTCGCTGGCGTGGGCCGCGGGCGGACGACGGCACCTCACGCTGAGCGCCACCGAGCAGGCGTTCCTGGACGCGGGGCGGGCGCTGGCGCGCAGGCGGGCGCGCAGGCGCAGGGCCGTCACGGCGGCCCTGGTGGCGGCGGCGATCGCCGTCGTGCTCGTGTGGCAGGGCGGCGCGGCCGACGGGCGGCTGGAGCAGGCGATGGCCAAGGTGGCGGCGTCCAGGGCGGAGGCGGCGCGGATGGCCGATCCGGTGACGGCCCGCAAGCTGGGCCTGGCCGCCTGGAGCCTGGCGCCCGTGGAGCAGGCGCGCAGGGCTCTGGAGGGTTCGGCGGCCGATCCCGCGGTGGACGTGTTCGCCGACCCGCACGCCACCGACCGGTCCCTGCACGCCCTCAGCGCCGACGGCGGCCGCCTCGCGTCGCTGGCCGACGGGACGTTGCGGGTTTTCGACCTCGCCCGCCGCGAGCAGGTGGCCGAGGCCGGCGGACCGGCCCAGAACGTGCGGGCGATGGCCTGGTCGCCGGACGGGCGGACGCTGGCGATGGTGGGCGTCGACCGGTCCTACCTGTGGGACACGACCTCGACCGCGGGCGTGGGGCCGCCGTTCGGCCGGGGACTCGGCGCGCCGGGAGAGCAGGCGGCGTGGTTCAGCCCGGGCGGCGGGCTGCTGTTCGCGGCGGCCCGCCAGTCCGGCGAACGCTGGGCGTGGGATCTGCGTGCCGGGCGGGCGACGCTCGTCGGCGAGTACGCCGTCGCCGGGCCGCGCGACCGGGTGGCGCTGGTCTTCTCCGGCCGGGCCTCGCACGTCCGCTACCTCGACACGGGTGCGACCACCGAGCGGCCGTGGCTGGACAGGATGCCGTGGGAGTACGCGGCGTTCGCACCTGACGGCGAGCGGGTGGCGATCGCCGAGGAGACCGGCATCCAGATCTACCGGCTCGACGGGGTGCCGACGCTGCCCTTCCGCCTCCAGCCGTCACCCGGTTACCTGAGCTTCAGCGCCGACGGGCGGATCCTGGCCGGCACCGGGAGCGACCGCGTCCGGGCCTGGCGGGTCGCGGACGGCACGCTGCTGGCCGAGCGGCAGGTGTCCGCGACCGGCACCGACCGGCCCGCGCAGGCGGCGATCGGCGCGGACGGCCGCTGGCTGCGCGTGCTGGCCGGGCGCGGCACGGTTCTCACCGTCGACCTGGCGCATCCCGCCGGTCGCCAGGATCCGGAGCTGTCGGCGGCGGCGGTCTGCGAGAGGTACGGCGCGCTGTCACCCGCCGAGTGGCAGCGGCACCTGCCCGAGCTGCCTTACCGGGAGCTCTGCGGCTGACCGTCGAGCATGCCCGCCAGCAGCTCGCGCATGGCCACGCGGAGCTCGTCGAGCGATGGCTCGGACCCCGCTCCGGCTATCGCGTCGAACATGATGCCTTCGCCGAACGCCACGAGCTGGCGCGCGTGCCGTACCGGATCCCGGGAGCCGGCGGCGGTGAGCAGGGCGACGGCCGGGTCGCGGAAGCGGCGGCCGGCCTGGTCGTAGATCCTGCGCAGCTCCGGCCGCCTGGTCGCCTCCAGGGCCAGCTCGTAGCGGGCCAGGGTGCGCCGGTGGTCGCGCAGCTGGATCTGGAGCACCTTCGCCATCTGGCCGGGCAGGTCGCCGAGGGCGGGGCGGCCGCCGGTCATCATCTCGGCGAACACGCGCTCCTCCAGCTCCGTCAGCCGCGACAGGGTGAGCTCCAGCAGTGCGGCGCGGGTGCGGGCGAGGTTGGACGTCGAACCCGGTGGCAGGCCGGCTGCCTCGTCGACGGCGCGGTGGGTGAGGCCGCGCATGCCCCGCTCGGCCAGCAAGGTGATCGCCGCCTCGGCGACGGCCTCGGAACGCTTCACGGGCACCGATACTACATTTGTAGTCCACACTACGGCTGTAGTACGGTCGCACTACAGGCGTAGTTAAGGAGCTGGACATGGCGAAGGCCGTAGTGATCGGAGGGGGCATCGGCGGGCTGGCCGCCGGCATCGCCCTGCACCGCGAGGGCTGGGAGGTGAGCGTGCTGGAGCGCGCCTCCGAGCTGGAGGCGGTCGGATCCGGATTGGCGATCGCGGTCAACGGGCTGCGCGCCCTCGACACGCTGGGGCTCGGCGACGCGGTGCGCGAGCTGTCCGCGCTGGAGGGGCAGGCGGGCATCCGGGCCTCCGGCGGTCGCTGGCTCACGCACACCACCGAAGTCAAGGTGCGCGAGCTCTACGGGGACTCGGTCGTCATGCTGCTGCGCGCGACGCTGGTGGACCTGCTCGCGGACACGCTCGGCCGGGAGCGCCTGCGGCTGGACACCGCCGTCACCGGTGTGGACGCCGCCACGGGCACCGTCCGCACCGGCACGGGCGAGCTGCGGGCCGATCTGGTCGTGGCCGCCGACGGCATCCATTCGCCGGTGCGCGCCGCGCTCTTCCCCGGGCATCCGGCGCCGGTCTACGCGGGGGTGACGGCCTGGCGCGGGCTCGTGCCCAGGCGCGGCCTGCCGATCCAGAGCTCGGAGAGCTGGGGCAGGGGCACCGTGTTCGGCATCCACGCCATCAACGACGACCTGGTCTACTTCTACGCCACGGACCTGTCACCCGCCGGCGCCGTCCACGCCGACGAGCGCGAGGAGCTGCTGCGCAGGTTCGGGGACTGGCACGAGCCGATCCCGGCCCTGCTGCGCGGCGCGGACCCCGCGCGGATCCTCCGCAACGACCTCTACTATCTGCGCGACCCTCTGCCCGCCATGCACTCCGGCCGGGTGGCGCTAGTGGGCGACGCGGCCCACCCGATGACGCCCAACCTCGGCCAGGGGGCCTGCCAGGCGATCGAGGACGCGGTGGTGCTCGCCGGCCTGGCGGGCGGCGATCTGGCCGCCTACACCGAGGCCCGTCTGCGGCGGACCGCGGAGGTGGTGCGCAGGTCCATGTCGATCTGCAAGATCACCAAGCTGCGCAACCCGGTCGCCGTGGCCCTGCGCGACAGAGGGATGTCGCTGGCCGCGCGGCTCACGCCCGATCTGATGCTGCGGTCAATGAACGAGCTTCTGGATTGGCGGCCACCGGCGCGGACTTGGAGTGGTCGGGAGCCAGCCGGCCCAGCGTGATCGTGCCGCCGATGGTCAGCGCCGCCGCGAGCAGCGCGGGCACGGCCGTGGCCGAGCCGGTCGGCAGCGGCTCGCCGAGCAGGATCGCACCGGCCAGCACCGAGGTGATCGGGTCGATGACCTGCACGCCGGCGTAGGCGATGCCGAAGTAGCCGACCGCGTAGGAGCGCTGCAGTAAGATCACCGCGCAGATCAGCAGGACGGGCACCGCCAGGGTGAACCAGTGCAGCAGCCGGCCCCAGTCGCCCTCCATGCCGCCGCCGACCACCCGGACGAAGGTGGACACGCTCGCCGTGACGGCGCCCGCTCCGATCGACAGCAGCAGCGCTCTGCCGGGGCCGCGGGTCCTGGCGGCGGCGAGCTGGCTGACCAGCACGATCACCCCGATCACCGCGATGAAGACCAGGGCGGCGCCGCTGCCGAGCCTCGGGGTGACGTGGTGCTGCGGCACCAGCATCATGAGCCAGAGCAGGCCGACGGCGACCGCGATGGAGCCCAGGATCTCCGCCTTGTACGGCTTGCGGCCGTACATGAGCGCGGCCAGCGGCACCGCGAAGACCAGCGTGGCCACGCTGATGGGCTGCACCGCGACCAGCGGCGCGAAGCTCAGCGCCACGGCGTGCAGGCTGGCGCCGGTGAAGCCGATGATGCCGCCGATCCACCAGCGGGGGCGCCTGACCAGCCTGAACGAGGCGCCCTCCGCCACCGCCTCGTACTGTTGCAGCGCCGCGCCGAGCGCGTAGCCCAGCGCGCCGGCGAGGGCGATGAGCACGCCGACCCAGGTCATGGGCGCCCACGCAGGGGCAGAGGTCCTTCCAAGAGCATTACTCCAGCTTAGAGGGGAAGCAATGCACTCGAATCATCCTTTAGGCCCATTCCGGGGGCAGAATCCCGGCTAATTGGGTGTCAGGACTTCTCCGGGCAGACGCAGAACAGGTGGCCCTCGGGGTCCTGCATGACGATCCACCCCACGCCTTCGTCGGTGACGCCGGGCTGGAACTCGGGCTTGGTGGCGCCGATGGCGAGGTAGTCGGCGACGGCCCGCTCCACGTCCGGCACCCGGAAGTCGAGATGGAACTGCTTGTCGGGGCTCGGCCACCGCACCGGCTTGCGGTCGGGGACGCGACCGAAGTAGATGTTCGTGGTGCCGTCGCCGACGGCGGCGTACTCATCCTCCGCGTACTGGACGTCGAATCCGGTCACCTGGTGGTAGAACTCGGCCAGCTTCCTGGGCTCCGCGCAGTCGATGGTGAAAGCTATGAGGTTCGCCTTGGTTGTCATGAGCCCATGCTCGCAGGCGTACCTGCCATCTCCTGTCAGGTACGCGAAGGACGTGCCCCGGAGCCGACCCGCTTGAGAATCCGCTCCCACTCGGTGCCGAACGGGTTGTCCTGCACCAGGTAGGTCCAGGTCGCCTCGGGCCGCTTCAGATCAGGCTCCGGCGCCTCGAACGACTCCAGCGATCGCCGCTCCACCTCGGTCAGCAGCGACTTGTACTCCGCCACGGCCTCGCGGTGGAACTCGTCGATGGGGCTCATCCGGCCCAGCGCGCGCAGGTGGATGCCTTCCCGCAGGTCGGTGAGGAAGGCCAGGTGCTCGGTCCAGCAGCGGTCGATCGCGTGCAGCACGATCTGCCTGGCCGTCTCCTCCCGGCTGGCCTCCGGCATCGACTCCCAGCGCTCGGGGTCGGCCGCGGCCAGCGCCTTGGCGGCCGCGTCCCCGTGCAGCACCTTGTCGCGCCACTCCATGATCAGCTCCCGCTGCTGCTCGAGCAGCCGGGTGTAGCGCCACGTGTTGCGGTGGATCTGGAGGTTGACGCCCTCCGCCACCCGCTGGGCGTGCCCGACGAGGTAGGCGCCGCGGCGATGGCGCACCAGGCCGTCGGGGTCCGCGCCCGGCGGGCGCTCGTCCGGGGTGAACTGGGTGATCAGCTCGTCCTGCATGCTGACGAGGAACACCGAGCCGCCCGGGTCGCCCTGGCGGCCCGCCCGGCCGCGCAACTGGTCGTCCAGGCGACTGCTGGCATGGCGGCCCGACCCGATCACGTACAGGCCGCCGAGCTCGGCGACGCCTTCGCCGAGACGGATGTCGGTGCCGCGCCCGGCCATCTGGGTGGAGACGGTGATGGCGTCGCGCTCGCCAGCCTTGGCGATGATCGCGGCCTCTTCGGCGTCGTTCTTGGCGTTGAGCACCACCGGCTGCAGGTTGCGGCGCTGCAGCAGCTTGGCCAGGTTCTCCGACTCGGCCACGTCGAGCGTGCCGATGAGGATGGGCCTGCCGGTGGCGTGCGCCTCCTGGATCTCCTCGACCAGTGCCGCGTCCTTGTCGGGCACGGTCGGGTAGATCCGGTCCGGCTCGTCCTTCCTGACGCACGGCCTGTTGGACGGGATCACCGCGACCTTCAGCCCGTAGAACTCGCCGAGCTGCTCGCTCACGGCGACGGCCGTGCCGGTCATGCCGCACACCCGCGGGTAGCGCCTGATCAGCCCCTGGACGGTGATCGAGTCCAGGATCTCGCCCTTCTCGCTGGGCGGCAGCGCCTCTTTGGCCTCCACCGCCGCCTGCAGCCCGTTGGGCCAGCGCTGCAGCACGGCGACCCGGCCGCGCGAGGGGTTGATCAGCTGCACCTTGCCGTCGCGCACGATGTAGTCGACGTCGCGGGCGAGCAGCGCGTGCGCGTGCAGCGCCAGGTTCAGCTCGATCAGCGTGCCGGGCTCGTGCTCGTCGTAGAGCTCGATGCCCAGCAGGTTCTCGACGCTCTCGGCGCCCTTCGGCGTCAGATAGACATTGCGCGCCTGCTCGTCGATCTCGTAGTGGTAGCCCCTGATGAGCTGCCTGACCAGCACGGCCATCTCCGGCACCGCGCTGCCCGCGTCGGACGCCCCGGCCATCACCAGCGGCACCCGCGCCTCGTCCACGAGCACGGAGTCGGCCTCGTCGATCAGCGCCACCTCCGGCGCCGGCACGATGATCTCGCTCGCGTCGGTCCGCAGCCGGTCGCGCAGCACGTCGAACCCGATCTCGCTGACGGGCCCGTAGGTGACGTCCTTCGAGTACGCCTCCCGCCGCTCCTCAGGCGTGGAGCCCTGGCCGAGCCAGCCGACGCTGACCCCCATGGCCTCGTAGAAGGGGGCCATCCACTCGGCGTCGCGCCGGGCCAGGTAGTCGTTGACGGACATCACGTGCACCCGCTTGCCCTGCAGCGCGTATCCCGCCGCCGCCATGGCCCCGGACAGCGTCTTGCCCTCACCGGTGGCCATCTCCGCCACCTTCCCGTCGAGGAGGGCGAGGGTCCCCAGCAACTGCACGTCGTACGGCCTGAGCCCCAGGGTCCTGTCGGCCGCCTCCCGCGCGATGGCGCAGAACTCGGCCAGGTCGCCCATGTCCGGCCGGGGCAGCTCGTCCAGCCCGCCGACCCGGTCAGCCCTGCCGCCCGCCGCTTTGACGGTCTTGTGGTACGGGCTCAGGTTCACGCCGCCGGGGCGGTCCAGAAGGTTCCTGACAATTGCTGTAATCGAGGCCACAGTTCCTCCAACGCGCGCTCCGGCGGCACCGTTCCCTCCGTGCCGCTCGGGGAGCGGAGCGACGGTACGGCACGCGTCGCCGTACGGACCCTAACCCATACGGCGCGCCCGATCGCCACACCGCTCCCCGGCCCCCTAATCCGCCCGCGCCCGCCTCGCCCTGGCCACCGCTGTCACCACGGCTGTCAGCACCGCCGGGGCCATCATGGCGAGCAGCAACAGCACGCATCCGAACCAGGCGACAGGCGTGAGCCGCTCGCCGAACAGCACCACGCCGAGCACGGCCGCGCCGGCGGCCTCGCCCAGCGAGACGATGGACACGGTGGTGGCGCTCAGCGCGGTCAGCGCCCGGAAGAACAGCGCGTAGGCCAGGGCGGTGGGCACCGCGCCCAGATAGAGCAGCAGCCCCACGCTCTCCCAGCTCGCCTCGGGCAGCATCCCGCCGGCCAGGGCGAACGGGGCCAGGCAGATCGCGCCCACGACGAACCCGCCGACGGCCGTCCCCTCGGGGTCGTCGTGATGCCGCCGCGAGAACAGGGTCACCGCGGCGTACCCGGCGGCGGACAGCAGAGCCAGCCCCACCCCGGCCGGCGCGCTACCGGCCGTTCCGACGGCGGCTTCGCCGGTGAGCAGGAGCAGGCCGGTCAAGGCCGTCACCAGGGCGAGCAGGCCGGCCCCGCCCAGGCGCTCACCCAGGAGGAACCGGCTGCCCAGGGCCGTGAACAGCGGGGTCGCCCCCATGGTGACCACGGTCGCGACCGCCACCCCCGACTCGGCGATGGCGGCGAAGTAGGCGGTCTGATAGACGGCCATCCCGATGCCCACGAGCGCGACGCGCCGGTTGACTCGCCAGATGCGGGGTTTGCTGAGAGGGAGGAGGAAGGCGGCGCCCAGCAGGTAACGCCAGAAGGAGACGTCCAGGGGGTCGAGTCCGCCCGAGGCGAACAGCAGGGAGCCGGCGGCGCCGCCGGTGCCCCAGGCCGCGGCGGCCGTCGCGACGTACAGGGTGGCACGCCGGGTCGACAGATCGGTCATGACAGATTGCTCCGGAGTGGAGTGGTCGGAATGGGCCCGGTGTGCGGGCAGCAGCCACCCTCGGATCTGTCAGACCCGGAAAATCAGGAGATGCCGCCCGCTACTGGGCGGGCGGCGGGGAACACGGGAGAAATCGCGGCACGAGGTGCACTCTATCGCGGCGGCCTTCAGGCGATGACCGGCGCCCTGTAGCCGGTGGCGAGCCGCTTGAGCCGGGGGGCCAGGGGCCGCTCGACGAATCGGTGGACCGCGTAGGCGGCGGCGCACATCACCGCGACCAGGCCGAACAGCAGCACGTACTTGTTGACGGCGTCGCCGATCCGGTCGAAGGCGATGAAGCCGATGTGCGCGTGCAGCAGGTAGAGCGGGTAGGTGAGCGCGCCGGCCGTGACCAGCCAGGGCCTCGCCAGCGGCCTGGTCACCCGGAACGCCACCAAGGTCATGATCGCGAAGATGGCCACGACCGCCACCGTGATGATCACGGGGTCGTACTCGACGGAGTAGCGCGCGCCGACGGCCTCGGCGTAGCCGAGCGCCCGGTAGACGGCGTTGCCCAGGCAGAGCAGCACCAGCAGCGCGAGGTGCCCGTCCACCCCGGACCTGTAGATCATGAACAGGGCCATCCCGGCGATGAAGTAGTGCGAGAACTCCGACTGCACCAGCAGGTCCGCTGCCGGCGGCAACACCCCGGCCTCGACCCCCAGCGTCAGCAGCAGCCAGCCCCACAGCAGCGCCATCACCCTGGCCCCGGTGATCCCGACCCACGTGAGCACCAGGATGATCAGGTAGAACCGCATCTCCGTCCAGAGCGTCCAGTAGACGACGTCGACGTTGGCCACGTCGGGGACCGCCTGGAACATCGTCAGGTTCGCCGCGAACTGCTGGAGGGTGACCGCGAACAGCCCCTGCCCCACCAGGACCGTCACCAGCGCGGTGACCGCGACCCCCACCCAGTACGCCGGGTAGAGCCGCACCGCCCGGCTCACCAGGAAGTCGCGAGGCCCTCTCCCCCATGCGCTCATCAGCACCACGAACCCGCTGATGGCGAAGAACAGGTCCACGCCCAGGTAGCCGTACTTGGACCAGGCGCTCTCGGCCCCGAAGGCGACCGGGCTCGTGCCGCCGGCCCAGCCGGAGAACGTGTAGTGGAAGAGGACCACGAAGAGCGCCGCCAGCAGCCGGAGCCCGTCGAGCTCGTACAGCCTGTCCTTGCCGGGAGTCGCGGGTGCGGGTCTCATGGGGTCCCCCTCGTGTCACCTGGAGGATCCGCGAGGGTGGTTGCGGCGGCTTTGACAACCGCTGTACGCATCACTGCAAGTGGTGCAAGGGCAGCAAAAAGGCCGCGCCCGACTGGCGCGGCCCGGTCCCCAGGGGTTACGGCCAGGCGGGGTCCCCGGCAGGCTCCACCGGGCCGTCCAGCACACCCAGCCGTTCGAGCAGGGTGAGGAACGTCGCGGCGTACGGCGAGCGGGCGGTCACGGCGGCGACCCGCGCCCAGTCCACCTGCTCGCGCAGCGCCCGCACCTGAGGCAGCAGGGCGCCGTAGTCACAGGCGTGCTCGGACATCGGCAGCAGCCAGGACACGACGAGGTCGGTCGCCTCCAGCACCGGCACGATGACGGCCGACGCCTTCATCGGTTCGGCCCGGTCGAGCAGCTCGTCGGTCACCGGCTGGTCGGACACCTTGAAGATCAGGTCCACCAGTTTGCCCTCGTCGAAGGCCTTGACCAGCCAGTCCTCCGGCGGCTTGGCGGTCTTGAAACCCAGCCCGCGCAGCGCTTCCAGAGCGGCGGGCACGTCATGCTCGGTGAGCACGAAATCCACGTCGTGCAGGGAGGGCGCGGCGCCTCTGGCGTAGGCCGCGCATCCGCCCGCCAGAGCGAACTTCACCCCGGCGTCCTTCAGCCCGGAGCTCGCGCGTTTGAGCGTGTCAAGGATTGCGTCAGTGACCTCATGGCTATGGCTGCTCATGGGGTCGGGCTACCCTCACGCTCGGCGAATAGGCGTTGGGATCATGGCTGTGGAGTGCGGTGGGCGACTAGAGCTAAGGTGCCCGGGTAGCGCGAGCCCTCATGACCGACTTCCTGGAGAAGACCGAGCGGGAGTACGAGGGCGAGCACGACCGGCCGCTGCGTACCTACGTCCGCATCCTGAGCGTGTACGGCGGCGTGGTGGCCACCGCGGTGGCCGCCGCGGCCGCGACCGGACGCCGCCCGCCGGAGCGGATCGGGCTGATGGACGTGGCACTGATGGCGGCGTGCACGCACAAGGTGGCCCGGCTGCTGGCCAAGGATCCGGTGACGAGCCCGATCCGCGCGCCCTTCACCCGCTACGAAGGGGTGAGCGGGCCCGCCGAGCTGAAGGAGAAGCCTCTCAACACCGTCGGCGAGCTGCTGAGCTGCCCGTTCTGCATCGCCCAGTGGGCGGCCACCGGCTACGCCATCGGCCTGGTCTTCGCGCCGAGGGCCACCCGGCTGGCCGGCGCGGCGATGACGGCGGTGGCCGCGTCCGACTGGCTGCAGCTGGCCTACGCCAAGCTGATGAAGTCGGCCTCCTAGCGACCATCGGCAGCACCTGGCACGGTAGAAGTCGAAGAACGCGTCCTGCTCCGTGACGGCCTCGGCGAGCCGCTCGAAGTGCCACGGCAGGATCTGCGACGCCTCCCCCTCGATGCCCTGCGTGGGCGGCCACAGGCGTTGCGGTGGTGGCGTGCCCTGGGCGATGACCGCCGGATGGATGCGGATGAGCGGGCACGTCACGGCCGTGGTGAGCGGAAGTGACCGGAGATCCACAGCGCCTCGAACCCTGCGCGTTCCGCCGCCTTGGCCTGCCTGACCAGCTCCTGTGGCCATGGTCCTCACAGGAGAGGAAGTGACCGAATGTCGTCATCCGGCACCCACTTATCGCCGCCGAGCGGGAAAACATGTTAAGTGCCGAATCACACGGGCAGTTGCAGACGCATGGCTACTTTGCTCTGGATCATCGCGGTAATCCTCGTCATCGCCGGCATCTATGTGATTCTGGCCCGTCGCGATCTCCTTTGGGGAATCGTCCTGATCGTCCTCGGGTTCCTCGTGGGGCCTGGAGGCGTCAGCATCTTCAATGTGTAGGGGCGGCGACCGCCCCACCCGTCCCTCCACTGGGCCGGTGCCCGAGAGCGGCCCAGTGGATCACGTTGCCTTACCGCCCTTCCCCTCGGCACGGGAAGGGCGTTCATAACGAAAGTTTGCTGACAACGGTCCGAACGCGACACGGCCGGCTCGCACAGAGCCGGCCGTGTCGCGTTGCGCCAGATCTACTCGTCCATGCTGAGGCAGTAGACCGCGTAGGCCTTGCCGATCACCGGCAGCGCGACGTTGCGCACCCGGATCCCGCCGGGGGTCATGCCCTTCTCGCTGCCCTTGTGCGCGTGGCCGTGCAGGATGAGGTCGGCACCCGCCGTGTCGACCGCCTCGGCCAGCAGATAGCTGCCAAGGAACGGGTAGATCTCCAGCGGCTCGCCCTCGAGCGTCTCCTTGATGGGCGAGTAGTGCGACAGCACCACACGGTGGTCCGCCTGGACCTCCTTGAGCGCGACCTTCCACGCCTCGGCGATGTTGCGGGTGTGCCGGACGAAGTCCTTGATCTCACGCTCGCCGAACTCGCTGGCGCACTTGCCCGCGAACCCGCCGCCGAATCCCTTGCCGCCGACCACGCCCAGCTTCGTCCCGCCGCACTGCACCACCACTCCGTCGTCTTCGAGCACGATCACGCCGGCGTTCCGTAGCTCGCCGGCGATCTGGTGCTGCAGGTCGGAGTGGTAGTCGTGGTTGCCGAGCACGGCGACGACCGGCACCGGCAGGTCGCGGAGCTCGTCCGCCACGAGTTGTCCCTCCGCGAGGGTGCCGTGCCGGGTCAGATCACCCGCCAGCATCAGCACGTCGGCACGTTCCTCGATGCCCGTCAGTCGCTTCCGGTAATGGCCGCGGGCGTCCTCGCCCAGGTGAATGTCTCCTACGGCCGCTATGCGCAGGTCAGTCAAGATGCTCGTCCTCCCCGGGCTCGGTGACATCGACGATCTTTATCTCGTTGTGCACGTAGAGGGCCGGGGCGGTTTCGCGCGCCACCTCGCCGAGCCTGTCCCTCTGCTCGGACTCGCTCACCTGGCCACGCAGGAAGAGCTGGTCACCGCGAATGTCGACGCGGATGCCGAGCTCGTTCGTGCGCGTGTCCTCGGCCAGCGCCTGCTGGACGCGGGCCGCGACGTACTGCGGAGCTTCCATCGCTGCCTCCTTCTCCTGTCGCCGCATGCCCATGGACGAACCGCTCAAACGGCGCGAAGAAGGCGGATGACCGCCCGTTCCACCGCGCCGTGCGTGGCGAGCTGCCCATAGTCGGCGTCGGCTCCCAGCTCGGTCAGCGCGGCGGCGATGGTCTTGCCCCGCTCGTACGCCTCGATCGCCCGCGGGTCCACGTACGACCCCCGCGCCACGGTCGGGGTGTTGCCCAGATAGTCGGCGACCTCCCGCATGACCCGGGCGACCGCCCGTTTCCTGGCGGCCTCGGTGGCCGCCTCCTTGGACACCGCCAGCCCCACGGCGGACAGGACGGTGGCGTGCCAGGTGCGGAAGTCCTTGGCGGTGAAGTCGCCGACGGTCTCGTGCAGGTAGTCGTTGATGTCCTCGCTGCGCACGTCCACCCAGCCGCGGCCGTTGCGGTAGCGCAGCAGGTCACCGCTGGTGCGCAGGGCCTTGAGCGACCGGATCACCCGGCAGGCGCCCTCGTCCGCCAGCTCGATCTCCCGGGGGATGTCGCCTTTGGCCGGGTAGGAGCAGGTGATGGCGCCGCGGGAGCAGGTGACGTGCTCCATCTGGAGGGTCGCCAGGCCGTAGGAGTCGTAGCTCTCCCCGCCCACGCGGAAGAATCCCACATCGAGCAGCCGTGCCGCGGCGGCCAGCACCCGCTGCCTGGTCAGCCCGCGCCCCTTGAGCTGCTCGTCGACGGTCTTCCTGAACGCGGGCAGCCTCTCGGCCAGCTCCAGGACGCGGTCGAACTTCGCCTCGTCCTGCTCCTGCCGCCACTGGTCGTGGTAGCGGTACTGCTTGCGCCCCGCCGCGTCGGTCCCGACCGCCTGCAGATGCCCCTCGGCGGAGGCGCAGATCCACACGTCGGTCCAGGCGGGCGGGATCACCAGTTCCTTGATCCGGTCCAGGGTCGCCCGGTCGCGCACCAGCGAGCCGTCAGGGTGGTGATAGCTGAAGCCACGCCCCCGACGACGCCGGACGATCCCCGGCTCGTTCTGGTCACTCGGCCGCAACTCGGACACGCCCGCCGGGCTACCCGCCACGTTAGGCGGCAAACGGTAGGGGCAGGTGGGCCACATGACTGAAGACAGGGACTGGGAAGAGCGTTCGGACAGGGGGCATGCCATGGTGCCCGCCACACCGCGCGACGTGGCGCACATCAGGGTGGGCTCCTTCATCCTGGTGTTCCTGTTCGCGCTGGCCGTGCTCGGCGTCATTTCCCGTGCGCCCGTGATGACCGGCATCGCGATCGTCGCGGCCATCGTCACCGTCATCGACATCGTGCTGGCCGTACGTCGCCAGAAGGACCGTGACATCGGAGAGGCGGGCTGATTCCCCCATGCCACCACATACCCTCCACGGACAGGTGGTCGTCGTCACCGGAGCGAGCGGCGGCGTCGGGCGCGCCGTCGTGCGCGAGCTAGGAGCGAAGGGAGCCAAAGTCGCCCTCATCGCACGGGGCACGACCGGACTGGGCGCGGCGGCCGTCGACGTGGGCGCCGCCGGCGGTGTCGGGCAGGTCTACGAGGCCGACGTCGCCGACTACGAGCAGGTGCGGCGGGCGGCCGAGCGCATCGAGGCCGACCTGGGCCCCATCGACGTGTGGATCAACGTCGCGTTCTCCTCGGTGTTCGCCAGGTTCACCGACGTCAAGCCCGAGGAGTTCGAGCGCACCACCGCCGTCACCTACCTCGGCTACGTCTGGGGCACCAAGGTCGCCCTCGACCTGATGGGCCCCCGCGACCGCGGCACGATCGTGCAGGCCGGCTCCGCCCTGTCCTACCGCGGCATCCCCCTTCAGTCGGCCTACTGCGGCGCCAAGCACGCGGTCAAGGGCTTCACCGAGTCCGTCCGTACGGAACTGCTGGCGGACGGCAGCGGTATCGACATCACCATGGTCCAGCTCCCGGCGGTCAACACGCCGCAGTTCGACTGGGTCCTGTCGAAGCTGCGCCGCCACCCGCAACCGGTGCCGCCCATCTACCAGCCGGAGGTCGCCGCCCGCGGCATCGTCTACGCGGCCGAGCACCCGGAGCGCAAGGAGTACTGGGTCGGCGCCACCACCGCCGCCACCCTGCTCGCCCAGCGCATCGCGCCCGCCCTCGTGGACCGGTATCTCGCCAGGACCGGCATCGACGCGCAACAGACCACCGAGAAGTCCCCGAGCGGCGTCTCCAACCTGTGGGAGCCGGCCGACGAGTCGCGGGACTACGGCGCGCACGGCGGTTTCGACGACCGCAGCCACGCGCGCAGCCCCCAGCTCTGGCTCTCCCAGCATCGGCGCCAGGTGGCGATCGCGCTGGCCGCAGGTGTGACCGCCGCGGCCGTGGTGCTGTCTAGGAGGGGCTGATGCCTGAACGCGATCACCGGTTCCTGAGCGAGCTGGCCGCTCAGTTGCGCGTCGACTCCGTGCGCGCGTCGGCCGCCGCCGGATCCGGTCATCCGTCGTCGTCGATGTCGGCCGCCGATCTGATGGCCGTGCTGTTCTCCTGCCATCTGCGCTACGACTTCGGGCGGCCGGACGACCCCGCGAACGATCACCTGATCTTCTCCAAGGGGCACGCCTCGCCACTGCTGTACTCGCTGTTCAAGGCCGCGGGCGTGGTCAGCGACGAGGAGCTGCTGTCCTTCAGGAAACGCGGCAGCCGGCTCGAAGGCCATCCGACCCCGCGGCTGCCCTGGGTGGACGTCGCCACCGGATCGCTGGGTCAGGGCCTGCCCGTGGGGGTGGGCGTGGCGATGGCCGGGCGCCTGGAGCACATGCCGTACCAGGTGTGGGTGCTGTGCGGCGACAGCGAGCTGGCCGAGGGGTCGATCTGGGAGGCCGCCGAGCACGCCGGCAACGAAGGGCTGGCCAACCTCACCCTCATCGTGGACGTCAACCGGCTCGGCCAGCGCGGCCCCACCCGGCACGGCTGGGACGTCGGCGCGTACGCGCGCAGGTTCGGGGCGTTCGGCTGGCACACGGTCGAGATCGACGGGCACGACGCCGGCCAGATCGACTTCGCGCTCGGTGACGCGCGCAACACCCGCAGGCGGCCCACCGTGATCCTGGCCAAGACCCGCAAGGGCGAGGGCGTCCTGGAGGTGGAGAACCGCGAGGGGGCGCACGGCAAGGCGCTGAAGGACCCGGAGCGGGCGGTCGAGGAGCTGGGCGGGCAGCGGAGCATGACCATCGAGATCCAGCACCCGCAGAGCCGGGGCGAGCCGCACCGGTTCGCGGGCGGCGTGCTGACGCTGCCCGAGTTCAAGGCCGGCGACGAGGTCGCGACCAGGACCGCGTTCGGCGAGGCGCTCGTCGCGCTCGGCACCGCCCGCGGCGAGGTGGTGGTCCTCGACGGCGAGGTGGCCGACTCGACGAAGACCCAGGGGTTCGCCACGGCCTTCCCCGAGCGGTTCTTCGAGATGTTCATCGCCGAGCAGCAGCTCGTCGGCGCCGCCGTCGGCATGGCGGTACGGGGCTGGATCCCGTACGCCGCGACCTTCGCCGCCTTCCTGACCAGGGCGCACGACTTCATCCGGATGGCGGGGGTGAGCCAGTCGTCGATCCGCCTGGTGGGCTCGCACGCGGGCGTGTCGATCGGCGAGGACGGGCCGTCGCAGATGGGGCTGGAGGATCTGGCCATGATGCGGGCCGTGTACGGCAGCACCGTGCTCTACCCGTGTGACGCCAACCAGGCCGCTGCTCTGACCGCCGAGATGGCGGACCTGTTCGGGGTGTCGTACCTGCGCACCACGCGGGGCGCGACACCGGTGATCTACCAGCCGGGCGAGCGTTTCCCCGTGGGCGGCTCGCGCGTGCTGCGCCAATCGTCGTCCGACCGGGCCACGATCGTCGCCGCGGGGATCACCGTGCACGAGGCGCTGGCCGCGGCCGACGCGCTGGCAGGCGAGGGGATCCAGGTCGGCGTGCTGGACATGTACTCCATCAAGCCCATCGACGCCGCCGCTCTGGTGGAGGCCGCGACCACGACGGGCAACCTCATCACCGTGGAGGACCACCGGCCCGAGGGCGGCCTGGGCGACGCGGTGCTGGACGCGGTGAGCGAGCTCGGGCCGAGGGTCGTGAAGCTGGCCGTGCACGGGCTGCCCGGGTCGGCGACACCGGAGGAACAACTCGCGGACGCACGCATTGACCGCCACGCTGTCGTCGCGGCGGTCAAGCGGTTGCTGTGAGCGGGTGGGTCAGCGGCGGGCCTTCGCGGTGGCCCGCCGATTGGCCTTCTTGATGGCTTCCACGAGCTCCTGCTTGGTCATCGTCGACCGGCCGCGGATGCCGAGTTCCGCCGCCACATGCTGCAGGTGCTCCTTGGTCGCGTTGGCGTTGACGCCCTCGGCGGTCCGGCCCGAGCGGTCCATCGCGCCCTTGTCCGACGGGCCCTTCTTCGCCTTCGGCTCCCAGTGGTCGCCGACCTTCTCGAACGTGTGCTTAAGCGCGGCGAAGGCCGTCATGTGAGCGCGCCTGCCCTCGCCGTACTCCTGCACGGCCGAGTCGTGCGCCTTCATCCACGTGTCCTGCGCCTTCTTAGGGGAGCGCCGGATGGTGGACGGCAGTTCCTGACTTGCCGGCATGTCGGTTTTCACCTCCTTCGATGGGGGTTAGTCCGGCTTACAGAGGGGGCTCGTCGACGCGACGACGCTCCTCGTAGACCGTGGTCCTGCGGGTCTCGGGCTCCTCGTAAATCTCGTGACGGACGACCGGCTCGTCGATCGGGCCGACGGCCCTGCGCGTGACACTGATCCGGTAGATCCCGAACAGCAGCCCCACGACACCACCGAGCATGAGGATCACGCCGACGACGTTGATGTCGAGGCCGGCCAGCTCGAACTCGACGGCCCACGTGAGGATCGCACCGAGCATGATGAGGATGATGCTTCCGGCGATGGTCATTTGATTTACCTCCTTGGCACGAGGAACCTCTATCCACATGTGGAAAAACAAACCAATCGTGGTGATCGGGCTGATGGGGAGCGGTAAGACGACCGTTGGACGGCTGCTGGCGGAGTCCCTCGGCCTGCCGTTCAGCGACAGCGACCCCTTCATGAGGAAGCGTTACGGCGCGAGCGCGGCCGAGATCGCCGCCGCCGAGGGTGTCGACACGCTGCACGCCCGCGAGTCCGAGCACCTGATGGAGGAGCTGGCCGGCGAACCGAAGGTGATCGCCGCCGCGGCCAGCACCCTGGAGGACCCCGCCGCGCGGGCCGTGTTGCGCCACGCCCTGGTCATCTGGCTCGACGCCGACGACGACATCCTGGCCGAACGGATGCGCTCCGGCACGCACCGCCCCGACTTCTCCCCCGCCACCATGCGGGCCCGCCGCGGGCGCTATTTCCAGGAGGTGAGCGATTTGACCTATGACGTCGGTTCGATGAGCCCCGAGGCGGTGCTGCACGCGGTCCTGCGGGAAATGGGATTGCCCACCGCCGATCACGGCTGATAACCAGGGACGATGTTCGCTTACAAACCCACGCTGGTGGGCAAGCTCGTGACGCTGCGGCCGGTCGGTCCCGAGCACGCGGAGGGCCTGCAGGAGCTGGTCACCGACCCCGAGGTGCGGCGGCTGACCGGCTCCCACGGGCAGATCGACGCCGAGGCGAGCCGCCGCTGGTACGCCACCAGGGCCGAGCAGGAGGACCGGCTCGACCTGGCGATCATGGCGCGGGACGAGTACGTGGGCGAGGTGGTGCTCAACGAGCTCGACGCCGCCAACCTGTCGTGCAACCTGCGGATCGCGCTGATCGGCGCGCGCGCGTTCGGCAGGGGCTACGGCACCGAGGCGATCTCCCTGGTGCTGGAGCACGCCTTCGGCACGACGCCGCTGCACCGGATCAGCCTCGACGTCTTCTCCTTCAACGATCGGGCCAAGCACGTCTACAAGAAGGCGGGGTTCGTGGAGGAGGGAGTGCTCCGCGACGCGCTCCTCTGGGACGGCGAGTGGCACGACTCGGTGCTCATGTCAGTGCTGCGGACCGAATGGCAGTCAAGATCCGAAACCCTGCCATAATGATCATCATCCACGGGCTCCCCGAAGGCGCGCGGGGGGCCTGTGGCGTCCTGAGGTGCCAACCAATCTCCGCCCACGTGCGTCTAAGCCTTCGATGATGGTGCCCGGTGATCCCGAAGAGCTTGGCGGCTACTGGCTGGCAGGGCGCCTCGGCACGGGCAGACGCGGGGTCGTCTACGACTCCTACGACGAGCGGGGCCGCCGGTTCGCGGTCACGGTGCCGCGCGGCCGCAGGACGCCGATCCGCCAGGTGGCGCACCGCCACCTGGCCGAGGTGGTCGAGGTCCGGCTGGACGCCCCCGTCCCCTACGTGGTCAGCGAGTTCGCCGACGGTCCGGACCTGCGGCAGGCGGTGACGCGGCACGGCCCCTACTCCGGCGCGGACCTCCTCGCGCTGGCCACCGCCGTGGCGTCCGCGCTGGACGCCCTGCACACGGCCGGGCTGGCGCACCGTGACCTGAGACCGGACAAGGTACTGCTGTCCAGCGGCGGCCCCAAGGTGATCGGCGTCGGCGGGCCCGGCGCGGTCGGCGGCACCCACACCTACCTGGCGCCCGAGGTCTTCACGGGGCAGCTCGCGGGCGCGGCGGCCGACGTGTTCGCCTGGGGCGCCCTGGTGCTGTACGCGGCCACCGGCGAGGATCCGTTCCGCGGCGAGAGCCTGGGCGAGGTCATGCACCGGCTGCTGGCGGCCGATCCCGACGTGAGCATGCTGCCCGCCCCGCTGCGCGACCTGGTCGGGCGCGCCCTCGCCAAGGACCCCGCCGACCGTCCCGCGGCCCGCGAGCTGCTGGTCGAGCCGGCGCCGGAGCTGCGCCCGCCGGACGGGCCCGCCGGGCCGCGCGGGCTCGGCGAGGTCGCCGAGGAGGTCTACGCCACGCTGTCGTTACTGCAGCGGCACGAGCTGCCAGGGCTGCTGCTCGGCCTGCTGGACGGGCCACCCGACGGCTCGGCGGCCTACGACGAGCACGGCACTCTCGCCCGCCTCACCGAGGCCGGGCTGCTGGTGCGGCGCAGCGTCCGCGTCCCTTCCGTCCAGACCGAGGTGGGCACGCTCGTGGCCGTCAGCGGCGACGGGGTCGCGCCGGTGAGCGCCGCCCTCTACAGGGCCTGGCCCAGGCTCCGCGCCTGGACGACCGACGAGCGAGCCCGCCGGGCCGGACGACCGCAGGCGATCCCGCGCACGAGCAGCCGACGAGGGACCCGGCACGGCACCCGGCGGAAGCCGGCGTACCCGGGGAGCGGCCGGTGGGCGCGGGTGCCCCTCGTGGCGGTGCTGGCCGCCTCCGTCGCGCTGGCCGTGAGCGTCGCCACCATCGCCGTGAAGGGCGCCCTGGAGCCCGGCAACGGGCGCGGCCAGACCGAGGCCGGCGCCCTGGAGCCCGGCGACGGGCGCGGCCAGACCGAGGCCCGGACCGCGCTGTCGGCGTCGCTGCCGGAGCCCGGCGTGTTCACGGACCCAGCCGCGGACTTCCACGCGAGCTACCGGCTGAGCGGCGACAGCCTGATCAGATGGGCGGGCGGCGCGGTCACGCACTGGGACGTGCCGAGCAGGCGGCGCCTGGCGACCTACCCGCTGCCGTCGGGCACGACCGCGCTGAGCGACGACGGCCGGTACGCCGAGACGTTCGACGGCAGGCGGGTGGCCGTCTCGGCCGGGCCGCCGGCGGCGCAGGCCACGTTCACCATCAGCAACGGCGACCGGACCGCCCTCTACTCGCACGACCGGCCGGTGTTCGAGGTGACGGGCGGGCAGGTGGCGCTCTCCTCGGACGGGCGCCGGGCGGCGGTCTCCGGCTCGGACGGCCGGGTGGAGCTGTGGGACGTGTCGCGGCGGGCCATCAGCCGCACCGTCCACGTCGCCCCCGGTCCGGACGGCGACGCCCCGCCTCTCGCGTTCAGCCCTGACGGCCGCCTCCTGGCCCTCGCCGGCGCCCACCCCGCCCTCATCAGCGACCCCACCCCCGACACCAAGGGGGGATCGGACGCCAGGAAGCCTGCGACGATCCCCGGCCCCGTCACCGGAGCGGACACCGAACAGCCCGCCGTCCCATCAGACGCCGTCTCCGGACCCGACGCCGTGCAGGCGGTCGCCACCGACTCCCCCGCCTTCAGCCCTGACAGCCGTCTGCTCGCCCTGCCCTCCGGCGACGTGGTGCGGCTCTGGCGGGTCGGGGACCGGCGGCTGCTCTCGACCCTCAGGCTGGAAGCCCCCGGGCACGACTACAACTTCTCCGGCGACGGGCGGACCCTGCACTACCTGAACGGCAACGGGTCGGTCGTCTCCCTGGACGTCTCCGCCACCGCCGACGCCGCCGCCGCCGAGGTGGACGGCCCGCCGCGCGAGGATCCGGGCCGCGGCGCGGCGGACGTGCGCAGGCACGGGGCCGTTGCCCAGGCATCCTGACCCGCCGCACGGGTTGCGGACTCCATGAGCGACGTGTTCTGCATTGCACAACGATGTGCTGCAAATTGTGGCATCTATCCACGAATCGGGTAGCTTTCCACCGTGCCCGAACGTAACCAGTCCGCCTCGCTCAGGCGTGCCCTGGTCGTGCTGGAGCATGTGCGCGAGCACGGCGGGCTGACACTCACCCAGCTCGCCACCGCCGTGGGCCTGTCCAAGAGCACCGTGCTGAGGCTGACCGCGCCGCTCATCGAGACCCGGCTGCTCGAACGCGACGGCAAGAGCGGCGCCTACCGGCTCGGGCACGGTGCCCTCCGCCTCGGCCAGGCCTACCTCGCCACGCTCGACCTGCGCACGGTGGCTGCCGAGGAGTCGCACCGGCTGATGAGCGAGGTGCGCGAGACCGTCCACCTGGTGGTCTACGACCCACCGCACGTCGTCTACATCGACAAGGTCGAGAACGAGGCGACGGTCCGCATGGCCTCGCGCATCGGCAGCCGCAGCCCCGTGCACTGCACCGCGGTCGGCAAGGCCATCCTGGCCTGGCAGCCGGAGGAGGCGGTCGAGGAACTGGTCGCGGCCGGGCTGCCGGAGCGGACCCGCCACACCATCACCGATCCGGCCAGGCTCCGCGACGAGCTGGCGCGCGTCCGCGGGCTCGGCTACGCCGTGGACGACCGCGAGAACGAGTCCGAGGTGCGCTGCGTCGCCGCACCGATCTTCAACCACGACGACGAAGCCGCCGCCGCCATCTCGGTCTCCGGCCTCACCTCGCGGATCACCGCCGCGCGGGTGCGCGAGCTGGGGCCCCTGGTGGCGGGGGCGGCTGCTCGCATCTCCAGAAAGCTGGGTGCCTCGTGTCCGAACTGGTGACCTTCGGCGAGACCATGGCGCTGTTCGCCGCCCGCCGCACCGGCCCGCTGCGCTTCGCCCGCGACTTCGACCTGGGCCTGGGCGGCGCCGAGTCGAACGTCGCCATCGGCGTGGCCCGGCTGGGCCACAGCGCCCGCTGGATCGGCCGGGTGGGCGCCGACGAGTTCGGCGACCTGATCCGCTCGACGCTCGCGGGCGAGGGCGTCGACGTGCGCGCCATCGCCGACCCGGAGGCGCCGACCGGCCTGATGATCAAAGGCAGGCGGACGGCCGACCACATCGCGGTCAGCTACTACCGGGCGGGCAGCGCGGGTTCCCGGCTCTCCCCCGGCGACCTCGACCCCGGGCTCATCAGAGGCGCCCGGGTGCTGCACATCTCGGCGATCACCCCCGCCCTGTCAGCGTCCTGCCGGGAGAGCGTGCGGCACGCCGTCGCCGAGGCCCGCTCCGCCGGTGTCACCGTGTCGCTGGACGTCAACTACCGCAGGGCGCTGTGGACGCCCGCCGAGGCGGGCGCGTGGCTGCGCGAGACGATCGGCCAGGTGGACGTGCTGTTCGCCACCGAGGCCGAGGGCCGCCTGATCGCCGAAGCCGCCGGGCCCGCCGAGCTGGCGCAGTCCCTGGCCGAGCTCGGGCCCCGCCATGTGCTGATCAAGCTCGGCTCTCAGGGAGCGCTGGAGCTGTCCGGCGGACGACTGCTCCGCGGGGAGCCGTGCCAGGTCACCGAGGTCGATCCGGTGGGAGCCGGGGACGGGTTCGCCGCCGGATGGCTGGCCGACTGGCTGGCCGGGGCCGACGCCGAGCGGCGTCTGGCGACGGCCTGCGCGGCCGGCGCGTTCGCGGTGACCTCCCAGGGTGACTGGGAGAGCCTGCCCCGCCGCGACGACCTGCGCCTGCTGGTGCCCGGCGACGACGGCGTCAGCAGGTAGCGGCCACGTTACGGGCGCGGCCCACGGGTAGGGGCTCCTGGGTGAGAGGTGGTCACCATGGACTACAAGCAGTGGAACGTACAGATCTGGATCAGCGAGGACGACAACGACGCCGTGACCACGGCCACGGCGGTGCTGTTCACCGCTGACGGCAAGCGGCACGAGAGCGTGGCGCACGCCCGCCGCAACCCGGACGACCGGGCCGTGCCCGGCATCGGGGACGAGTTGGCCGCCGGGCGGGCGCTGTCCGAGCTCGGCGACAAGCTGATCAACGACGGCGCCCTGGACGTGTCCGAGCTGGCCCAACAGCGCTGACGGGCCGGGCACGGGCGAGCGGCCGGCCTACAGTAGGCCGGCCGCCGCCAGGTGCTTGCCGATCCTGGCGGTCTCCTCGTCGTTCAACGGCACCTGAGGCAGGGCCGTGGCGGGGTGGTCGATGATGCCCCGCAGGTGCAGTGCGGCCTTGAAGGCGCCGAGGCCGGAGGAGCTGCCGCCCATCCGGGTGCCGCCGACGTGGACGATCTCGAACAGCCTGACCAGGCGCTCCTGCTCGCGCCTGGCCGCCTCCCAGTCGCCCAGGGACGCCGACCGGACGAGGTTCACGTACCCCTGCGGGTCCACGTTGCCCAGCCCGGGCACCACGCCGTCGGCGCCCATCCACAGCGCCGAGTCCACGGTCACCTCGGACCCGGTCAGCACGCTGAACGACCCCTCGCGGCGCAGTATCACCTGGCGCAGGCCACCGTCGTCACCGCTGGAGTCCTTCACCCCGGCCAGCACCCCCTCGGCGGCCAGCTCGATCAGCAGATCGGCACTCAACTTGGTGTGTACGGAAACCGGCAGGTCATAGGCGTACAGCGGGACTCCGCCGCCGGCGGCGACGGCCCGGAAATGGGTGCGGATCTCCGCCGGGTGGGTGCGCGTGTAGAACGGCGCCGTCGCCACCAGGCCCGAAACGCCGGCCGCGACCGCGACCCGCACGTGCGCGAGCACCCGCGGCGTCGTCATGTCGATCACCCCGGCCAGCACCGGCACCTGCCCGCCCACATGGCCGACCACGGTGTCCAGCACCACCTCGCGCTGGGCGTCGGTCAGGTAGGCCACCTCCGAGGACGACCCCAGCGTGAACAGCGCGTCCACGCCGCCCTCCACCAGGTGGTCGACCAGCCTGACCAGCGAGGCGACGTCCACCTCCCCGTCGGGGGTCAAGGGGGTGACCACCGGGGGGATCACACCGGTCAACGCCGGGGATGCGGCGATATCGGACGTCGTCATGCGCGCTCCTGGATCAATTGGAGGTCGGTGGCTCCGGCCGCCACCGGGTGGTGGCAGTGGTAGAGGTGCTCGCCGTCGGTCGTGGGCTCGGGCCAGGCGGCGGCGCATTCGTCGTCGGCCCGCCAGCAGCGGGTGCGGAACGGGCAGCCGCTCGGCGGCCTGGTCGCCGAGGGGACCGAGCCGACCAGCGGGATCGGGTTGATCGGCGAGATCAGGCCGGGGGTGGCGGAGAACAGCGCCCGCGTGTACGGGTGCCGCGCGGCCAGGGGCACGGCCTCGGCGGGCGTCTGCTCGACGATCCTGCCGAGGTACATGGTGACGACCCGGTCGCTCATCCTGCGGACCGTCTGGATGTCGTGCGAGACGAACACCAGCGCCAGCCCGAGCCGTTCCTTCAGGTCGAGCAGCAGGTTGAGTATCTGGGCCCGCACCGACACGTCCAGCGCGCTGGTGGGCTCGTCGGCGATGAGCAGCTCGGGTTCCAGCGCGAGCGCCCTGGCGACGGCCACGCGCTGGCGCTGGCCGCCGGAGAGCTGGCCGGGCAGCGCCTCGGCGACGCTCGAGGGCAGGCCGACCAGGTCGAGCAGCTCGCGCACGCGGGCGTCACGCTCGGCGGGGGTGCCGCGCCGGTGCACGTCGAGCGGGTCGCGGAGCACCTGTCTGATCGGCAGGCGGCGGTTCAGCGCCGTGGACGGATCCTGGAAGACCATCCCGACGCTGGAGCCGATGACCGCCCGCCGCTCGGAGTCCTTCAGCGCCCATAGGTCCCGGCCGCGGAACGAAACGGTCCCCGACGTGGGCGGCTGCAGCCCGACCAGGACCTTGGCCAGCGTGGACTTCCCGCACCCCGACTCCCCCACGACGCCGACGGTCTCGCCGGCGCCGATGGTGAGGTCGGCGCCGGTCAGCGCGTGGACGCGGTCGCGGGAGAAGACCCCGCCGGAGCGCGCCTTGTGCACCACGTGCACGTCCTTCAGCTCAAGCATGCTGCTCAGTCCCCCGCGTCTCCTGGCCCGGTTCGAGGACGACCGCCGGATGGTGGCAGGCCACCGCGTGCCGGTGGGCGTCGCCTTCAAGTGCCGGGGCGTCGGTACGGCACACTGCCGTGGCCATCGGGCACCGGTCGGCGAACCGGCAGCCCGCCGGGAAGTCGGCCGGCGAGGGCACCACGCCGCGGATCTGCGTGAGCCGCTCGGCCCCCGACTCCAGCGACAGCACCGAGCCGAGCAGCCCTCGGGCGTAGTGGTGGGCCGGCGCCCCGACCAGGGTGGCGGTGGTGCCGGTCTCCACGATCTGCCCGCCGTACATGACGACCACGCGGTCGGTGACGTCGGCGACCAGCGCGAGGTCGTGGGAGACGAGGATGAGCGCGAAGCCCAGCTCCTCGCGCAGCCGCAACAGCAGCTCGATGACCTGCGCCTGGACGGTCACGTCGAGGGCGGTGGTGGGCTCGTCGGCGACGATGAGCTTGGGCTCGCGGGACAGCGCCATCGCGATCAGCACCCGCTGCCGCTGCCCGCCGGACAGCTCGTGCGGGTAGGAGGGCAGGGTACGGCGGGCGTCCAGGCCGACCAGCTCCAGCAGCTCGGCCGGCGTGCGGTGGCCGCCGCGGCTGGTGACCTGCTTGAGCTGGGCCTTGATGGACATGGCCGGGTTCAGCGAGGAGAGCGCGTCCTGATAGATCATCGCCATGTCGTGGCCGAGCAGCTTCCTGCGCGCCTTGCGCGGCATGGTCAGGAGCTCGTCGCCGTCGAAGATGATCTCGCCGCTGACGCGGGCGTTGCGCGGCTCCAGGCCCATGACGGTGAGCGCGGTCAGCGACTTGCCGCAACCGGACTCGCCGACCAGCCCGAGCACCTCGCCGGGTCGCACGTCGAAGCCGATGCCGTCGACGATGTCCACTCCGGCGTCGAACCCGATCCGCAGGTCGCGCACCGACAGGATCGGCGGCCCCTGAGGCAGCGGGCGGGCCCGCTCGGCCAGCCTGCGGGCGGCCTCGGCCAGGCCGGGCAGCTCGGTGATCTGGCCGGAGCCGGGCTCGGCCTGCTCGAAGGCGTCGTCCTTCTTGGTGACGGCCCGGCGGGCGGCCGGGGCGGCCCACGCGTCGGAGATGCCCTCGGACAGGATGTTCAGCGCGAGCACGGTGATCAGGATGAGCAGGCCGGGGAAGACCGTGGCCCACCAGCCGCCGAGCAGCACGAGGTTCTTGCCGTCGGCGATGACGCTGCCCCACGACGGGTCGGGCGGGCGCACCCCGGCGCCGATGAACGACAGCGACGCCTCGAACACGATCGCGTCGGCCACCATCACCGTGCAGAAGACGAGCACCGGAGCCGCGCAGTTGACAGCCACGTGCTTGACGAGGATGTGCGGGGTGCGGGCGCCGATGACGCGCTCGGCCGCCACGTAGTCCTCGCCGTACTGGGCCAGCACGTTGGCCCGCACCACCCGCGCCACGGACGGCATGTAGAGGAAGGCCATGGCCATGACCAGCACCGTGATGCTGCCGCCGAACACCGCCACCAGCACCGCGGCCAGCGCGATCCCGGGAAAGGCCATGATCACGTCGAGCACTCGCATGATCGTCTCGTCGACGGCGCGGCGCGAGGTGGCGGCGACGGCGCCGATCACGGCCCCGGCCACCAGGGCCAGGCCGGTCGCGCCGAGGCCGATGATCAGTGACCAGCGGGCGCCGTACAGCAGTCTGGAGAGGATGTCCCTGTTGGCGCTGTCGAGCCCCATCCAGTGCGCGGCGGACGGGCCGCCGCCGGCGGTCTCCTGGAAGTACGGCGAGTGCGGCGCGATGAGCGGCGCGAACAGCGCCGCCAGCACGACCAGCAGCACGATCCCGACCGCGACCCAGGACAGCGGCGGCAGCCTTCTGAACGTCATGCCGGGGGCGGAGAGGCGTTCCGTCAGTCCTCGTCTCATGCGGCACTCCTGAGCCGGGGGTTGACCAGCAGGTAGAGGACGTCGACCACGAGGTTGACGACCATGAACCCGATCGCGATCGTCAGCACCACGCCCTGCACCACGGCGGGGTCGCCGTCGCGCACCGCGTTGATCATGAGCTGGCCCATGCCGGGCAGGCCGTAGATCGTCTCGATGACCACGGTGCCGCCGATCAGATAACCGATGCGCAGGCCGAGCACGGTCAGCGGGTTGATCAGGGCGTTGCGCAGCACGTTCCGGCCGATCACCACGATCTGCGGCAGGCCGCTGCCGATCGCGGTGCGCACATAGTCCCTGTCCAGCTCCTCCACCATCGAGGTGCGGATGATGCGGATGAGCTGGGCGGCGATCGGCAGCGAAAGGGAGAGGGCGGGCAGCGTCATGGAGCGCAGCCACCCGCCCAGGGAGTCGGCCGGGTTGATGTAACCGCCTGTCGGGAAGAGGCCCTGCCCCACCGCCAGCCACTGGATCATCAGCAGTGCCAGCCAGAACGCCGGCGCCGCCACCCCGATCAGCGACACCATGCGGATCACCTGGTCGGGCCAGCGGTCGCGGAACAGCGCGCCGGTGACGCCGAACACCAGCGAGACCACGATCGCCACGGCCAGGCCGAGGAAGGTGAGCTGGAGCGTCAGCGGCAGCGCCGTCATGATCGATTCGATCACCGGCTTCTTGGTGAGCACGCTGGTGCCCAGGTCACCCTGCAGGAGGTCGCCGACGAAACGCAGGTAGCGCAGCGGCAGCGGGTCCAGCAGGCCGTTGTCCAGCTGGAACTGGTGGATCTGCTCGGGGGTCGGGTTCGCGCCCTGGAAGTAGGCGTACTCCGGCTTGCTGTTGGAGAAGCGCATCACGACGAACACGAACGCGATGACCCCGAGCAGCAGCGGGACCAGGATGAGAACCCGCCGCAGCAGCATTCTGGCGATGAGGACCATGGTCAGGTGCGCCCTGTCAGGCTCTCTGGGCCTGGAGGAGGTTGATCCCGGGATAGGCCTGCGCCCGCACGCCCGACACCTTCTTCGGATCCCAGGCGGTCATCAGCTCGGTGTGCACCACGGGGTAGAGCACGGCCTGATCGGCGATCACATCCAGATATTTCTGGACCTTCTCGGCCTTGGCCGCCTTGTCGGACTCCTTGGTGGCCTCGTCCATCAGCTCGAACAGGGCCCTGGCGTCCTTCGTGCCGTCGAAGTGCGCGTACTTCATCCACAGGCCGCCGGCCACGAAGTTGTAGCGCAGGATCAGGTCGGCGTCCATGCCGAACTGGTTGGGGTTCGAGGCCGCCGCGACCACCTGATAGTCCTGGAACTGATCCATCTTGGTGAACAGCGCGGCCGTGTCCTGCGGCTCCAGGGTGGTCTTGACGCCGATGGCCTCCCACGAGGCCGCGATGGTGGGCAGGCAGTCGGCGAGCCAGCTCACGTTCACCGCCATGAGGTTGACCGCCAGGTTGTCGACCCCGGCCTCCTTGAGCAGCGCCTTGGCCTTGTCCGGGTCGTAGTCGTAGACGACCGAGGCCCGCTTGTGGTCGGGGTGGCCCTCGTTGAGGAAGGAGCTGGAGGCGGTGCCGTGGCCCTTGAGCGCCACGTCGATCATCTTCTGCTTGTCGATCGCGTAGTGCAGCGCCTGCCGCACCCGCACGTCGTCGAACGGCTTGGTCCCGGTGTTGAACATCAGGAACATGTGGTTCATGCCCGCGCCGCCCTCGACGGTCAGCCCCTGCTGCTTGAGCTGGTCGACATTGGCGTACGGGATGTTGTCGGCGATCTGCGCCTCGGCCGAGCCGCCGGAGATCTTGGCGACCCGCGCCGCCGCGTCCACGATGGTCAGCCAGTTCATCTTCTTGACCGTGGCCGGGCGGGATCCGTTGTAGCCGTCGAACGCCTCGAACGAGGTGTTGGACTTGGGGTTGTGCTGGACCAGCTTGTACGGTCCCGAGCCGACGGCCTTGCCGCCCTTGGCCTGGTCCCAGGCGCCGGGCTGGCTGAATACGTGCTTGGGCATGATCTTGGCGATGGTCAGCCTCGGCGCCGCGTCCGGGAAGGCGAACTTGAAGACCAGCTCGACCGTGCGGTCATCGACCTTCTTGACCTCCTGGAGCCAGGACCTGAAGAAGTTGCCCACCAGCACGTTGGCCTCGGGGTCGAGGACTCGTTCGAAGGTGAAGACCACGTCGTCGGCGGTGACCGGTTTGCCGTCGTGCCACTTCGCGCCCTCGCGCAGGGTGAACGTCCACGAAGTGGCGTTCGCGTCCGCGGGCAGGGCCGTCGCCAGCGCGGGGTAGGGCTCGCGGCTGATGGGGTCGGTGTCGAGCAGGCCCTCGTAGATGTGGTTGATGCCGGCCATCGCGAAGGCCGAGGCCGTCTGCGTCGGGTCCCAGCTCTGGTCGTTGCCGTAGCCGATGACGGCGGTGATCAGGTCCTTGTTGGATCCGGCGCCGACGGAGCCGGTCGAGGCCGGACCTCCGCTGCAGGCGGCGAGGGTGGACGCGATGACCGCGGCCGCGCCTGTCGCCCCGCTGTAACGCAGGAAGTCGCGCCGGCTGAACTCAGAGCTCACGGATGCCTCCCGGGGGGTAGGTGCAAGGTGCTACCTGCGTCAGGCCGCTGGAAGCGGTCTCACGTAGAACGTGGGACATCCCATGTCCTATGTTGTGCGTAACGTGGACGCTAGATGCGGCACAGGGTTGTGGTCAACAGGAGGTTTCCGGAATGTTACGCAATGACCTAATGGAAAGGGATCTTTCATGACCACTGTCCCGCGGCCCCGGCTGAGCCGAGCCGTCGAGGCCCAGGAGGGCGTCAAGGAGCTCATCCTCAAGCGCGGGCTGGTGGCCGGAGACCCTCTCCCCACCGAGAGCGAGCTGACGGGGGAACTGGGCGTCAGCCGCAACTCGGTCCGGGAGGCGCTCAAGGCGCTGCAGGCCGTCGGCATCGTCGACATCCGCCACGGATTCGGCATGTTCGTCGGCCGCATGTCGCTGACCGGCCTCGTGGACGAGCTGGCCTTCCACAGCCGCATCACCCTTCAGGACAGCCGCAACGCGCTGGCCAATCTCATCGAGATCCGCGAGATCCTGGAGATCGGCCTTGTCCAGCGCCTCATCGACCTGGGCACCGACGTCGACCTGTCACCCGTCGCCGACGTGATGGCTCGCATGGAGGCCGAGGCATCGGTGGGCGAGATCTCGCCGGAGATCGACCGGCTCTTTCACGACCTGCTCTACCGCCCGCTCGGCAACTCGGTGGTCAGCCAGCTCCTGGGCGCGTTCTGGGACGTCTATCACCAGCTCCGCGACCACCTCGGCGCGCCGGACGAGACCCCGGGCGACGTGGCCAGGCGCCACCGCGACATCTACGCGGCGGTGCTGGCAGCGGACAAGGCGCAGGCGGTGGCGGCCGTCTACGCCCACTTCGACGGCGTGCGCAACCGTCTGGCCCGGCTCCGCCCGCCGAGCTGATGGGTCACTCGAACGCCTGCCACCTCGTGCGCCAGGCCGCATACCAGGCCGCGAACCACGGCTCGGATGCTGCCAGGGGCACGATGTGGGTCACCGTCTCGCGGTGGTAGCGCCGCTGGAACTCGACCGGCATCCGCCACAGCTCCTGCACATTGCTCACCCGGTCGGCGAGCTTGACCAGTACGGCCGCGCGCGGCGCCGCCGCCAGCGCGCGCAGATAGCCGGCCTTGACCGCCGCCTTGTCCCCGCCCTCGGCGACCTCCGGTTTCGTCACCCACCCGACCAGCTCGGCGACCTGCCCGCCGAACCGTGCGGCGACCTCCTCCCGCGTGCAGGCGGTGTCCTCGACCACGTCGTGCAGCACGATCGCCACGAGCACGTCCGGCTCGGTCACCCCCACCCCCGTGACGGCGACCTCCAGCGCCTCCAGCAGATGCTCCAGGTAGGCGGCGCCCGTCGGCCGGCGCTGGCCGCCGTGGTGCAGGACGGCGAACCCGGTGGCCTCCCGCAGCAATTCGACGGTCGCCTCCGGCAGTGCCCGGCGCAGCGGAGTCTCGGCATCGGCCCAGGACTTCCAGCTCGTGAAGACCTCCACGGCCCCACCTCCCTACCAAGGGAGGGTAACGACGCCGAGCGTCCTGTCCTAGGCTGGTGCGCATGGCCGAGATGGCGGTGCCCGACGGGGTGTGGACGTTCAACGGTGAGACCCTGCGGATCGTCCCGGGCAGCGGCCGGGAGGTGCACGAGCTCCGCAAGGCGCTGGGCGAGCTGGTGATACCGCTCGAGGCGGTCGCAGGCGCCACGTTCGAGCCCGCACGCAAGGGCGGCCACCTGCGCCTGCGACTGCGCAAGGGGGCCGATCCGCTCACCGACGCGGTCGCCGGCTCGCTCGCCGCCCCGGCCGACCCCTATCGGCTGGCGATCCCCAAGGGCCGCACCGGCGCGGCCGAATACTTCGCCGACGAGATCCGCGACGCCCTGACGGTCTGGCAGACGCCGAGCGGCCCCTGCGAGGAGTTCGTCCTGCCGGGCCCCGCGGTGCCGATCACGGGCACCGCGGGTGACGGCACCGCGACCTTCGACGGCGAGCGCGTGCGCCTCGAGTGGACCGGGTTCGCCGCCTCGGTCAAGGAGGAGGCCGGGCCGCAGGAACTGGCGCTCGCCGACCTGGTGGGCGTGGAGTGGAAGCCGCAGACCGGCATGAGCTACGGCTGCCTGCGCTTCCGGGTCAAGGACGAGGGGCCGGCCAAGCCGCCGCAGAAGGACCTGCACTGCGTCTGCTGGGGCGTCCAGCGGTTCGGCGGCACGACCGCGCTCGTCGCCGCGGCCGTGCTGGCGCGCGTCCCCCGCGGCCCCGCCGAGCTGCCCCCGCCTCCGAGCACACCCGGCGAGATGGAGATCGTCCTCCGCCATCTGGCGGAGCTGGGCGAGCTCCACCGCTCGGGCGTGCTCACGGACGAGGAGTTCAGCACGGCCAAGCAGGCCATGCTGCGCCGCCTGGACTGACGCGGTCAGCCCTGGTCGGCGTGCGCGGCCCGCTCGTCGGGCACGCAGTGGGTCATCTTCAGCCCGTTGACGTCCCGCTGCCCGTTCCTGCCGAGCTTGGCCAGGCGGTCCCGGTCCTCGTCGGTCAGGTCCTGGCTGGCCAGCGGCTCCAGGTCCGCGACGTCGTCGGGCGTGATGCCGAGTCCCTCGCCGACGCGCAGCCCCAGATCGTCCTCCACGAGCAGGAAGTGCCAGACCATCCGCTCGGCGATGCGCCGGTCGCACTGCTTGAGCATGGTGACGAAGTTGTTCACCAGGTCGTCCCGCTCCCACTGCTCCATCAGCAGATAGCGCTGCCCGGCCTGGGTGTAGTCGTTCGTCCGCGGGATGCGCTTGCGGGTGAGGCGCCCGGAGATGACCGGCCCCTCCTCGTCCACGGTGGCGTATTCGGCCTCGCGCAGCCCGTCGAGCAACGACGGCTCGTAGTTGATGTGCGGCGATTCCCCGCCCGTGTCGACGAAGTACGTCATCTGGCCGTCTCGCTGGTTGGTCCGGATGCTGGCGTTCTTCGCCTGGTTGACGGGAAGCTGCAGGTAGTTCGGGCCGACCCGGTAGCGCTGGGTGTCGCTGTAGGAGAAGGTACGGCCGACCAGCATCTTGTCGTCGGAGAAGTCGAGCCCGTCGACCAGCACGCCGGTGCCGAAGGAGATCTGCTCGTTCTCGGCGAAGTTGTTGCCCACGGTGCTGTTGAGCACCATGCGACCCACCGGCCTGGCTGGGAAGTCGTTCTCCGGCCACACCTTGGTGTCGTCGAGCGGATCGAAGTCCAGCTCGGCGTGCTCGTCGTCGCTCATCATCTGCACCAGCAACTCCCACTCCGGGTGGTCGCCGCGCTCGATGGCGTCACGCAGGTCCTTGGTTGCGTGGCCCAGCTCGTCCGCCTGGATCACGGCCGCGTCGGCCGCGGTCATGCTCCGCACGCCCTGCTTGGGCATCCAGTGATACTTGACCAGGACGGTCTCGCCCTGCTGGTTGACCCACTTGTAGGTGTTGACGCCGAACCCCTGCATGTGCCGGTAGTCGGCCGGAATGCCGCGCGGGCTGAAGAGGTTAACGAGCATGTGCATGCACTCCGGCGTCTGCGACATGAAGTCGAAGATCCGGTTCGGCTCCTGCCTGAAGGTCACCGGGTCCGGCTTGAGCGAGTGGATCACGTCCGGGAACTTGATCGCGTCCCTGATGAAGAAGACCGCCAGGTTGTTGCCGACCAGGTCCCAGTTGCCGTCCTCGGTGTAGAACTTGACCGCGAACCCCCGCGGGTCCCGCGCGGTCTCCGCCGAGTCCCGTCCGCCGATCACGGTGGAGAACCGCACCGCCACATCGGTCCGCTTGCCGGCCTCCTGGAACAGGCCGGCCCTGGTGAACCGGCTGATCGGCTCGTCGCCGATCTTCCCGTACGCCTCGAAGTAGCCGTAGGCGGTCGTCCCCCGGGCATGCACGACGCGCTCGGGGATGCGCTCGCGGTCGAAGTGACTGATCTTCTCCAGGAACTGGTAGTTCTCCAGCGTCGCCGGACCCCGTGGACCCACGGTTCGCTGGTTCTGATTGTCGTAGACCGGGTGGCCCTGGCGGTTGGTCAGCACCTCACGCCTGTCGCCAGGCCGGGAGCCCTGGCCGGAAACGTCAGTCATGTCACCATTCCTCTCTTCCGGTGTCCTCTTCCCCCGCTGCCCCCAAGCCGCCGTGCGACACCGGCAAAGACTCGCCATCGGTAACCTGCTCCTGGGGACGGCGTCAGGGTGAGTGAGGTCCTGCATGCGCGGCGACGACGTGGCACAGCAGCTACCCGCCGCGCGGGCGGGTGACTCCGACGCGTTCGGGCGGCTGGTCGAGCCGTTCCGCGACGAGCTGCAGGCCCACTGCTACCGCATGCTCGGCTCGCTGCACGAGGCCGAGGACGCGACCCAGGAGGCGCTGGCGCGGGCGTGGCGGGGCCTGAAGGGGTACGACGACCACGGCTCGTTCCGCTCTGGCCAGCGGGCCGCCACGATCCCGGTGAGCGCCCGGAACGGCGCACCGGGCTCAGGCACCAGGTAGAGCACCCCCGGAAACCGCGCGCACCGCCGGAACACCACGTCGAACGGCTCGCAGGCGGCGAACAGCGCCCCGAGCTCCGCGGCATCCTGGATCGCGCCCAGCGACTCATGCGGGCACCGGCACCCGAAAGCCGCCTGCAACCGCCCCACGAGATCGGCGAACCGCCCGGCGGCCCTGTCGTAGTCGAAGCCCGGCGGGAACTCCAGCTCTACCGGGTGGTCGTCGGCTCGCAGCCGCGCCCGGATCTCCTCGTCGCTCAAGGATCGCCTCGCAAGTCGTGAACGAGCCCGAGAATAGACCACCCGCCCGCGGCACCGGGCGGAGGCGCCGTGGTCCGCACGTCAGGGCACGAGACGGCCGCCTAGCCGTACTCTTTCTCTGCCTGCTCGCGGTCCCGCACGATCGGCCGCCACCTCTCCAGCCACTCATCGAGGTGGGCGTCGGGAGGGCTCGACTTCTTGGCGGCCTCTGTGTCGATCTTCATGTTCCGGTTCAGCTGGGCCAGGTTCTCTTCGTTGATGAGCAGGCCGGGCAGGTCTTCCTTGAGGCGCTTGGGCATCATGCCGTAGACGTCGAGGAACTCGTTGTTCGCCTCGGTCAGGAGGTTACGGGTCCAGCCGTTGACGATGCTGCTGGGACCCCATATCCCACCCGCGCCACTACGCTCCAGATCCAGGTCCTCCATCTCCTGGAAGCTTCTGCGGCACCAGTCGGCGACTTCCTTGAACCTCCTGCTCGCGGCGCCCAGGCCGCCGCAGGCGGCGGCCAGGGCGGTGGTGTTCGCGTAGATCTGCCGCAGCGCGCCCTGCGCGTTGTCGGCGGCTCCACCGTGCCAGGGGGCGTCGCGCAGGTCCTGCGCCCCGCTCCGCAGGGAGTTCGCCAGTTCGGTCAGGTCTCCGGCGATCTGCTCGAAGGGTTCCGGGCCACTGCCGCCGCCGCGGGGGAGGTGCTCGATGTCCCGCTTCGCCATCTCCGCGGTCATGTGGTCCACGCCGTAGTCGGCCGCCGCGGGAAGCTCCAGCCTCTCCTCGCCCTTGGGATAGTGGGAGTCAGGAGTCCACAAGACTGTGGCCGAGGGATGCAACAGGATCTTGTCGAGCCGGTCGGTGGACATATCGCCGAGCAGGGGCTGCTCCGCGAGATCATATCTGGTGGAGGCTCGCTCGATCAGAAACCCGGCCATCCCGACCTCGACGTGCAGATCTCTCCAGAACTTGGCTATGTGAAATTCAGCTTTGTCGAGCAGCTCGCCGAGATCGCCAGGCAGCTTCCAGTGGAAGGTCTTGCCACTCATCCGGCCGTAGTCCTGGCCGAATGCGTAGGTCAACTTGTCGTCGTCGGAGGCTCGTTTGATGAGCTTGCCGGCAACGGCCTTCACGCCTCTGCGGTCGATCCCGAACCCGTCCCCCCGGTGCTCGTTCCCGAGGCCCGGCCAGTATTCGGGGATCGTGGGAACGGGCTTCCACTGGGACCACTGGTCGGCAAGCGTCGGGGGCGGCTCGATCATTGAGGCTCCGATCATGTCGCTGGGGGAGCCTCACCCTACGGAGATACCTAACAAGCATGCAACCCTCCCGTGAGGGGAGCCTGAGGCAGGAAACACAGAAGCCCAGCTCATTCAACTGAGCTGGGCTTCTGTCGAGGTGCGCCGCCAGGGACTCGAACCCCGGACCCGCTGATTAAGAGTCAGCTGCTCTGACCAACTGAGCTAGCGGCGCCTGCAACACGAGTAACTGTATCAGCCGCCGCACGCTGCCCGCACATCAGATCATCCGAGCCGCTCCGCCAGCCTTACGTACGCTCCGAGCACCACATCCCAGAACCGCCCGGCATCCAGCCCGGTGGCGACCAGCGCGTTCGCCCGTCGCTCGCGCAGCCGGAAGTCGACCACCGTCATCCCTCTGGTGTACTCCCCGATGACTTCCACGTTCACCACCGCGGGCACCATCGTGACCAGCGACGGGTCCATCACGTACGCCACCGCGCAGGCGTCGTGGATGGCCGGTCCGGCGAGGTCCGTCACGGCGCCGTAGAACTGCGCCGCGGGCACCAGCAGCTCCGCCAGCCGCCCGAGTGGCCGCATCCGGTCCAGCACGGCCGAGGTGACCACCGCGGTGAGGGTGACGTCCAGGCCGAGCATCTTCACCGTCCATCCCGCCTCGAAGACGATGGCGGCCGCCTCGGGGTCGGCGAGCATGTTGAACTCGGCGGCGGGGTTGTGGTTGCCGCGGGTGAAGGAGCCGCCCATGATGACCAGGTCGCGGGCCCACTCGACGATGCGCGGCTCGCGCCGTACGGCCAGGGCGATGTTGGTGAGCGGCCCGATCGCGACCAGCGTGATCTCCCCGGGCGCGGCCCGCAGGGTGTCGATGATGCGGTCCACCGCGTGCCCCTCGGAGACCGCGAGCAGCGGCGCCGGCAGGACGGCGCCGCCGAGGCCGGTGTCGCCGTGGATGTCGCCGGCGCGGACGGTGCGATGGAGGAGCGCCCCGGCACTGCCGGGGGTGACCGGGATGTCGCCGAGGTCCAGGAACTCCCTGAGCGCCAGGGCGTTGGCCGTGGTCAGGGAGAGGTCGACATTGCCGCCGACGGTGGTGATGGCGACGAGTTCGATGCCGGGGGCGCCGGCGGCGAGCGCCAGCGCCATGGCGTCGTCGATGCCGGGATCGCAGTCGATGAGAACTTTGGTCACGAGACCGTACGATACGAGCCTGCCTGCACAGAAAAGAGATCGGGGCCGGGCAGTTTCCCCCAAAATCTGCCCGACCCCGATCCCGACGGCGGTCCGGGCCGACGCTTTCCCCCAAAAGCGACGGCGGTCCCGCACTAGCAGACTGCGGTCCCCCTCCGCGTCCGCTCCGGTGTAGGTCTTACGGCCGGTCACAGTGCTTCCGACCTGCTTCGACACTACCGAGCTGTATGCAACGACCGCGTCATAACGCGGTCGAATATCCCTCTAATCGGAGTTAGGGGATCTCCAACCGGACCTCGGTTCCCTCTTCGAGCGAGCGGCTGACCGTGCAGTACTTCTCGTGGACCCGGGCCGCCACGGCGCGGAAGACCTCGTCGGCCTCCTTCGCCGGCAGCTCGACGTCGTAGGTGACGGTCACCGGGCCCAGCCGGTTGGATTCGACCTTGTCCGAGTGAACCGTCATGGCCAGCCGGACCAGCTGATGACCGCGCTTGGCCGTCAACGGCTCCACGGTCACGATGTTGCAGCCGCCCACGGCCGCCAGCAGCAGCTCGACCGGCGTGAACATGCCTTCCTCGTCACCGCTGCCCATCCGCACCTCGGCGCCGCGGGCGTTCGTCGCCCGGAATCCGCCGTCATCAGTCCGCTCTACCCGCACGTTAGCCATGATTTAGACCTTACTCAGATGGCTCTCATGTTCGACACGCATTGTTCTATGCATGGCAAGCGAGACGAGCGACCACCTGAGATCGGAGCGGGCCGGACAGCGCCTGCTACTTGCCGGCCTCCTGGCCGGCGCGCTGTTCGCCGCCTACCACCTCGGCTCGACCTCCTCCTCGCCCGTGACGGTCAGCGCCCTGCTGGTGTACGGCGTGGCCGCGGTGATGGCGGTCCGGAACCACGACGGGGCCGGCCGGACCAGGGGCACCGTGCTCATCGCCACCGGCCTGGAGCCGGCGGCGCTGCGCGGGCTGCTGGCTAGCCGGGCCGGAAGCACCGTGGCCGTCTACCGGACCGAGCGGGTCACCGACGAGCTGCGCGAGCTGCAGGACAGCTACGGCCTGGTGCTGGTCGTCGGCAAGGAGCACGACCCCAGGGCCAAGGAGCGGCTGAGCGCCTCCGGGCTGAGCCGCCAGGTGCCCGACATCGCCGAGCGCGAGATCGTGCTGGCCGGTCCCCGCCACTTCACGAAGTATGTGCGCGGCGCGCTGGCCCGGCTGGCCGTGCCCGGCACCCAGGTCAGGACCGCGAGCGTCAAGTTCCGGCAAAGAGCTTAGCCGGACAATACGCCCACCGTGCGAGCGTGGCTGCCGACAAGGAGGCAAAGGTGATGTCTTTCCCCGGATGCGCCCGGATCGGGACGGTCATCGGCACGCACGTCAGCGTCGACATCCGCACCGCTCTGCCACGGCGGGAGCTCGCTCCCCTGCTCGACGCGGCCTTCGCCTGGCTACGCCGGGCGGACGACACCCTCGGCGCCACCGGGCGGGACAGCCACGTCAGGGGCTGGGCGCTCGAACGGCTGTCCCGCGCGCTGGTCGGCGCGGGAGCCGGCGACCATCGCATCGACGCGGGCGGCGACGTCAGGGTCCGCGGTTCGGCCTGCCCCGGCAGGCGCTGGCGCGTCGGCCTCCGCGACCCGCGCACCGGGCAGACCCTCAAAGTGATCTTCGTCAACGACCTGGGCATCGCCACCGCGGCCGGCGTCCTCGGCTCGGTCACCGTGCTCGGCCCCGACCTCGGCGTCGCCCAGGCCCACGCAACCGCGATGTCCGTCATGGGACCGGCCGGGGCCCGGCGCCGCGCCTCCTGGCTGGCCTCGACGGGACCGTACCAGAGCTTGATCATCGGCCGGGACGGGCGGGAGTGGGGGACGCCGGGGCTCGCGGAGTGGAGCAGGACCCAGGCCCGGCTCGCGGGCTAGGCGCGGGTCAGGCGTCGGGATGCTGGCGCAGGTATTCCAGGTAGACCGGCCGCAGCGCCTCGCCAAGATCGCCCTCGCCGGCGCCTATGGCGTCGCTGAGCAGCGCCGAGACGTGGCTGAGGTCGGCGGTCGTCTCGCTCTCGTGACCGGTCGCGGCCTCGGCCGCGGGGATCACTTTCAGCAGGTTCCACAGGAACCCGAGATCCCCATGGTGCACGGCGTAACGCACCGCGCGGTCGTGCAGCTCGCTCGCCGAAAGCGACTCGAGACCAGTGGCGTCCATCTCGCTCCCTCCCCTCGGACGCACCTATCCCGCGAGCGTCGCCCGAAACACTCCCCGTCCCAGAACTACGCACGGTGATCAGCGGGAACGTAGGGTGCACTTGGTCACGCCCCTATCGGAGTGCGGATCACAGTGGGAGGATCAACCAGCGTGAGATTCATCATCAGAACCCTGGCGGCAGCGATCGCCCTCTGGGTGTCCATCCAGCTCCTCGACGGCATCCGGATCACCACGGAGACGAACTCAGTCAACTACTGGGGCACCCTGCTGATCGTGGCGCTGATCTTCGGCCTCATCAACGCGATCGTCAAGCCCATCGTGAAGGCCCTGGGATGCGCGCTCATCGTGCTCACCCTGGGACTGTTCCTGCTCGTCATCAACGCGGCCATGCTGCTGCTGACGAGCTGGATCTCCGGGCAGTTCGGCATCCCCTTCCACGTCGACGACTTCTGGCCGTCCGCCTTCCTGGGCGCGATCATCATCAGCGTGGTCAGCTGGCTGCTCGGCATGATCATCCCTGACGGCGACTGACACCCTGTTGAACCTCGACGGCAGCGGCCTGACCTGCGCGCAGGTGCACGCGGCCGCCCATGGCGAGGCCCGGGTCACGATCTCCGGCGTGGACCGGGCCCGCGCCGCGTGGGCCGCCGCGCGGCAGCTCACCGGCATCGTGTACGGCCGCGGCACCGGAGTGGGCGCCAACAAGGACGTCCAGGTCGAGCACGGCGGGCCGGACCTGCTGCGCAGCCACGCGGGCGGCGCCGGGCCGCTGGTCGAGCCCGAACGCGCCAGGGCGATGCTGGTCGTCCGGCTCAACCAACTCCTCGCGGGCGGCTCGGGCCTCGACCCCGGCGTGCTGCCGGTGCTGGCCCGGGCGATCAACGACGGTTTCACCCCGCCGGTCCGCACCTACGGCGCCATCGGCACCGGTGACCTGACCGCGCTGGCGACCACGGGGTTGTGCCTGCTGGGCGAGCTCGACTGGCATCCGCCTCCCACCCCTCGTCCCACCACCACCCCACCGCCCCGCTTCGCGCTGGCCGACGGCGACGCGCTGCCGCTCATCAGCTCGGGGGCCGCCACCCTGGGCGACGCCGCGCTCGCCTGCCACCGCCTGCGCCTGCTGCTCGACGCGGCCGTCGACGTGGCCGCCTTCTCCTTCGTCGCCGTGGGCGCCTCCGCCGAGCCGCTGGCGGCGGCGGTGCAGGAAGCCCGCCCGCATCCCGGGCAGGCGGTGGTGGCGGCCCGCCTGCGCGGCCTGCTCTCCCAGGAGCAGGGCGTCCGGGTCCAGGATCCGTACGGCTACCGCGCCCTCGCCCAGGTGCACGGCGCCGCCATGGACGCGCTGGACCGCGCGGAGACGGTGGTCGGGACCGACCTCAACTCGGCGTCGGAGAACCCGCTCATCGCCGGCTCGCTCGCCTGGCACAACGGCAACTTCCACTCCGGCCCCGTGGCCCTGGCCCTCGACACGCTGCGCGCCTCCCTCGTCCAGGCGGCGCAGCTCAGCACGGCCCGGCTGGCGACGCTGATGGACCCCGGGTTCACCGGCCTGCACCCGTTCCTGGCGGACCGGCCGGGCGGGTCGGGAGCGCTCATCCTGGAGTACGTGGCCCAGGACGCGCTGGCGGAGCTGCGCCATCTCGCCACCCCGGTCACCACGGGCACCGCCGTCATCTCCCTGGGCACGGAGGACCACGCGGGCTTCGCCACGCAGGCGGCCCGCCACGCCCTGCGCTGCGTGGAGCCGCTGGAGATCGTCCTGGCCTGCGAACGCGCCGCAGCCACCCGCGCCCTGCACGGCCCCACGCCGGACCGCCCGCTCACCTCCGACGTGGAGGCGGCCCGCCTGGCCCTGCGCGGCGGCGGCTAGGACCCCGTCAGGTCCGCGACGGAGCCGCGCTCTCGGAGCGTGGGCTGCTGGACGACCCGCCGGCGCCGGGCGCCCCCGTCGGCGGCGGCCGACACCAGCCGGACGGCCGCCCGGACGATGCCGTCGATGTTCCAGTCGACGGTGGACAGGCCCGGCGTGAGCAGGCCGGACATGGGGTGGTCGTCGTAGCCCATGACCGATACGTCGCCGGGGACGGACAGGCCCAGCTCGCGGGCCGCGGCGTAGACGCCGTAGGCGATCGAGTCGGCGAAGCAGAAGACCGCGCTGGGCCTGCCCTCGGCGAGCAGGTCGTGGGCCGCCCGCGTGGCGGCCGCCAGGCCGTGCTGGGCGGTGACGACCCGGATGTCGAGACCGAGCCGCTCACCTTCGGCCGAGACGTGGACGTCGGCAGGGCGGTCGGGAGTGCTGGGCCGGGTGGCGGTGAGCACGCCGATGCGGCGGTGGCCGAGGTCCCGCAGGTGCTCCAGGGCGAGCGTGACGCCACGCCGGTTGTCGAAGACGACCTCGCCCGCGGTGCCGGTCAGGGAGTCGCCGATCGCGACCACGGGCAGCGACTCGCACAGCTCCGCCCAGAAGGGCGCCGAGGGGTCGAGCGGCTGCACGATCATCCCGTCGACGCGCTGGTCGCGAAGCTGCATGGCGAGCGCGCGCTCGCGGGCCGGATCGCCGACGGCGTCGAGGATGAGCGCGTAGCGGTCCTTCTCGCGGAGACCGCGGCTGATGCCCACGGCGAGCGACTGCTGCCAGAGGTCCTCCAGCGAGCCGCAGAGCAGGCCGATCATGCCGGTGCGACCGCTGGCCAGGGCTCTGGCGATGGGGTCGGCCTCGTATCCGAGCTCGGCCGCCGCCGCCCGGACCCGCTCCATCGTCTCCTCCGACACCTGCAGGCCACGCAGCGCGTAGGAGACGGCGGCCGGTGACAGGCCGGTCGCCTGGGCCACTTCCCGGATCGTCGCTCTCTTGCGAGCCATCCCGCAAGCCTATTGCGTACGGGGGTTCCTGAAGGTCGCGGCGAACCGGACGACATTGACAATCCGCCTAGTGAAGCGGTTCACTGAACCGTATCAGTGAACCGCTTCACCAGTCCGATTTCCCCACTTGAAGGGTTTACCTATAAAGTCAGTAGGAAATGAAGGGAGGCGTGATCATGGGGATCGACGTGCACCAGCATCTGTGGACGGCATCGTTCGTCGACGCGCTGCGCGCTCGCACCCGGCCGCCCTTCCTCGACGGCTGGACGCTGTTCCTCGACGGCGAGCCTCCCTACGAGGTCGACCCCGCCGCGCACGACCGCCGCGACACCACGGGCCTGGAGCTGGCGCTCGTGTCGCTGTCCAGCCCGCTCGGCATCGAGTCGCTGCCGCCCGAAGAGGCCTGGCCGCTGCTCGACGCCTACCACGACGGCGCCCTGGCGCTGCCCGAGCCGTTCGGCGCCTGGGCGGCCACCTGCCACAGCCGGCCCGAGCCCGAGCGGCTCGCCAAGGACCTGGACCGCGGGTTCGCCGGGCTGCAGATGCCCGCGACGGTCCCGTTCGACGACCGGCTGCTGGAGGTCCTCACCGACCGGGACCTGCCGCTGTTCGTGCACCCTGGCCCGGCAGCCGCCCCGGAGGACGCGCCGTCGTGGTGGCCCGCCGTGGTGCCGTACGTGCAGCAGATGCACGCCGCCTGGCACCGCTTCCACTCCGTCGTCAGGCCCCGTCACCCCAGGCTGCGCGTGTGCTTCGCGCTGCTGGCCGGGCTCGCCCCGCTGCACTCCGAGCGGCTCATCGCCAGAGGCGGCAGCGGCCGGGGGCAGGTCGATCCCGGCTGCTACGTGGAGACCTCCTCCTACGGCCCACGGGCGATCGACGCGGTGGTCCGCGAGCTCGGCATCGACGTCGTCGTCAACGGCTCCGACGCCCCCTACGCCACCGCCCCCGATCCGGGCCTCGGCGAGGCCGCCGCCCATGCCATCCGTGTCACCAACCCACGTCGCCTACTCGGCAGGAAGGAGACTCGTCCTTGAGCGAGCACCACGTCAACCAGGATGGGAGCGTCCGCACCAGGCTCCCTGAGCGCACACTCGACCGGCGCGAGCTGCGCGAGCTGGTGAACGACCTGGCGGCCGACCCCGCCCGGTGGCAGGACCAGGTGGACTTCCCCGCGGACGGCGGCAGGCACTACGCCTCGCTCTACCGGGACGCCTACATCGACGTGTGGCTGCTCTGCTGGCGGCCCGAGGACGACACGGGCTGGCACGACCACGACATCTCCTCGGGCGCGGTGCACGTCGTGCAGGGCGCGCTGCGGGAGTGCAACCCACGCATCGGCGGCGAGCACCTGGAGACCGTGGTCGCCGAGGGACAGTCGTTCTCCTTCGGCCCGGACCACATCCACCGGCTCACCGGCGCGGTGGAGCACAGCGTCTCGATCCACGCCTACTCACCGCCGCTGTGGCGGCTCGGCCAGTACTCCATCGACGACACGGGCGTCATGCGCCGCGTCTCGGTGAGCTACGCCGACGAGCTGCGGCCGCTGGACGACGTCACGGTGGCCACCACCGTGACCGCCCCTGCTGCCGCGGTGGACGCCGTCGCTACGGGCGCCGTGGCCTGAGTACGCAGCAGCTTCCGCAGGGCTCCGCGTCCGGCAGGGTGATCCACAGGCAGCAGGTCCTGCGGAAGTAGGCGTCGCCGGCGGGCTCGACCAGCCCGTCGACGGGCTTGCCGATCTGCTTCAGCAGCGCCATGTAGTCGCCCGGCGCGATGAGGGTCAGGGGGTGCGCGAACGCCTCGGCGGTCGAGCCCCACAGCGTCCGCTCCCCCACCTTCGCCATCGTGCTGAGGACCTTGACCAGCGGCGCCTGCGACTCCGCGAGCGCCTCCCCGATCGCCGCGGCGCCTGAGGTCCACGTCACGCTGGTCGCGGCGATCGTGACCCCCGCCTCCGACTCCTTGAAGTAGGTGTCGGCCGCCCGCATGATCGGGACGCGTCCGTCCAGCGCCCAGCCGAGCGCCATCGGCATCGTGTGCCAGTAGCCGTAGGTCTTCCAGAACAGCGCAGCGCCGACGTGCCGCGGCGCGTTCCAGCGCGCCGCCGTCGCGTCCACCAGCTCCCCGAGCAGTGTGTACGGCTCCCGCAGCAGCTCGGAGGAGGGCGTCCAGCTCTCGTCGGGCTCGATGACGAGCCCCGGCTCGACGCCGATCACGCCGCCTCGTCCGGCGGCCACCCGCTCGAGCACCTCGGTCAGCACGCCGCAATCCCTCCACCTACAGGTTAGCCTTACCTAAGGTAGCAGGACGTCCGGCGAACCATCCGGCGACCATCTGCACGCCCACCACGGCCAGCCCGGCGATCAGCGGCACCGACCAGCCGCCGGACACCTGCCTCAGCAGCCCGAACAGCAACGGGCCCAGCGCGGCGATCGCGTACCCCACCGACTGGGCCACGGCCGACAGCGCGGTGACCGTCGCCGGGTCGGCCGGGCGCAGCGCGATGATCAGCAGTGCCAGCGCGAACGACGCCCCCTGCCCGATCCCCAGCACGATCATCCACAGCCACGACAGCGTGGTCGGAGCCAGCAGCACGCCCAGGTAACCGGCGGCGGTCAGCACCCCGGAGGCCAGCACGTACGACACCTGCGAGGGCCGGCGCCCCGCCACGACCGGCACCGCCAGCGTGGCGATCACCTGGACCAGGGTCGTCAGGCTGAGCATGTAGCCCGCCTGGTCGGCCGGCATGCCCGCGTCCAGGAAGATCGTCGGCAGCCAGGTGAGCATGACGTAGAAGGTCAACGACTGCAGGCCCATGAGCGCGGTCACGTACCAGGTCACCCTGCTGCGCAGGACCATGCCGAACGGTCGCGGCGCGTCGCCCGTCGGCCTGGGATGCGTACGGAAGGCCTGGGGCAGCCAGAGCAGCGCGGCGGCGAGCGCGGGCACGGCCAGCAGCGCGGAGACGCCCCGCCAGTCGAGGCCGGTGACCCGTTCCAGCGGGATGACCAGCGCGGACGCGACCGCGGCGCCGCCCACGATGGCGGAGACGTAGACGCCGGTGAGCAGGTTGACCCTGGCGGGGAAGTGCTGCTTGACGATGCCCGGCATGGCGACGTTCATCACCGCGATGGCCGTGGCGGCGATCGCGGAGCCCGCGTAGAGCATGATCGGGCCGTCCAGGCTGCGCAGCGCCACGCCCGCGGCCAGCACGAGCAGCCCGGCCAGCAGCGTGCGGTCCAGCCCGATCCGCCTGGCCAGCAGCGGCGCGAGCGGCCCGAACACCCCGAGGCAGACGACCATGACGGTGGTGACTGCGCCGCCGCCCGCCGGTGTCAGTCCGGCGTCCTTCATGATCTCGTCGAGCAGCGGCGACAGGCCCGCGATCGCCGGCCGCAGGTTGAGAGCGGCCAGCACGACGCCGGCCACGAGCAGTGCGGATCTCAGCGCCATAGCGATCTACTCTCGCACACCCCCTTGACAACGTTGTCTACGGCCGCCCGGTGAGAAAGGATCCAGGCGTGAGACCGACGATGAAAGACGTCGCCTCGGCAGCGGGCGTGGCGCTCAAGACCGTCTCCCGCGTGGTGAACGGCGAGCCCGGCGTCCACCCCGGCACCGCCGAACGGGTCCGGGCGGCCATCGACCTGCTCGGCTACAGCCGCAACGAGAGCGCCAGCGTGCTGCGCAGGGGCCGCACGTCCACGGTCGGGCTCGTCATCGAGGACGTCGCCGACCCGTTCTACGCCGCGCTGAGCCGCGCCGTCGAGGACGTCACCACCGGATACGGCTGCCTGCTGCTGAGCGGCTCCTCCAGCGAGGAGCCCGCCCGGGAACGTGAGCTGGTGCGCACGTTCTGCGCCCGGCGGGTGGACGGGCTGATCGTGGTCCCCGCCGGCGACGACCACTCCTACCTGCGGCCCGAGCTCGACGCCGGCACGCCGGCGGTGTTCGTGGACCGGCCGCCGGGGCCGGGCGTCGACGTCGACACCGTGCTCAGCGACAACGCCGGCGGAGCGGGTCTGGCCGCCCGCCACCTGGTCGCCCGGGGACACAGCAGGATCGCCTTCCTCGGCGACGAGCCGTCGATCTTCACCGCGTCGCGCCGGCTGCACGGCTACCGCGCCGCCCTCGGCCACCTGTATGACGAGCGGCTCGTCGCCATGCGGGCGCCCTCGCTGGAGGGCGTGCGCGCCGACCTGGACCGCCTGCTGGCCCTGGATCGCCCGCCCACCGCGCTGTTCACCGGCAACGGCCGGCTCACCGTGACCGCGCTGCGCGTCCTGGGCGGGCGGCCGGCGCCGGCGCTGGTCGGGTTCGACGACTTCGAGCTGGCCGACCTGCTCGTCCCCGGCGTGACGGTGGTGGCCCAGGACCCTGCGGGGATGGGCCGGGTGGCGGCCGAGTTGCTGTTCCGGCGCCTGCACGGCGACACCGGCCCGTCGGAGCACCCGCTGTTGCCGGTGCGCCTCATCCCCCGGGGCTCGGGCGAGCTGCCGCCGTGAGTGCCCCGGCCGCCGCACCCGGCCGGGCCCTCAGGCCCCCGCCCGGAGCGGCGGCACGGGGGCGGGGCGTAGCGCGCCCGCCAGGGCCAGCGCGACGAGGATGCCCGCGCCGCCGGCCGCGACGATCGCGAGCTGCGGGGAGAACACCTCGCCGAGGACGCCCACCAGCGCCGCCCCGGCGGCCTGGCCGGTCATCAGCCCCGTGGACAGCAGCCCGAACGCCTGCCCGCGCACGTGCTCCGGGACCGCCTCCAGGAAGCGCCGCTGCAGGCCGAGCTGGTAGGCGAGCCCTGCCGCCGCCATCGCCGCGAGCGCCGCGGCCCAGCCGAGGCCGGGCGCCGCCAGGAAACCCAGCCAGGGCAGCCCGAGCAGCACCGCCAGCGGCAGCGAGAGCCGCTCCCGCAGGGCCGGCCCCACGAACCTGCCGACGGCGAACTCTCCGACGGCCATGCCTCCCGCAGCAGCCGCGAGCACCACTCCCGCCTGCCCCTGACCGTGCAGGTAGGGCACGATCATGGCCTCGGCCCCGGCGAGGCAGAGCACCGGCAGCCAGGACGCCATCAGCAGCCCGCGCACCCGCCGGTCGGTCAGCAGCAGCCGGTTCACCCGCAACGTGGTCCGCACGGCGCCACCGTCATCCGCCCGGGCGGCACGGGCGGGGCGGTCGGGAAGGCCGAAGCGCAGGACGACGGCCGCCGCCGCCGACAGCACCGCCGTCGCCGCGAGCGCGCCGCGAGGGCCGGTCATCGCCAGGAAGGCGCCGCCCACCGCCAGGCCGGCGATCTGGGCGCCGGCCGAGGTGACGCCCAGGATCGAGCGGCCGAGCACGTACGCGTCCCCCGGCAGCACCTCGGGCAGCAGCGCGTTGCGCGCGGCGCCGAACACCGGCGAGAACAGCCCGGAGACCAGCACCAGCGCCAGCATCGCCCACACCGGCAGCCCCGCGTACGCCAGCAGCAGGCACACCACCACCCTGACCAGCTCGCCCACGACCATGACGGCGCGCGGCGGCAGCCGGTCGGCCAGCGACAGCAGGAACATCCCGCCCACGATGTGAGGCAGCCACCCGGCCATGTAGGCGGCGGCCGACAGCCCCGGCGAGCCCGTCTCGGCGTACACCAGCACCGACAGGGCCAGCATCTTGATGCCTTCGCCGGCGATGAACAGCGCGAAGCTGCCGAACAGCACCCGGAATTCCCGGACGGCGAACACCTCGCCGAAGGTGGCCGCGCGTTCTTCGGACACCGGATCTCCTCACGTCGGTCGGGCGGCCCCGGAGGGAGGGTCGGGGCCGCCGCTTCCGATGCTGGGGGTGAGGCACGGCGCCGGGCGAAGCCTTCGGATATAACCGAAAGGTGGTGTTCAGCATCGAAGTCACCCCGCAGGACGTGGCGGCCAGCAGGTTCGCCGTCTCCCCCCTGATCGAGACCATGCACGCGCAGTGGGTGCTGGACGGCAGGGTCGAGGCGGGCGTGCACCGGCAGTGGGTGGAGCGCTGGCGCGGGCCGTACGAGAAGCTGAAACGCCGCCATCCCGTTCTCCGCGCGACGATGGCGATCGCCGGCAACAAGGGCTCCGACAACGTGGACTTCATCGCGCCCCCGCCCACCGGGACGAGCGTGCCGTTCGAGGTGGAGCTGGCCGCGATGCGCGCGACGCCGCTCACCCTGGCGCACGAGGAGATCGCCTCGGTGCTGGCGGGCCGTCCGCCGGTGTCCGAGGAGGTCAGAGACCTCCTGCTCGGGCCGGACGTGGTGCGCCTGATCGCCGACGCCTACCAGGTGCTCTGGACCGAGATCCTGGCCAGGAGCTGGCCGCGCTTCCACGCGGTCCTGGAACGTGATGTGGTGCAGCGCGCCGGGCGGCTGGCGACCTACGGCTGGGCGGCGGCGCTGGACGACCTCAGCTCCCAGGTCCGCTGGCATGACGACGGCCACATCGAGGTCGGGATGGGCCGGCGCGACAAGAGGCACCGGCTTGGGGGCAGGGGGCTGCTCTTCCTGCCGTCGGTGTTCATCGCCAGCCTCGGCGCCTATCTGGAGGAGGCGTGGCCGTACGCGCTGGTCTATCCGGCACGCGGCATCGCGGCGCAGCCGCCGGGGGCGGGCGCGGGGCTGGCCGTGCTGATCGGGCGCACGCGGGCCAGGCTGCTCACCGAGCTGGCCGCTCCGGCCACCACCACGCATCTGGCCGCGCTGCTCGGGCAGAGCCTCGGCAGCACCGGCGGCCACGTGGCGGCGCTGCGCGGCGCCGGCCTCATCAGCGGCACCCGCACGGGGCGCAGTGTGCTGTACGCGCGGACGCCGCTGGGCGACGCCCTGGTGGCCGGTTCGCTCGTCTGAAGGGTGCGAGGATCGCGGAATGTGCGGGATCGCTAGCCTTCTCTGCTGAGGGCGCGAAGGTATAGTCGTTGCGCATCCGTTCAGCACAATCGTTCACCATCCAGGGAGCGCGCGCATGAATGCCGCCGACGCCGTACCCGAAGCCCGCTTCCCCCAGGAGCTGATGTACGCGGCGGCGTCGCAGTACTACCTCCAGGACGCCACCCAGGCCGACATCGCCAAGCGGCTCGGCGTCAGCCGGGCGACCGTGAGCAGGTTGCTGACCGAGGCCCGCAGGCAGGGCATCGTCGAGATCCGCGTGCACCGCCCCGCCACGCTGGCCGACGGCCCGCTGGCCAGCGAGGTCGCCGACGCGCTGTCGCTGGGGCGCGTCTATCTGGTGCCCAGGGTCAGCGGCCCGGCGCTCGGCCCCTGGCTCGCGCCCGGCCTGGCCAGGGCGCTGGCGGGAGTCGGGCTGGAGTCCGGTGACGTGGTGCTGGTGTCGTCGGGCAGCACGGTGTACGAGTGCGCGCGGGAGAGGCTCGGCCAGTTCCCCGGCGTGACGATCGCGCCGGCGGTGGGAGGTCAGGAGGATCCGCAACCGTGGTTCCAGACCAACGAGACCACCCGCCTGCTGGCCGAGCGGGTCGGCGGCGTGCCCAGCTATCTGTACGCGCCCGCGCTGCCGGGCCCCGAGCTGTTCTACTCGCTGCAGCACGAGCCGTCGGTGCGCCGGGTGATGGACCTGTGGTCGCACGCCAAGTGCGCGATCGTGGGCGTCGGCTCGCCGCCGCTGATGCGGCAGGTGGTGCCCGCCTTCGTGCCGCGCGACGCGCCCAGCCTGCGCCAGGCCGTGGGCGACGTGTGCTCCCGCTTCTACGACCGCGACGGCGAGCCGGTGGGCTATCCGGGCAGCGAGCGCCTGGTCGCGGCCGGCCTGGAGGAGCTACGGCGGATCCCGTTCTCGATCGCGGTGGCGGTGGGGGCCGAGAAGGTGCCATCCATCATCGCCGGGGCCAGGGGCGGCTATTTCAACCAGCTCGTCACCGACGCCCTCACGGCCGAGAGCCTGCTTGCCGCGGCCCGCTGACGGGCACGCTCATGTGAACTCCAGGTCACAGCCATGAGAACAGCGTGAACATCCGTGCTGGACAAATATTCTGCACTCGCGCTAGCGTGAGGTGCACCACAGGACGTGACCTGCTGTGAGGGGCGTCCCGGGTCGCACTCGGGGGACGCGACGCAATGAGATCGTCCGTGAGGACGAAGCGAGTGAGGAATGAACCCGTGAAAAGAACCAAGATGCGGACCTCCGCGTTCGCCGCCGCAGCGGTCCTCGCGACCTCGGCACTGGCCGCGTGCGGCTCCGGATCCACCGGCGGTGACGGCGGGTCCGGCGCCACCGGGGGCGCCGTGGAGAACGCCAAGGTGGCCTTCCTCATGCCGGACCTCGCCTCGACCAGATACGAGCTGCAGGACAAGCCGCTCTTCGAGGCCAAGATGAAGCAGCTCTGCCCGAGCTGCACCGTCATCTACCAGAACGCCGACTCCGACGCCGCCAAGCAGCAGCAGCAGGCGAACTCGGCGCTCGCGCAGGGCGTCAAGGCCATCGTGCTCGACCCCGTCGACTCCGCGGCGGCGGCCACCATCGTCAAGACCGCCCAGTCGCAGCAGGTGGCGGTGATCGCCTACGACCGGCCGATCCCCGCCACCCCCGCCGACTACTACATCTCCTTCGACAACGAGAAGATCGGCTCGTTGATCGGCCAGTCACTCGTCGACCATCTCAAGTCGGAGAAGGCCGAGGGCGGCCTCCTTCAGGTGAACGGCTCGCCGACGGACGCCGCGGCCGGGCTGATCAAGAAGGGCATCCACAGCGCGATCGACTCCAGCGGGTTCAAGCTGCTCGCCGAGTACGACACCCCCGACTGGCAGCCGGAGAAGGCGCAGACCTGGGTCAGCGGACAGATCACGCAGTTCGGCGACGAGATCGTGGGCGTGGTCGCGGCCAACGACGGCACCGGCGGCGGCGCGATCTCGGCCTTCAAGGCCGCGGGCAAGAAGGTGCCTCCGGTCACGGGCAACGACGCCGAGGTGGCCGCCGCCCAGCGCATCATCAAGGGCGACCAGTACAACACCATCTCCAAGCCGATCAAGATCGTGGCCGAGGCCTCGGCCGACGTCGCCTACCAGTTCATGCAGGGCCAGAAGCCCGCGGGCAAGGACACGCTTTTCAACACCCCGTCGCAGCTGTTCGTGCCCACGGTGGTGACCAAGGAGAACATCAAGGAAGTGCTGTTCGACAGCGGCATCATGAAGGCGGCCGACGTGTGCACCGCCGAATACGCCGACGGCTGCACCGAGCTCGGCATCAAGTAGGGGGAGTTCCGTGTCGCCCACTCAGCAGACGGACAGCGTCCTGTCCCTGCGCGGGATCAGCAAGACCTTCGGAGCGGTCGCCGCGCTCACCGACATCGCCCTCGACGTGGCCGCCGGCCAGGTCGTGGCGATCGTCGGCGACAACGGCGCGGGCAAGTCCACGCTGGTCAAGATCCTCGCGGGGGTGCATCCGCCGGACTCGGGCACGATCACGTTCGCTGGGCGGAAGGTCCACATCCCCACCCCGGCCGCGGCCCACAAGCTGGGCATCGCCACCGTCTTCCAGGACCTCGCGCTGTGCGAGAACCTCAACGTCATCCAGAACCTGTTCCTGGGCCAGGAGATCGGCCCGCTCAGGCTGGACGACGTGGCCATGGAGACGCGCTCGTGGGAGCTGCTCCGCCAGCTCTCGGCGAAGATCCCGAGCGTCAGGGTGCCGGTGGCGGCGCTGTCCGGCGGCCAGCGGCAGACGGTGGCGATCGCCAGGTCGCTGCTCGGCGACCCGAAGATCATCATCCTGGACGAGCCCACCGCCGCCCTGGGCGTCGCCCAGACGGCCGAGGTGCTCAACCTGGTCGAGCGGCTCCGCGAGAACGGCCACGGCGTCATCATGATCAGCCACAACATGGTGGACGTGAAGGCCGTGGCCGACACCGTGGCGGTGCTCAGGCTGGGCCGCAACAACGGGGTCTTCGACGTCAAGGACGTCACCACGGAGGACATCATCGCCGCGATCACCGGCGCCACCGACAACGCGGTGACGCGGCGGGTGGCGCGCCAGGGGGAAGGCCAGAAGGAAGGATCATCCTCGTGAACAGCACGATGACCACCGACCGCCAGGACGAGCGGCTGCGCGACGGCGGGGGCGGCCTGCGCGGCGCGCTCACCGACGTGGTCGAGCGGGCCCGCGGCGGCGACCTCGGCGTGATCCCCGTCGTGGTCGGCCTCATCGTCATCTGGACCGTGCTGCAGATCCTCAACCCGATCTTCCTGTCCAGCGCCAACCTGGTGAACCTCACCCTGGAGTCGGCCGCCGTCGGCGTCATCGCGCTGGGCATCGTCTGCGTGCTGCTCGTCGGCCAGATCGACCTGTCGGTCGGGTCGGTCAGCGGGCTGTCGGGCGCGGTGCTGGCGGTGCTCTTCGTCGGCGAGGGGCTGCCGGTCTGGCTGGCGATCGCGGCCTCGGTCGTGCTGGGCGCGGTGATCGGTTGGGTGTACGCGCAGCTGTTCAACCGGTTCGGGGTGCCGAGCTTCGTCATCACGCTCGCCGGGCTGCTCGGCTTCCTCGGGCTGCAGCTCTACGTGCTGGGCACCAAGGGCTCGATCAACCTGCCGTTCGACTCGGGCCTGGTGGACTTCGCCCAGCTCGCCTTCGTGCCGGCCTGGCTGTCCTACACCCTCGCGGTGATCGCGGCCGGCGGCCTGTTCGTCAGCGGCTGGCTGCACGCCAGGAAGCGGCGCGAGGCCGGGCTGTCGGCCAAGAGCCTGTCCACGCTGGTCCTGAGGAGCGCGGCGCTGCTCGTCGCGCTGGCCTTCGTGGTCTGGTATCTCGGCCAGACGCGCGGCGTGGGCTGGATGTTCGTCTTCTTCGTCGCGCTCGTCCTGATCATGCACTACCTGCTGTCCCGTACCAAGTGGGGCAGGTCGGTCTACGCCGTCGGCGGCAACGTGGAGGCCGCGCGCCGCGCGGGCATCAACGTCAAGGCCGTCTTCACCTCGGTGTTCGTCCTCTGCTCCACCTTCGCGGCGGTGGGCGGCATCCTGGCCGCCGCCCGGCTGGCCGCCGCCAACCAGAGCAGCGGCGGCGGCGACGTCAACCTCAACGCCATCGCCGCCGCGGTGATCGGCGGGACGAGCCTGTTCGGCGGGCGCGGCACGGCCTTCGGCGCGCTGCTCGGCATCATCGTCATCCAGTCGATCTCCAGCGGCCTGACGCTGCTGAACCTCGACTCGTCCATCAGGTTCATGGTCACCGGGGCCGTCCTGCTCCTGGCGGTGGTCGTCGACTCCGTCTCGCGCCGGTCGAGGACCTCGCACGGCAGGGCGTGATGGCGGCCATCTGCGTCGACGCCGGCACCACGGTGATCAAGGCCGTCGGCTACGACGAGTCGGGCGCCGAGGCGGCCGTGGTCCGGCACGAGACAAGTGTGTCCCGGCCGGGGGCCGGCCGGGCCGAGCAGGACATGGGCGCGGTCTGGGACGCGGTCGCCCGCACGGTGCGCGAGGTCGCCGCCGAGCTCCGCGGTGAGGTCGACTTCGTCGCGGTGACGGCGCAGGGCGACGGCTGCTGGCTGGTCGACGCCTCGGGCGAGCCGACCGGGCCCGCCATCCTGTGGAACGACGGCCGGGCCGCGGCCACGGTCGACGCCTGGAACAGGTCCGGCCTGGCCGAGACCGCCTTCAGGACCAACGGTTCGTCGGCCGCCTCCGGGCTGCCGCACGCCATCCTGACCTGGCTGAAGGAGCACGATCCCGGTCGGCTCGACCGCTCGGCGGCCAACCTCACCTGCGGAGGCTGGATCTTCTCCAGGATGACCGGGGAGCTCGCCGCCGACGAGTCCGACGCCTCGGCCCCCTTCATGGACCTGCGTGCCCGCCGCTACTCCGGCGAGCTGCTGGAGCTGTTCGGCCTCGGCTGGGCCGAGCGGCTGCTGCCCGAGCTGCGCGACGACTCGCGGCGGGTGGCCGGGCTCACCCCGGGAGCGGCCGCGCTGCTCGGCCTGCCCGCCGGCACGCCCGTGGTGATGGCCCCGTACGACATCGCCGCCACCGCCCTCGGCGCGGGCGCCGTGCGCACCGGCCAGGCGTGCGGCATCCTCGGCACCACGCTCTGCGTGGAGACCCTCGTCGAGCGGCCCGACCTGGACGGCGACCCGGTCGGCATCACGATCGCGCTGCCGGGCGGCTACCTGCGCGCCTTCCCCACCTTCGCCGGCACCGAGGTCATCCAGTGGGCCTGCCGCCTGCTCGGCCTGGCCCACCCGGCCGAGCTGAGCGAGCTGGCCGCGCTGAGCGAGCCGGGGGCGCGCGGGCTCGCGTTCCAGCCGTACTTCTCCCCCGCCGGCGAGCGAGCCCCGTTCTCCGACCCGCTCGCCAGGGGCGCCTTCCTCGGCATGTCCTTCGAGCACGGCCGCGAGCAGGTCGCCCGCGCCATCCTGGAAGGGCTCACGCTCGTCGTGCAGGACTGCCTGTCCGCCTCCGGCCCGCCGCCCCACGAGCTGCGGGTGTGCGGCGGCGGGGCGGCGAGCGCGCTGTGGCTGCAGCTCATCGCCGACGTCACCGGCCTGCCGGTGCTGCGTTCCGCCGACAGCGAGGTCGGCGCCAGGGGCGCGTTCCTGGTCGGCCTGGCCGCCACCGGTGCCGCCGCGAGCATCGAGGCCGCGGCCGGGAGTCACGTCCGCCTGCGCGAGGCCGTCCATCCACGGCCGGGTCCCTACGGCGAGGCCTACCGGGACTTCCTGGCCCTGCGCGAGACCAGCGCCCGATCATGGCCGCTGCTGGCCGAGACGCGGAGCCGTACATGAGCGTCTGGATCGGCATCGACCTCGGCACGCAGAGCGTGCGCGCGATGGCCGTCGACGGCGGCGGGCAGGTGCTCGGCGCGGCGAGCCGCGCCCTGACCAGCCACCGCGACGGCCCCTGCCACGAGCAGGACCCGGAGCAGTGGTGGCGCGAGCTGGCCGCCGCCACCCGCGAGGCGCTCCGCGACGTGCCCGCCGGCCGGATCGAGGGGGTCGCGGTGGACGCGACCTCTGGAACGATCCTGTTGGCCGACGGGGACGGCGCCGCGCTCACCCCGGCCCTGATGTACGACGACCGGCGGGCCGCCGATCTGGTCGAAAGGGTCAACACGGTCGGCGCGGGCGTCTGGCAGCGGCTCGGCTACCAGCGGATGCAGGCCAACTGGGCGCTGCCCAAACTGCTGTGGCTGCTGCGTGACGGCGTTCCCGGCGGGGCGCGGGCGGCGCACCAGAGCGACTTCGTCAACCGCCGCCTGGTCGGCGCGGAGGTGGCGACCGACCTGAGCAACGCGCTGAAGACCGGCGTGGACCTGATCGACGAGCGCTGGCCGCACGACGTCCTGGACGCGCTGGGAGTCCCCGCCGAGATCCTGCCGGACGTGGTACGGCCCGGCACCCGCCTCGGCGCGGTCTGCGCCGCGGCGGCCGAGGTCACCGGCATCCCCGAGGGCACGCCGGTGATCGCCGGCACCACCGACGGGTGCGCGGCGCAGCTCGGCGCCGGGGCGCTGCGGCCGGGAAGCTGGAACTCCGTGCTCGGCACCACGCTGGTGCTGAAGGGCGTGACCAGGGAGCTGATCCACGACCCGCTCGGCGTCGTCTACTCCCACCGCGCGCCGGACGGCTCGTGGCTGCCGGGCGGCGCGTCGAGCACCGGCGCGGGCGTGCTGGCCCGTGACCTGCCCGGCCGCGACCTCGACGCCCTCAGCCGGCAGGCGAGCGCTCAGCACGGATCCGGCGCATCCCTGCCCACCACCTATCCCTTGGTCTCCCGCGGGGAGCGATTCCCGTTCGCGGCGGCCGACGCCGAAGGGTTCACCCTCGGCGAGCCCGCTGACGACGTCGAGCGCTACGTGGCGATCCTGCGCGGGGCGGCGTTCATCGAGCGCCTCTGCTTCGACTACCTCGACCTGCTCGGCGCCCGCGTGGACGGCGAGATCATCCTGACCGGGGGCGCGACCAGGAGCGCGTACTGGAACCAGCTCAGGGCGGACGTCCTGGGACGTCCCGTGACGCTGCGCGAGAACGCCGAGCCCGCCCTGGGCATGGCGGTCCTCGCCGCCGGCCCGTCCGCGGCCGGCGCGATGGTCCGCACCCGCGCGGTGGTCGACCCGTCGGGGGCCGACCTGCGCGAGCCCTACCTGCGCTTCGTCGGAGAACTGGAGCGCCGCGGCTGGCTGCCGTCCAGCGCCGCCGACCACGCCCGTGAGAGGACCGTACGATGACGAACCTGGTGCTGGTGCGCCACGGCGAGACCGTCTGGCACGCCGAGAACCGCTATGCCGGGATCAGCGACATCGTGCTGACCCCGCGCGGGAGGGAGCAGGCCGCGCGGCTCGCCTCCTGGGCCGCCACGGCCGGGCTGTCGGGCGTGTGGGCCTCCCCCCTGAGCCGTTCGCAGATCACCGCCGCGGCCAGCGCCGAAGCCGCCGACGTCGGGCTGGTGGTGGACGCCCGGCTGCGGGAGCTCGACTTCGGCCAGGGCGAGGGGCTCACCTCGGCCGAGATGAACGAGCGCTTTCCCGAGGCCCGTGCCGCGTTCGAGGCCGACCCCGGCGCGAACCCGCTGCCCGGCGGCGAGGACCCGAGCGCCGCCGCGGACCGGTTCGTGGCCGCCCTGCGCGACATCTGCGCCGTCCGCTCCAACGGCCGGGTGCTGGTGGTCGCGCACACGACCGCCATCAGGATCGCACTGTGCAGGCTGATCGGCGTGCCGCTCGGCGAGTACCGGCGGCTGTTCCCGAGCCTGGACAACTGCGCGCTCACCGAGCTGCGTCTGCGCGGCGAGCGGGCCGCGATCCTGCAGTACAACTCCCCGATTGGAGCCGTTCGTTGACCACCCGAGTCCTTGCCGCAGGTGACCAATTCGTCCGCAACCAGCTCCTCGCCGACGCGCTGCGGCGCGAGGTTCCCGGCGAGGTGGCGATCAGCGAGCTGACGCTGCCCTGGCCGGTGGTCCCCTTCGGCCGGGTGGGGGAGGTCGACGAGGCTTCGGACGTGGAGGACGAGCTGATCGAGGCGCTGCAGGGCGTCGAGGTGTGCGTGACCCAGATGGCCCCGCTCACCCGGCGGGTCCTCGACGCCTGCCCCGACCTGCGGCTGTTCTGCGTCAGCCGGGGCGGCCCCGTCAACGCCAACCTGGAGGCCGCCACCGAGGCCGGCGTGGCGGTCACCTTCGCCCCCGGCCGCAACGCGGTGGCCACCGCCGAACACACGCTGGCCATGCTGCTCGCGGCCACCCGCCGCATCCCGCAGACGCACGCCGACCTGGCCGGCGGCGTGTGGCGCGGCGACTACTACATCTACGACAACGTCGGCCCGGAGCTGGAGGGCAGCACCGTCGGCCTGGTCGGCTACGGCGCGATCGGCAGGCGGGTGGCTCGCATGGTCGAGGGCTTCGGCGCCGAGGTGCTGGTCTTCGACCCCTACGTGGACGTGCCCGGCAAGGTGGAGCTGGACGAGCTGCTGCACCGCTCGCGCTTCGTCTCCCTGCACGCCCGCGCAACCCCGGAGACCACCGGCATGATCGGCGCGGAGCAGATCGCCGCGATGCCGGCCGGTTCGGTCCTGGTCAACTGTGCCAGGGGCGCGCTCCTCGACTACGACGCCCTGTGCGACGCGCTGGAGTCGGGCCACCTGTTCGGCGCCGCGATGGACGTCTTCCCCGAGGAGCCCATCCCGGCGGACTCGCGCCTGCTCAGGGTGCCGAACCTGGTGATGACCCCGCACCTGGCGGGCGCGAGCAAGGAGACGGCCATGAAGGCGGCCGCCATCGTGGCCGCCGATGTGGCCCGGTATGTCCGCGGCGAGCCGCTGGCGCACTGCGCGAACCCGGCGGTCAGCCTTTCAGCGCGCCAGCCATCAGGCCGCGCATGAAGAAGCGGCCCAGCAGGACGTAGATGAGCATCGTCGGGATCGACGCCAGGATCGCCGCCGCCATCTGCTGGCTGTAGGGCGTGGCCTGGGCCCCGGCGATGTTGTTGAGCATCACCGTGGTGGGCCAGCTCTGCGGGCCGGTGAGGAAGACGGCGAACAGGAAGTCGTTCCAGAGCGAGGTGAACTGCCAGATGATGACGACCGCGATGGCCGGCGCGGACACCGGCAGCACCACCGACCAGTACGCTCGCAGCATGCCGGCCCCGTCCACCCGGGACGCCTCGATGAGTTCGTCGGGGATCGTGACGTAGTAGTTGCGGAAGATCAGCGTGCAGATCGGGATGCCGTAGACCACGTGCGCCAGCACCAGCCCCGGGATGCCGCCGTAGAAGACGCCCTGCAGCCCGGTGAGCTCGTTCAGCCCCACCAGGAGCTGCACCAGCGGGATCATGACCCCCTGGTAGGGGATGAACATGCCGAACAGGAACAGCGTGAACAGCAGGTCCGCGCCCGGAAACCGCCATTTCGACAGCACGTAGCCGTTCATCGAGCCGAGCGCGCACGACAGCAGCGAGCCCGGCACGGCGAGCAGGACGCTGTTCCACAGGCCGGGGGCGAGCTTCTCCCACGCCACCCGCCACGCCTCGAACGTCCACGTCTGCGGCAGGTTCCACGCCTGGCTCGGATCGGCCTCGGTCAGCGGCTTGAAGCTGGTGACCAGCAGGACGTAGATCGGGATGAGGAAGACCACCACGAAGGCGATCAGCAGCGCGAGCCGCACCCACGTGAAGGCGAGCCTGCGCCCGGCCACCGCCGTCATGAACGCCTCTCCTTGCGCACGGACCAGATCAGGTACGGGATCACGAACACGGCCACGCTCAGCACGATGTAGGACGCGATGGTGGCGCCCTTGGCCGGGTCGTGGGAGTCGAAGACCGCCACCCACATGAACACCGCCGGCACGTCGGTGATGATCTGCTTTCCGGAGACGGCGACGATCAGGTCGAACACCTTGAGCGAGATGTGGCCCAGGATGATCAGCGCCGAGAGGGTGACCGGGCGGAGCAGCGGCAGCACCACGTGCCGGTAGACGCCCCACTCGGTGCAGCCGTCGACCCGTGCCGCCTCACGCAGTTCCTCGGGCACGCCTCGGAACCCGGCCAAGAACAATGCCATGACATATCCGGACATCTGCCAGACGGCGGGGAGCGCCATCGCCGCCATCCCCCAGTCCGGATCCCGGAACCACTGCCACTGCGGCAGCCCGATCGCGTCGAACAGCCGGTTCAGCCCGACCGCCCGCTCCTCCATCCCGGAGTTCATCAGCCACCGCCACACGATGCCGGTGGCGACGAACGACACGGCCATCGGGAACAGGTAGATGGCCCGGAACGTGCCCTCGCCCCAGATCCCCTTCTCCATCAGGAACGCCAGCAGCCAGCCCAGCACCAGCGCCCCGGCCACGAACGCGATCGTGAACACGATCGCGTGGTTCACCGAGAGGTGCCACCTCGGCTGGTCCCAGATGTCGATGAAGTTCTGCAACCCGACGAAGTTCCCCTCGGACACCTCGTCGTGCTTGTCCGTCATGGCCAGCTGGAAGTTCCAGCCCAGCAGGCCGTACACGAACACGCCGATCGCCACGATCGACGGCGCGACGAGGAGCAGGCCCGGGAGCCAGGTGCGTGCCCGCCTCACAAACCACTCCCCTTCCGGAAAAGAGGTACGGCAGGCGCGCGGAACGCCTGCCGTACCCGTGGCCTACTGGGCGTTCGCCGTCGCGGCGTCCGCCAGGGCCTTCTGCAACGCGGCCACGTCCTGGGTGCCGATGAACAGGCCGACCGCCTCGTTGATCGCGGCCAGCCACGGCTGGTTCACCGCGACGCCGTGCTGGATGGAGCCGGCGAGCTTGTTGCCCGACCAGTCCTTCAGCGCGTCGGCCAGGTAGTCGGTGTAGAGGGACTGGTCGGCGTCCTTCCGGGCGGGGATGGAGCCCTTCTTCGGGTTGAAGGCGTCCTGGCCCTCCTTGCTGGCCGCGACCTTCAGCCAGGCGACGGCCCCGTCGCGGTTCTTGGCGCCCTTGGGCAGGGTGAAGCTGTCCGAAAGCCACAGGTAGGTGCCCTCGGTGCCGGGCGCGGGCGCCCAGTCGAAGTCCGTCTTCGACGCCTTGCCCAGGCCGCCTTCCGGCGGGTTGTGGAAGTAGCCGTACGCCCAGTCGCCCATGACGTTGAACGCGGCCTCGCCGTCGGCCACCTGCTTGGCCGCGGGCTGCCAGTCGTCCTGCGGGTCGCCCGCATACGACATGATCTTCTTGAAGCTCTCCAGCGCCTTGGTGACCTCGGCGCTGTTCCAGTCGGCGCCCGCCTTGAACAGCCCGTTGTAGGCGTCGGTGCCGAGGGAGCCGAGCAGCACGCTCTCCAGCAGGTGGGTGACGGTCCACTCGGAGCCGATGGACAGCGGGATCTTGCCCTTGGCCTTGACCTTCTCCAGGGCGGCGACGAACTCGTCGATCGTCTTGGGCGCCGCCGCGACGCCCGCCTCCTTGAGCACCGCCGGGTTGAACCACAGGACGTTCGACCTGTGGATGTTCACCGGCACCGAGTAGATCTTGCCGTCGACGCTGATCTGCTCGACGAGCTGCGCCGGGAAGACGTCGCGCAGTTTCAGTTCGTCGTAGAGGGAGTTGAGCTCCTCCAGGTCGCCGGCCTTGATGTAGCCCTGCAGTTCGGCGCCCGCGTGACCCTGGAACGTGTCGGGCGGGGTGTCGGCCTGCAGCTTCGACTGCAGCAGCGCCTTGGCCTTGTCGCCCGAGCCGCCCGCGACGGCGGCGTCGAAGAACGTGAGCGCCGGGTTCTGCTGTTCGAAGATCTTGCGCATGGCCTGCAGCCCGTCGGCCTCACCCGGTCCCGTCCACCAGGAGAAGACCTCGACCTGCTGCTTTCCGCCGCCGGCACTCGCGCTCGGCTGTGCCGCCGGATCACCGCCACCGCCGCAGGCGGACAGGCCCAGCACGCTCGCCATAGTGATCGCGGCGGCTGCCATCCACCGTCGTCTCATCGCACACCATCCCTTCGAGAAAACCCCCGAGCTGGTGACTTGACAACGTTGTCAGTAGGGCAATCAACGCACTTCGCACTCCGGGCCGTCAAGGATGTGCGGGTAACAGGTCCGCATACGCCATGGGTCCGCAAAATTCGGGTGCAGAAGTGTCAGTGCCGCTGGGCACACTCCAGATATGGCCGACGAGCCCCTGGAGCTGGGCGAGATCTCCTTGTCCGACTGGCACGCCCATACCGACAAGATGACCGAGGTGGGGTTCCTCACCATCGCGAGACGGCTGCCGTCGCTCGTCCGCCAGGCGATGAGCATGGCCTGGCGCGCCAGCCCGCGCGACACCGTGGCGACGATCACCCTCAACCTGCTGGGAGGCGTGTTCACCGCCTTCGGGCTCCTGGCGACCACCGGCGTGCTCACCGCCCTGTTCAGCGAGGGCCCCACGCCCGACCGGGTGATGGCGGCGCTGCCCAGCCTGGCCCTGGTGGCCGCCGCGGCGGCGCTGCGCACCGTCACGCAGGCAGGCGCGGGCTGGGCGCAGTCGCGCCTCGATCCGCAGGTCAGCCGGCTGGCCGAGGAGCGGCTCTACGGCCTGACCAGCCGCGTCGAGCTGGTCTCCTACGACGACCCCGACTTCCACGACGCGCTCCAGCGGGCCAGGTCGCGCGGCGTGGCGATGGCCGACTCCGTCGTCACCTCGGCGATCAACGTGGTGACGGCCGCCATCGGCATCGCGGCCGTGGCCGGCGTGCTCGGCGTCCTCCATCCCGTGCTGCTGCCCCTGCTGCTGCTGGCCGTGCTGCCCGACGCCTGGGCGGCCGTGCGCAGCGCCAAGATGCGCTACACCACCATGTTCGCGCTCATCCCCGCCATGCGCCGCAAGTGGATCATCGCCGAGCTGCTGGCCGACCGCGCTCCCGCCGCGGAGGTCCGCTCGTTCACCATGCGCGGTTTCCTGCTGCGCATGTACGACGCCGTGGCCAAGGCCGAGCAGGACGTGATGCTCGGGCTGGCCAGACGACAGACGGTGGCCAGGCTCGTGGGCGAGGCGCTGGGCGGGCTCGGCAGCGCCCTGGTCTACGTGGCGCTCGGCGTCCTGCTCGCCGTCGCCGCCATCCCGCTCGCCGTCGCGGGCACCGCCGTGCTGGCCATCAGGTCCGGCCAGACCTCGCTGAGCAACCTGATGTACGCCACCAACCGGCTCTACGAGGAGGGCCTCTACTTCACCGACTTCCTGCAGTTCTGCGCCGACGCCGAGGGCCGCCTGCCGGACCGGCAGCGCACCTCCGCGCCGGAGACCTTCGAGCGGATCATCGCCGAGGACGTCACCTTCGCCTACCCCGGCTCCGAGGAGCCGGCGCTGCGCGGCGTGACCGTCGAGATCAAGCAGGGCGAGGTCATCGCCTTCGTGGGCGAGAACGGCTCCGGCAAGACCACCCTCGCCAAGATCCTCTCTGGCCTGTACGAGCCCGACTCGGGCAGCGTGCTCTGGGACGACGTCGACGTGCGCGAGATCAACCCCGAAGGGCTGCGCCTGCGCACGGCCGTCATCGCCCAGGACCACACCCGCTGGCCGCTCACCGCCCGCTACAACATCACCATGGGCACAGCCAAGGGCGAGGAGTCGCTCCACGCTGCGGCGGCGGTCGCGGGCGCCGACGAGGTCATCGCCGACCTGCCCCACGGCTACCGCACCCTGCTCGACCGGCGCTTCAAGGACGGCCACGAGCTCTCCGGCGGCCAGTGGCAGCGCATCGCGGTGGCCAGGGGGTTCCACCGCGACGCCCGCCTGCTGATCTGCGACGAGCCCACCGCCGCCCTCGACGCCCGCGCTGAGCACGCCCTGTTCGAGCGCATCCGCAGCCATTCCGACGGCCGCACGGTGCTGCTGATCACCCACCGGCTGGCCAGCGTGCGCTACGCCGACCGCATCTACGTCCTGGACCACGGGAAGGTCACCGAGCAGGGCGACCACGAGACGCTGATGGCCCTGGGCGGCCTCTACGCCGAGCTCTACACCTTGCAGGCGTCCGCCTACAGGTGACCTCGCCGGCGACCGGTCAGGCGGGGCACGCGGCCGACCGGCGAGGCGGGCGGCCGATCAGCCGGTGGTCAGGCCAGCGCCGCCTGGAGGATGGCACGGGCGATGGCCGCGACAGGGCCGGGGCGTTCGAGGACCACGCCCACGGCCACCTCGGGCGCCCGCGCGGGCGCGAAGGCGGTGAAGATCGCGGGCGTCGGTGTGACGGGCCTTCCCCTCACAGGCATCCCCATGGCGAACATCCCCTTCGCGGACGTCCTCATCGCGGACGCTCCCCATGCTGCCGGCGCCTTGTCGGGGACGGCGGCGGCCGACCTGAGAGCGCCCTGCCGGGCGGCGGCCGTACCTCGCCCGCCCGGCCGGGGGCCCGTGGTCATCATGGAGGTGAGCTGTTCGGCGAGCGCCGGGCTCAGGGCCGTCCGGTAGGGCGACGGGCCGGCCCGGTTGATGGCGAGCCCTCCGGGCAGCCGCACCTCCTCCACCAAGTACGGGTGCATCAGCGTGCCACCGTTGGCCACGGCCGCCGAGAGCATGGCGACCATGAGCGGCGTGACCCGGATGCCCGGACCGCCGACGGCCGACAGCGCGGCGCCGGACCGGTCCAGGCTCGCCGGAAAGGTGCTGGCGGCCGCGGGCAGCGGGATCGCCAGGTCGTCCCTGTTGAAGCCGAACGCCTCCGCCTGGTCCCGCAGGGTGTCCTGGCCGAGCCGGAGTCCGATGCCGGCGAAGGCCGCGTCACAGGAGGCCTGGAAGGCCTGGGCGAGCGTGAGGCCGGAGTTCCCGCACGGGCGGCCACCGAGATCCGGGCGCACCTCATCAGAGCCGCCGGGACCCATCCGATCGCCGCCAGCGCGTCCGGCGAGATCTGGCCGAACGCGAGCGGCGCCGCCCGAAGCATCTGGGCGAAGGCCGCCAGCGGGATCTTGGCGGACGGCGGCAGGCCGGTCGGCCGGACCCCGGTGAGCGTCGGGTCCCCCGTGCTCGCGGCCGCCTGCGGGGGCATCGGGAATCGCCTGGTCGCGGTGGGCCGGTGGGAGGTGGAGCCGGGGCGGGGCGGGCAGCACGGTGGTAGGCGCGTACTCCCCGCTGGCGAGCGCGGCGGCGGCCATGACCAGCTTGGAGGCCGAGCCCGCCGGATAGGTGCGGTCGAGCGCCCGGTTAAGCAGCGGCCCGGCCGGGTCGCGGCGCAGCCGCTGGTCCGTCCTCGCCCGCTCGGCGCGGTCGAAGGTGGTGTAGGCGTTGGGATCGTAGGACGGCCAGGTGGCCAGGGCCAGGATGGCGCCCGTCGCCGGGTTGATCGCCACGGCGGCGCCCGGGACGCGTGCCGACTTCAGGCCCTGGTAGGCCGCCCGCTGGGCGCGCTCGCTGATCGTGAGCCGGACGTCGGCGGCCTGTGAGGTGCCGTCCCTGACCAGCGACCGCACCTTGACCTTGGGGTCGCGACCCGACAGCACGATCTCCTCCGCCCGCTCGATGCCCGTGGTCCGGCGCGGGGCGACATATCCGGTGATGGGGGCGTACATCTCGCCGTGCGGATAGAAACGGCGGTAGCGGTACGGCCCGCCGCCGGTCTCGCGGCTGGCGGCGACGGTGGTGCCGTCGAAGGTGACGATGGCGCCGCGCGGCTGGTCGAACCTGGCGATGAGAGTGCGCTCGTTACGCGGGTCGGCGCTGCGGCCCTTCGAGGCGAACGCCTGGATGAAGGTGATGTGCGCCAGCAACACGAACAACATTCCCGCGCACATCCCCGCCACGCGACGCAGCGGGATGTTGATCCGTCTCGCCCTGGGCCCAGCCATGATCTCGGTTTAACAACCGGACCCTCAACGCGTGGCTAGCGGACACTCCGGTAATAGGAGATCTTGTTGCTGATGTAGCGCTTGCGCTCGATGAGGTTGGCGATCTGGCCCTCGACGCGGCGGTCGTGCTCCTCCAGCAGCTTGATGCGGTCGGAGATGGTGTGGTCGCCGGCGCGGACCAGCTCGGCGAAGCGCAGCATCTCGGCGATCGGCATGCCGGTGTCACGCAGACAGCGGATCGTCCCCAGCCAGCCGACGTCTTCCTGGGTGAACCGGCGCTGCCCGGCGGCGTTGCGCTCGACGCGCTCCAGCAGGCCGATCTTCTCGTAGTAGCGCAACGTGTCCAGGGTGAAGCCGGTCTCTTCGACGACTTCGGCAGGTGTGTAGACGCTCACGGTTCCAGAGCATTCCACCTGGAGTGCACTCCAGGTCAAGCCCCAGCCAATTTGTCCAGAAATATGCCCCTAAATCCAGAAAAAATCGCTGCTTGACATGGAGTGCGCTCCAGCTTTCATAGTCAGGGCCATGAACGCCACCAAGATCGCACTGGGCACCATCCCCTTCGGCACCACCGTCAGCGAGAAGGACACCTTCGCCATCCTCGACCGGTTCGTCGAGGCCGGCGGCACCATGCTGGACACGGCCGACAACTACCCGTTCTGGGTGGAGGGCCGCACCGGCGACGAGAGCGAGACGGCCATCGGCTCCTGGCTGGCCGCCCGCGGCAACCGTGACCAGGTGTTCCTGAGCACCAAGGTCGGCGCCAGGCCGACCGTCCCCGGCGACACCACGCTGGCCTCGGCCGAGGGCCTGTCGGCAGCCGCCATCGGCACGGCCATCGAGGGCAGCCTCCGCAGGCTCGGCACCGACCACGTCGACCTCTACTGGTCGCACATCGAGGACCGCTCCGTCCCCCTGGAGGAGACCCTCGCGGCCTTCGACGAGCTGGCCCGGGAGGGCAAGATCCGCCACGCGGGCGCCAGCAACCTCCCGGCCTGGCGCCTGGAGCGGGCCAGGAACGTCTCGGCCGCCAACGGCTGGCTCCCCTACACCCACCTGCAACTGCGCCACACCTACCTGCGCCCGCGCCCGTACACCAGGCCGGCGGAGGCCGGCCACACGCTCACCACGGACGACCACCTGGAGTATCTGCGCGAGGAGGGCGTGACGCTGTGGGCGTACAACACGCTGATGTTCGGGGCCTACACCCGCGAGGACCGTCCGATCCCGGAGATCTACGACCACTCGGGCACCACGCGGCGGCTGGCCGTCCTGCACGAGGTGGCGCGGGAGCTGGGGGCGACGCCGAACCAGGTGGTGCTGGCCTGGCTGATGGCGGACGGGCACGTGCCGATCGTCGGCGTCAGCACGATGGCCCAGCTCGATGAGGCCATCGGCGCCGCGGAGCTGAAGCTGGAGAACGAGCTGAAGGCCCGGCTCGACGCCCCCTGCTGAGTTACGGCAGGTGGTCGGCCAGGTAGCGGCGGACGAGCTGCTTGCACTCGGCGATCAGCGCCGGGTCGCCCTCGGGGTCCACCCGGAAGGCGAGCTTGAGCACCGCGTCCGTGGCCTCGACGGCGACCAGGATCGCGCGGTCGAGGCCGGGATCCGCGGGGACGTCGAGCAGGTCGACGGTGAGGCCGCGCAGGCGGTCGGCGACGATGGCGTTGTTCTCCAGCGCCGCGTCGAGCATCCGGTTGGTGCCCTCGATGGCCGGGCCGCCCGGCGACCGCAGCACCTCGCCGAAGTCCACGACCCCGAACCCGGGCATGGTCCGCTTCATCCCGACGAACTCGTCGATGGCCAGCTCCACCAGGTCGGTCCAGTGGCCGAGCTCGGCCGCGGCGATCCGCTCGGACACCTTGCCGAGGAACGCCTCCAGGTTGCGCAGCGCGAGCGCCCGCACCAGCCCCTGCTTGTCGGAGAAGAACTGGTAGAAGGTCCCGATCGGCACCTCGGCCCGGCGCGCGACCTCCTTGGTGGTCAGCGACTCGTAGCCGATCTCGTCGAGCAGGAGCGCGCACTCGTCGAGCATCCGCTCCACCCGCTCCGCGCTGCGGCGCTGGGCGGGGCGGCGGCGCAAGGTACTCGTCATGTCCTCCATCCTGGCGTATTACCAACAGGTACAGGCCTGCCACCGGCCTCCGGTTAACATGAGCGAGACTCGGATACTGGTGAGGAGCCTGGAATGTTCCTATGGGGCACGGCAACGGCCGCGTACCAGATCGAGGGCGCCGCCGGCGAGGACGGCAGAGCGCCCTCCATCTGGGACACCTTCTCCCACGAGCCCGGCCGCACCAGGGACGGGCACACCGGGGACGTGGCCTGCGACCACTACCACCGATGGCCCGAGGACGTGGCCCTGATGTCGGAGCTCGGAGTCGACGCCTACCGCTTCTCCATTTCCTGGCCCCGCGTGCAGCCCGCCGGCACGGGCGCGGTCAACCCCAAGGGGCTCGACTTCTACGAGCGGCTGGTGGACGGCCTGCTCGCGGCCGGGATCGCACCGGTGCCGACGCTGTTCCACTGGGACCTGCCGCAGGCCGCGCAGGAGCGCGGCGGCTGGCTGAACCGCGACACCGCCCACCACTTCGCCGAGTACGCGGCGCTGGTCGCCGAACGGCTGGCCGACCGGGTGCCGATGTGGATCACGCTCAACGAGCCTTTCGTGCACATGGCCTTCGGCCACGCGATGGGCATCCACGCGCCGGGCCAGGCCCTGATGCTGGACGCGCTTCCGGTGGCCCACCACCAGTTGCTCGGCCACGGCCTGGCCGTGGCCGCCCTGCGGGCGGCGGGCGCCGGGCAGGTGCTGATCACCAACAACTGCACCCCCGTCCGGCCCGCGTCGGACTCCGACGAGGACGTGGCGGCGGCCGAGGCCTACGACATCCTGCACAACCGCCTCTTCAACGACCCCGTCCTCCTGGCGACATATCCCGATTTGTCGCCGTACGGCGATCTCACCCTCGACTTCGTCCGCGACGGCGACCTCGCCACCATCGCGGCGCCCCTGGACGGCCTCGGCGTCAACTACTACAACCCCACCCGGATAGCCGCCCCCACCGAGGCGGGCGGCCTGCCGTTCACCGACGCCGGCATCACCGGCCACCCCACGACCGCCTTCGGCTGGCCGGTCGTCCCCGACGGGCTGCGTGAACTCCTGACGGGCCTGCGAGACCGCTACGGCCAGGCCCTGCCGCCGGTGTACGTCACCGAGAACGGCTGCTCCCAGACCGACGTCCCCGGCCCGGACGGCACGATCGACGACCAGGCCAGGATCGCCTTCCTCGACGAGCACATCCAGGCCGTGATGCGCGCCCAGCGGGAGGGCGTGGACGTGCGCGGCTACTTCGTCTGGTCGCTGCTGGACAACTTCGAGTGGGCGGAGGGCTATCACCAGCGGTTCGGCCTGGTCCACGTGGACTTCGAGACCCTGCGCCGCACGCCCAAGGCGTCCTACGCGTGGCTGAAGAGCTTTCTGGCCGCTCGCTAGAACACCGAGACGTGCACGTGGTCGTAGTGGTTGGCCGTGACGCCGCCGCGGTTGGACATGGGGTCCCAGGCGCCGCCTGAGCGGATGTCGTAGTAGCGCTGCTTCCAGATGATGTACATCACCCCGAGCCGCGAGCCGTTCTTGATCAGGTATTCCGCCAGCGCGTCGCCGCGGTCGGACTCGGCCCCGGCGGCCATGCCGCGGGAGATCATGAAGTCGCAGGCGCGGCCCTTGCCGTGCTCCCCCGGGTCGCCGGGGCGCAGGCAGCCGACACCGTAGGGCATGGGGAAGTTCTGCATGACCTCGGCCCGCACGGAGACCATCCGCTGCGTGAGGCCGTCGGCGCCGCCCGGCTGCTGGAAGCCGTACTTGGCGAGCAGCCGGTCCATCTCGCGGCGCTTGCCCTGCAGCGTCTTGATCTCCTTCTGCAACTTCTTGATCTTGTCGTTGGCGGCCAGCTTGGCCTTCTTCGAGTCTTCGATGAGCTTCTCGACGTGGGTGACCCGGCTGGCGCGCTCGGCGGCCATGTAGTTCATGTTGGCGGCCTGCCCGAGAGCCTTGTAGGGGTCGACCTTGAGGCCGAAGAGCTGGGTGCCGTCCAGCGGGCCGACGATGTAGGCGGTGCTGGCCAGGGCGGCCACGTCGCTCCGGGCGGCGGCGAGCTGCCTGTCCAGCGAGCCGGAGGTGTCCACGGCGTTCTTGGCCTGGATCCGGATCTCCTCCAGGCTCTGGATCTGGCCGCGGTAGCGGTTGTTGAGCGCCGCCGCCTGCTTGGTCAGCTTGCGCAGGTCGGTGGGACTCGGATCGGCGGAAGCCGCTTGCGGGGCAGGGAACGCGGACAACCCGGCAAGGACGACGGCGGCTGCGGCCATGCGTCCGGATTTCACGCCCGCCCTCCCCTCCTAGACGGACCGAAACTATAGAAGATGATCTTGAATGCTGTCATCTGAACGATGGAACTCGTGCCCCTTTGACGAAGGATGTCAAGGTTTGTCCGATCTAAGCTCCAGATAAGTTTGGGCCTTGCCGAGATCGTGAGATCGGTCTGAGATGGCGATCGAACCGTCTCTGCGAAGGGGCAGACCCGTGTCTCGATCACTCACCCTCGTCACAGCCGTCATTCTCGGCTTAGGCACGTCCATGGTGGCCCTGGAAGCCCAGGCCTCCGTGGACCCCCTACCACCCAGCGATCGGATCGAGCTCTACCAGCTCGACAGCCCACTCGGCACCGGCCAGTCCCTCAGGGAACAGGGCTTCGACGTCGTCCAGCAGGAGATCAAGGACGGCAAGGAGCATGTCGAGCTGACCGCGGCGCAGGCGGACCTCGACGGACTGAAGAAGCTCGGGCTCAAGCCCGAGCCCGTCCGCAACACCCAGGGCCAGACCCAGCTGGAGGCGGCCAGGACGCAGGCCGCCGCCGGCTACGAGGTCTTCAGGTCCTACTCCGAGCCCGGCGGCATCGCCGACCAGCTCAGGGCCATCGCCGCTGCCAACAAGGACGTGGTCAAGCTCCAGTCCATCGGCAAGACGATCAACGGCCAGGACATCCTCGCGGCGAAGGTCTCCACGCTGGCCCGGGTGCTGCCCGACGGCCTGAAGCCCGCGGCCCTCTACTCGGCCACCCAGCACGCCCGCGAGTGGATCGCCACCGAGGTCGACATGCGGCTGCTGAAGCACGTGGTGGCCAACAAGAGCTCGCTCAGGGACCTGCTCAACAAGACCGAGCTGTGGTTCGTGCCCGTCGCCAACCCCGACGGCTATGACTTCACCTTCACCGAGGGCAACCGCCTGTGGCGCAAGAACCTGCGTGACGTGAACGGCGACGGCCGGATCACCCTCGGCGACGGCGTCGACCCGAACCGCAACTTCCCCACGAACTTCCACTACGACGAGGAGGGCTCCTCCTCGATCCCGAGCAGCGACACCTACCGGGGCGCGGCCCCCGCCAGCGAGCCGGAGACCAGGGCCATGGACGGGCTGCTCAGGCGCGTCCGGTTCGAGACGCAGCTCAACTACCACTCGTTCGGCCCGCTGCTGCTCTACCCGATCGGCTTCCAGATCGCCACGGAGACGGCCGACAACCCGATCTACGAGGCGCTGTCCGGCACCGACGCCAACCCCGCGGTGCCCGGCTTCGACCCCGACCTCGGCGCCGAGCTCTACACGACCAACGGCGACACCAACGACCAGGCGCACGCGCAGTACGGCACCCTGTCGTGGACGCCGGAGCTGAACGAGGGCTGCGACGGCTGCGGCTTCGTCTTCCCCGACGACGAGGCGCTGGTGCAGGCGGAGTTCGAGAGGAACCTGCCGTTCGCCCTGGACGTCGCCAGGTCCGCGGTCAACCCGGTGGAGCCGGTCAGCCACCTGGGCAACAAGACTCCCGACTTCGTCATCGACCCGTTCGAGATCAGCCACGGCAGGGACCAGACCGTCCAGGTCAACGCCAAGCGCCGGCTCGGCCCGGTCCTGCTCAACTACAAGGTCAACAATGGCCGTACGAAGGTCGCGCTCACCAAGGAGTGGCAGGGCGGCGAGCGCTACGGCAAGGGCTACGACCGCTACTACCACTGGATGCGCGGCAAGATCACCGGCACGAGGCCGGGCGACACGGTCAAGGTCTGGTTCACCTCGCTCGGCAAGAAGAGCGAGGAGTTCACGTACCAGGTGTCGACCGACATCGGCGGCAAGGTGCTCGTGCTGGCCGCCGAGGACGTCACGGGCATCAGCCCGGCGCAGGGCGTCACCGAGGCCAAGTACGCCGACGACTACGTCAAGGCGCTCGACGAGGCCGGTTACAGCTCCGACGTGTACGACGTCGACCGGCTCGGCCGCAAGGCCCCGCACCCGCTGGGCGTGCTCAGCCACTACAACGCCGTGATCTGGGAGACCGGCGACGACATCATCCCGAGGAGCGTGGGGCAGGTGCCCGGCACCACCTCCAAGTCGGGCGTGGACACCGAGCTGGCCGTGCGCGCCTACCTGAACGAGGGCGGCAAGGTGCTGCACTCGGGCAAGTACCCGTCCTACGCGGCCAACGCCAACGGCGCCTACTTCTACCAGCCGGACCAGCCGGGACAGCCGGAGTGCGCGGAGCCGAACGACCCGCCCTGCATCCCGGTGTTCAACGACTTCCAGCAGTACTGGCTCGGCGCCTACGTCTACTTCGACAACGCGGGCAGCGACCCCACGACGGGGCAGCCGTACGCGCTGAACGGCGTCGGCGGCAGGTTCGAGGGCTTCACCGGCACGCTGGAGCCCGACGTGCACACCAACTCGTTCGTGGCCACCTCGGCGATCCTGCCGGCCGACCGGTTCCCGCTGTTCGCCAGCTCCGCGCCCGTGAAGTGGGTACGGCCCGGCGGCCCGTTCGACCCGCACACCGGCTCCTGGGACGTCTACAGCGGCATCGCCGACGTCTCCTGGAAACGGCTGTCCAAGACCGTCGACCTGACCGGCAGGAGCGCCGGCGACCTGTCGTTCTGGACCTCCTACGACACCGAGGCCAACTGGGACTTCCTGGTCGTGGAGGCCCGCACGGCCGGCGGTGACGACTGGACGACGCTGCCCGACGCCAACGGCCACACCACGCAGGCCACCGGGAGCAGTTGCACGTCCGGGTGGCGGACGATCCACCCGTTCACCCAGCGCTACCAGGGGCCGAACTGCGAGCCGACCGGATCCTCCGGCGCCTGGCACGCGGCCTCGGGCAACTCCGGCGGCTGGCAGCAGTGGAAGATCGACCTGACCCCGTACGCGGGCAAGCAGGTCGAACTGTCCATCTCGTACGTCAGTGACTGGGGCACCCAGGGCGCCGGGGTCTTCCTGGACGACTTCGCGCTCACGCTGGACGGCGCGACGGCCGAGCAGACCTCGTTCGAGTCCGACCTGGGCGGCTGGACCGTGGCGGCGCCGCCGGAGGGCACCGCGCCGTCGATCAACAACTGGGCCCGCACGGACCAGATCTTCGAGGAGGGCGCCGGCATCGTCACCAAGGACACCGTCTACCTGGGCTTCGGCGCGGAGAGCCTGACGAGCCAGGAGACCCGCACCGATCTCGTCAAGCGGTCGATGCGGCATCTTCTGGGCGATCCTCGCTGATCCGCCAGAGGACGCCCGAGGGGCACGGCACGCGGTGCCGTGCCCCTCTTGCGCCCACGCCTAGAACATGGTTCGGTCGCAACTGAGACAGCTCTACAACCAAGCATTCGGTCAATGCAGGAGGCTCACAACATGCGCCAGCACGACAAGCTGTTCATCGGGGGCGAATGGGTGGCCCCGGCGGGCACCGGAACGATCGACGTCATCTCCCCCCACACCGAGGAGGTCGTGGGCCGCGTGCCCGACGGCACGGCCGAGGACGTGGACCGGGCGGTCGCGGCGGCCCGCGAGGCGTTCGACCACGGGCCGTGGCCACGCATGACCTTCGCGGAGCGGGCGGCCGTGATGACCAGGCTGGCCGAGATCTACGCCGCCAGGCAGGGCGAGCTCGCCGAGCTCATCACCGAGGAGATGGGCTCGCCCATCACCTTCTCCAACCTGGCGCAGGCCCCGCAGCCGCTCGGCATGCTGCAGTACTACGCCGAGTACGGCAAGACCTTCCAGCAGGAGGAGCAGCGGCCGGGCCTGTTCGGTCCCGTGACGGTGCGCAGGGAACCGGTCGGCGTGGTGGCGGCCGTGGTGCCGTGGAACGTCCCGCAGTTCGTCACGATGACCAAGGTCGCGCCCGCGCTGCTGGCCGGCTGCACGATCGTGCTCAAGCCCGCGCCGGAGACGCCGCTCGACGCCTACATGCTGGCCGAGATGGCGCAGGAGGCCGGGATCCCGCCGGGCGTGCTCAACATCGTGCCGGCGGGGCGTGAGGTGAGCGAACACCTGGTCTCCCACAGGGGCGTGGACAAGGTGGCGTTCACCGGCTCGACCGCGGCCGGCCGCCGCATCGCCGCCATCTGCGGCGAGCAGCTCAAGCGCGTCAGCCTGGAGCTGGGCGGCAAGTCGGCGGCCATCATCCTGGACGACGCCGACCTGCCCTCCAGCATGGGCATGCTCGCCATCGCCTCCCTGATGAACAACGGCCAGGCGTGCGTCGCGCAGACCCGCATCCTGGCCTCGCGCAACCGCTACGACGAGGTCGTGGAGGCGGTCGCCAACATGGTCACCTCGCAGCCCGTCGGCGACCCCTCGGACCCCGCCACCGGCATCGGCCCGCTGGTCGCCAAGCGCCAGCAGGAACGCGTCGAGGGCTACATCAAGATCGGCATGGACGAGGGCGCCAAGGTCGTCGTCGGCGGCCTCGACCGGCCCTACGACCGCGGCTGGTACGTCGCCCCGACCGTCTTCGCCGGGGTCACCAACGACATGCGCATCGCCCGTGAGGAGATCTTCGGCCCGGTGCTCGCGGTGATCCCGTACGAGGACGAGGCGGACGCCGTCCGCATCGCCAACGACAGCGACTACGGCCTGGCCGGGACCGTCTGGACCGCGGACGCCGACCACGGCATGGAGGTGGCCCGCCAGGTCCGCACCGGCACCTACGGGATCAACTGCTTCATGATCGAGTCCAACACGCCCTTCGGCGGCTACAAGGCCAGCGGCGTCGGCCGCGAACTCGGCCCCGAGGGCCTCGCCGGCTATCTGGAGTACAAGTCCATCTCGCGCCTCGGCTGAGCGATCGGGCCCCGGTACGCGTACCGGGGCCCGATCTCGCGGATGGCGCCCAGCGAGCCCCCGCAACGCTGGGCGACCGCCCGACTACGAGAAGTATGTCCTACGTCAACCGCCTCGGCGGTTTTCTGCCCCAAGGACTTTCTCCCGGCGGTTTCCTTCCATCCGCCCTAGGTAGACGTGTATTACTCAGGAAAAGTTCGAGGAGATCCATTTTCCGATGCGATGGATGAGTTCGGGGGTCGCCGCGGACTCCGCGTGGCCGAAGCCGGGCTCCACCCACAGCTCCTTCGGCTCGCTCGCGCCGTCGTAGAGCTGGTGCGCGTGTTCGAGCGGGAAGAACGCGTCGGCGTCGCCGTGCACGATCAGCAGCGGAGCGGGCGAGACGAGCGCAGCCGCCTCGTGCGGCGGCATCGGGATCGGATCCCACACCCCCGCGGCGATCCTGGTCCGCTTGGCCACCCTGGCCGCCCAGCGCCCGACCGGCCGCTCGATGGCCCAGTGGACCTGCCGCATCGGCTTGGTGCCGCGGTAGTACCACCGGGCGGGCCCGCTCACCGCCACCACCGCGTCGGCGGTGCGGCACAGTCCTCCGTGGCGCACCGCCACCGAGGCCCCCATCGAGAACCCCACCACCGCGATCTTGCGGTAACCGATCACCCGGGCGTGCCGCACAGCGGCGTCCACGTCGAGGACCTCCAGATCACCCACGGTGCTCCGGCCCTGCGAACGGCCATGGCCGCGGAAGTCGAACGCCACCACCCCGCCGTAACGGCTCAGCACGTGCACGATGCGGCGCGCCGTCCGCTCCCGCCACGAACCCGTGAAGCCGTGCGCCAGCACGATCCCGACATCCCGGCCGCTGGGGCCGGTCGGAGCAGTGTGCGCGGCATCGATGCGGACCCCGTCCTCGGTCCTGAGCATGACGGGGAAGTGTGGTGCGAACGGCATGATCCGAGCTTAGGACGACCACCTGCGGCGGAAACGTCCGGCCACCCGTGACCGGCCGCCTACGACCGGCCGCCCTGCCGCGTAGGCGGCGCGGACTCGTGACGGCGCTCGCGAATGGCCCGCAGGTGCCTGTCACGCAGCCACGCCTCCTCGGCCGCCTCCCGCGACCGCTCGGCGGCGTACTCCCTGACGACGGCGTGCAGGCGGTGCCCGCCGTCGGCCTGACGCACCACCAGCGCGTCGCGGACCAGGCCGCCGAGCAGGCCGGGCAGCTCGCCCCTGCGGACGATCCCGCCGTCGGCGCAGACCCGCCCGGCGAGCTCCAGGTCGAAGGGCCCGGCGAACACCGGCAGCCTGCGCAGCAGCACCCGCTCCTTCGGCCTGAGCAGCTCGTGGCTCCACTCCACGACGGCCGGCACCGTACGGGCCGACCCCTCGGCCGGCAGGCCGTGGCGGCGGCCGATCCGGTGGAGGATCTGGGCGGGGGTGAGCGAGCGAGTGCGGGCGGCGGCCAGCTCCAGCGCCAGCGGCATCCCGTCGAGCATCCGGCACAGCCGTTCGACGTCGCCCATGCCGCCGTTGACCACCCGGCCTCCGGCGGCCAGCGCCCGATCCACGAAGAGCATCACGGCCTCGGCATCCGGCCGGCCGTGGCAGGGCAGGGCCAGCGGCGGCACCCTCCGGACCAGCTCGCCCGCGATCCCCAGCGGTCGCCTGCCGGTGACCAGGATCCGCACCCCGGGACAGCTCCCGGCCAGCTCGCGGACGAGCTCGGCACAGCCGTCCCGCAGGTGCTCGCACCCGTCGAGCACGACCAGCCCCCGGGCCGCACGCAGGTGCGCGAGCACGCCGCCGGCCGGCCCGCCGAAGCCGCGACGCGTGCCCGCCACCGACCGGTCCAGGGTTGGCGAGCGGACGCCGAGCGACCGGGCGAGCTCGCGCATGATCAGCGACGGGTCTGCGACGCGCTCCAGCTCCACCCTCCACACCTCGCCGGCGCCTCTGGCACGTTCCAGCTCGGCCACGCGCGAGGCCAGCCGCGTCTTGCCGACACCGCCGGCCCCGCTGAGGGTGATCACCCGCTCGTCGCGCAGCAGCGCGCGCAGCTCGGCCACTTCGCGCTCGCGCCCGACGAAACGGCCGGCGTGCGTGCCGCGCCGGCCGATCGCGCAAGGATCAGACACCCGGCCAGTTTCCCCTGGTCTCAGCCCCGCTGTGACCTCTTTACGGACACGCGTCGCCGCGGAGGCCGGTGGGGGCCAGCACCATCCGGACGCGGGACTCCTCCGCCGCCCGCATGGCCGCGCGCCGATCCGTGATCATGACCCGGGCGGGGCTGGCGCGGATCCGTTCGCGCAGGCCGTCCTCGTCGAGCTCCGGCGGCACCGGCCAGGCGATCCCGCCCACGGCGATCACCGCGTCGGTCGCCACCAGCAGGTCCGGGCCGACCGGCAGGCAGATGAGCACGGTGTCGCCGGGACGCACCCCCCGGCGCCGTAACTGGATGCTCGCCGCGGCCGACCTCTCGTCGAGTTGCCGCTCGGTGATGGACAGGCCGGTGCCCGGGTCCACCATGACGATGCGCTCATCCATGGCGCCCACGCTAGGGAGGGCGTCTGATGCGTACATCGGGCGGATTATGTAGATCGCTATGCAGAAGTCGCCGGATGCTCCGCGGCCCAGACGGCTATCTGCGCACGTGAGGTGTGGCCGAGCTTGTCCATGATGTTGGCGATGTGCCGCGCAACCGTCGCCGGGCTGATCACCAGCTCGCCGGCGATGGCCCGGTTGGACAGCCCGCGGGTGAGCAGGGCGGCGACCTCGTGCTCGCGGGCGGTCAGCACCGAGTGCCTGACCGGCTGGGTGGCGATCGGGCCGGTGACCGCCACCGGCCGCACGCCCTCCAGCACGTGGCGGACGGCGTCGTCGGGGCTCATCGCCCTGCCCCGCGACCAGAGCGCGGCGGTGCAGCCGTCGCCGAGCTTGGCGCGGCCGCGGGCGAGCAGCTCCTCGATGCGGGTGGTGGCGGACTGCTGGCCGATGGACTCGCGCAGCGCGGCCGCCGCCGCGGCCGCCAGCACCGCGCCGTCCAGGTCCCCCTCGGTCTCCGCCAGCACCGACAGCCCCGCCAGGCAGCGCGCCACGCCCTGGTGCTGCCCGGTGCGCCTGCTCAGGGCGAGGCTCTCGGCCAGCCGTTCCCTGGCCGCCGCGAACTCGTACAGCATCGCCGCGACCCTGCCGATCCTGGCCAGGCAGCGCGCCAGCTCCACGCCGCTGCCGAGCTCCTTCAGCCACGGGACGGCCGTCTCGTAATGGGCCCTGGCCGTCACCAGGTCGCCGCGGGCCTCGGCCACCGCGCCGAGCTGGGTCGCCGCCCTGGCCATGATCCACCGGTGACCGTGCTCGCACGCCCGCGCCAGGGCCTGCTCGCCGTGCCGCTGGGCCTCGCGCAGCCTGCCGCGGGTCAGCGCCACCGCGGACAGCCCGGCCAGCCCGGCCGCCTCGTTCCAGGTGTCGCCGGCGGCCGTGGCGCGCGCCAGGCCCCGCTCCGCGTGGTGCAGCGCCTCGTCGGCCCGGCCGGTGCGCAGCAGCACCATGGCGATCAGGCTGTGCATGACGCATCGGTGGAAGCCGTCCGGCAGCCCCGCCAGGCTCTGGACGGCGTGGTCCAGGGAGCGGCTCAGCTCGTCCCTGGCCTCCAGCCCGTAGGCGAGACACCCCCTGGCCTGGGCGATCTGCTCGTCGGTCACCTGGGTCAGGTCCAGGGAGAGCAGGCGCTCGATCCAGCCGACGATCTCCATCGAATTGCCGCTCACGGGGAGCAGGCCGGTGCTGGTGAAGCAGAGCCGCAGGCCCGATGACACGTCGCCGGACTCGGCCGCCCAGTCGAGCGCCGCCCGCTGGTCGTCGAGCAGGCTCCGGCTCCTGGTCAGCGCCTCCAACCGGCGCGGCCACGACAGCCCAGCCTCGACCAGCTCGACGGCGAAGTGCCGCTCCTGCAGCTCGCACAGGACGCTCAGGTGCCGATCGCGCACGGCCTCGCGCTCGGCCGCCTCCTGAAGCCGCTCGGCCGCGAACCGCCTGATGGTCTCCAGCAGCCAGTAGTGGCCGCGGGTCTCGTCGCAGAGCACCAGCGACTTGTCGACCAGTCCGCCCAGCAGGTCGACGATCTCCGGCTCGGAGATGGGCCGCTCGGCGCAGATCCGTTCGGTCAGGCCCAGGTCGAACGGCCCGGCGAACACCGACAGCCTGCGCAGCAGCACCTGCTCCTTCGCCGACAGCAGGCCGTGGCTCCACTCGACGGCGGCGAGCAGGGTGCGCTGCCTGGCGGGGGCGGTGCGCTCTCCGGTGGTGAGCAGCGAGAAGCGGTCGTCGATGCGGTCGGCGATCAGCCCGGGGCTGAGCAGGCTCGTGCGCGCCGCGGCGAGCTCCAGGGCCAGCGGCAGCCCGTCCAGCGCCCTGCACAGCCGCACCACGTCAGGCAGGCTGTCGGGGCCCAGTCTGGTGCCGGCCGCGGTCGCCCTTTCCAGGAACAGTTGTACGGCCTCCGCGTCGGAGCCCTCGCCCTCCGGCAGGTCGAGTGGCGGGACCCGCCAGACGAGCTCGCTCGCGATCCGCAGCGGCTCCCTGCTGGTGGCCAGGATGCCGAGCTCCCGGCAGGACGCGACGAGCGCGGCGGCGACCTCGGCGCACTCTTCGACCAGGTGCTCGCAGTTGTCGAGCACCAGCAGGCAGGGGCCGTTGCGCAGCCGGGCGGTCATGGTGTCGAGCAGCGGCCGGCCGGCTTCCTCGCGCACGCCGAGGACCCTGGCGATCTCCTCGACCACCAACTCGGGCCGGGCGATCCTGGCCAGCTCGACCAGCCACACCCCCTCGGGGTAGCGGGGCCCGATCCCGGCCGCCACCCGCAGTGCCAGCCGGGTCTTGCCGATGCCGCCGACGCCGCACAGGCTCACCACCCGCGCCCTGCCGAGCACCCTGCACAGCTCGTCGACGTCGCGCTCACGGCCGACGAACCGGTTGGGCTCGGCGGGCAGGTTGTGCCGGGGGGCATCAGGCATGTGGTCACCCTGCGTCGCGGAAGGATCACACTCTCCCACAGTGTCGCACTTTTCAGCGGGTGAGCGAGCTGACCAAGGCCCTTTCGTCCACCACGCGCAGCGTCGGGTCGCCCAGCAGCCTCTTGGCCAGCTCGTACGGGGCGACCACCATGGTGGCCCGGTGCTCGTGGGCGAGCACCCGGCAACCGACCAGCGTCGGCTCGTGCGCGATCACGACGTGCGCGCCCGACATCAGCGCCACGTCGAGCAGGCGCAGCCCCTTGAACACGTCGCTGACCGCGGCCAGCACCACGTCGTCCTTGCCGAGCACCACCCGGCTGGTCAGCTTGCGCAGGTCGGTCGCCAGCTCGTCATGGTCGAACACCCGAAAGCCGTCGAGCGTCAGCGCCGGCCCCGCCAGCGGCCCGAACTCGACCGTGGCATCCCCCAGCAGCTCGCTGAACGGAAGGGCGCCCGGCACCGGCTCGACGGCGAAGACGTGCTGCACCTCCACCTCGGACGTGTCGTAACCCCGATGGGTGATCATCATGCGCGCCTTGCCGGAGGCGGCGAGCACCGCGACCCCGCCCGCCCAGGCCACCGCGTGCACCGCGACGGGCAGCGCGGCCCCGAGCGGCAGGTTCACCAGCACGCGGTCGCCGTAGCGCAGGCCGAAGCGGCGCAGGCCCGCCGCGGCGTGCGTGACCCGCCTGGCGAAGGCGGCGTACGACAACAACTCACCGGTCCTGACATCGCTCACCGCCGGCGACTCACCCAGCATCGGCGCCGAGCCCATGACCAGCTCTGTCCACGTCATGCAGGTCAATCTAGGGACCCCAGGCGCTCCTGCCATGCGCACAAATGTGCATCACCGTATGTACGTGCGCCCGGCGGACGGTGTTGGGGAGGGCGCCTACATACGGTGCCGAGGCAGGTGTCACCTCGTCCCGCGCCTGCCATGAGACGGGATCAACTAGACTTAACAACGCCGCGACTTCGCGCGGTCGCCCCCACGAACACAGAGCGAGACCTCATCATGCCTTTGAACAGCCGCGACGACCTGCGGAACATCGCGATCATCGCGCACGTCGACCATGGCAAGACCACGCTCGTCGACGCCATGCTCTGGCAGTCCGGGGCATTCCGCGCGAACCAGGACGTTGATGACCGCGTCATGGACTCCAACGACCTAGAGCGCGAGAAGGGCATCACCATTCTCGCGAAGAACACCGCCGTCAACCACGGCGGCATGACCATCAACATCATCGACACCCCCGGCCACGCCGACTTCGGCGGCGAGGTCGAGCGCGGCCTGTCGATGGTCGACGGTGTCGTGCTGCTGGTCGACGCCTCCGAGGGCCCCCTGCCGCAGACCCGGTTCGTGCTGCGCAAGGCGCTGTCGGCCAAGATGCCGGTCATCCTGTGCATCAACAAGGTCGACCGGCCCGACGCGCGCATCAAGGAGGTCGTGGACGAGGTCTACGAGCTCTTCATGGACCTCGACGCCACCGAGGACCAGATCGACTTCCCGATCATCTACGCCTCCGCCAAGGCCGGCCGCGCCTCCCTGGCGCGCCCCGACGACGGCGGCATGCCGGACTCCGAGGACCTCGAGCCCCTGTTCGACATCATCAAGTCGACGATCCCGGCGCCCACCTACGACCCCAACGCGCCGCTGCAGGCTCACGTCACCAACCTCGACGCCTCCTCCTACCTCGGCCGCATCGCGCTGTGCCGCATCCACCAGGGTGTGCTGCGCAAGGGTCAGCAGGTCTCCTGGTGCCGCACCGACGGCTCCATCCAGAAGGTCAAGATCACCGAGCTGCTCATGACCGAGGCGCTGGAGCGCAAGCCGGCCGAGCAGGCGGGCCCCGGCGACATCATCGCCATCGCGGGCATCCCCGAAATCATGATCGGCGAGACGCTGGCCGACCCCGAGGACCCGCGTCCCCTGCCGCTCATCACCGTCGACGAGCCCGCCATCTCGATGACCATCGGCACCAACACCTCGCCGCTCGTCGGCAAGTCCAAGGGCTCCAAGGTCACCGCCCGCATGGTCAAGGACCGCCTGGAGAAGGAGCTCGTCGGCAACGTCTCGCTGCGCGTGCTCCCCACCGAGCGCCCCGACGCCTGGGAGGTGCAGGGCCGAGGTGAGCTGGCGCTGGCCATCCTGGTCGAGCAGATGCGCCGCGAAGGCTTCGAGCTGACCGTCGGCAAGCCGCAGGTCGTCACCAAGCTCGTCGACGGCAAGGTGCACGAGCCGGTGGAGCGCCTCACGGTCGACTGCCCCGAGGAGTATCTCGGCGCCGTCACCCAGCTCCTCGCCGTCCGCAAGGGGCGCATGGAGCACATGACCAACCACGGCACCGGCTGGATCCGGATGGAGTTCGTGGTTCCGGCGCGCGGGCTCATCGGCTTCCGCACCGAGTTCCTCACCGAGACCCGCGGCACCGGGCTGGTCCACCACGTCTTCGACTCGTACGAGCCGTGGTTCGGCGAGCTCCGCACCCGCAACAACGGCTCGCTCGTCGCCGACCGGACCGGGCCCGTCACCGCCTTCGCCATGCTCAACCTGCAGGAGCGCGGCACGCTGTTCGTGGCGCCGACGACCGAGGTGTACGAAGGCATGATCGTCGGCGAGAACTCGCGGTCCGACGACATGGACGTGAACATCACCAAGGAGAAGAAGCTCACCAACATGCGCTCCTCCACCAGCGAGGAGACGGAGAAGGTGATCCCGCCGCGCAACCTGTCGCTGGAGCAGGCCCTGGAGTTCATCCGCGAGGACGAGTGCGTGGAGATCACCCCGGACGCGGTGCGCATCCGCAAGGTGGTGCTCGACGCCTCCACCCGCGGCCGCGCCGCCGCCCGCGCCAAGCGCGCCTGACCGCGCGTCTCCGGTAGGACCATTTCGTCGAGGGGCCTCTCACGGGTGATTTCTTCGCCCGCGAGAGGCCCCTCGCGTCGTGCCCGCTTCCTATTGAGCGGGCTTCCCCGAGGTGCCGTACCGCCTGCGAAATTCAAAACTTCAAATTCTTTGCGACACGGCGAAGAGGCCGCCACCGCCTGCGGGCCGGTGACCTCCGGCAAGACGGCCTCTGACCGCCGCCGTTACGGCCCTCACTTGACCGGCTGGACGGCCAGGTCTGTCATCCGGGATTTGGCGTCGGGTAATGCGACTTTCCTTTTCGGAGGGCCGTCGGATGAGTGCCTCTGTTGGGAATCTGAGGGTTGACGTGCTTTTGTGCTGAATAAAATGCGAATCCTGTCAAGACCGGTACAGCTGTAATCACACCGTTACCACTTGAGATAGAACATCTGGCCTCGTCCGTGAATCATCCAAACTGTGGAGATCCTCCGGACGGTCATGGCGTTCGGGCTGGCTGTGATTTCGGCGGGGGCCGTTGTCTGGTGCACCGTGGCGGCCGAGCCCGTACCCTTGCCTGCCTCCCCGCCCTCGTCCGCGGGGACCGATCCGTGGGATCTGTCCGCGGCGCGCGCCGAGCCGGCGGTGGAGCGCGACCGGGAAGCCACCACCGAGGTGATCGTGTCCAGGGCCGGTGCGGCCGATCTCGCCGCCGTGCCTGCGGGACGGCTGGACGAGCGGCAGCGGCAGGTGAAGGTGACCATCGGGCACCAGCTGCGGATGGACCAGACCGACAGTCTCGCCGAGGCGTTACGGCAGGGCGACCGGTTTCCGCAGGGGATGCAGCGTTTCATCGACGACGGCTTCGGGGCGGTCAAGGTGAACGGCACCGCACTGGCTCCGGCCACGCGCCTGGCCCCCATGCTGACCACCTCGGCGGGCAGGACGTCGGTGCGGTTCACGGTGACGCTGCTCCGGCAGGTGAAGCCGGAGGACCTGCTCAGGCTCGACTTCAGCGCGCCCACGGCCAGGCCGTTGCTGATCGTCTACCGGAAGGTGACGCTGCTGCCCGGTGAGTGGACCGTGCTGCGGGCGGTGTCGATCCGGCCCGATCGGGAGGAGCAGGAGCGGCTGGAGTTCACCGTGGGGCTCTATCCGGTGAGCGTCACGCTGGCGCAGGACTCCTACGGGTTCCCGGACGTGCCCGAGGAGGACGACTTCTCGTGGGAGACCGCGCTCGGCGTGCTCACCGGCCTCCTGCTGGTGATCTTCGTGGTGCGCGCGCTCGGCGCCAAGTGGTGGCGGCACCGGCGCAACCGCGAGCTGGTCGCCGGGCTGGTGCTGGCCGTTCCCGCGCTGCTGATCCCGATCGTGGCCGAGGAGTGGACGGTGCTCGCGTACGTGATCCTCTTCGGCGCCGTGCCCGCGCTCGCGGTGCGGCACGCGAGCAGGACCCTGCCGACCAGCCCCGGCTGGACCCCCCAGGACGTCCTCGGCGCGACCGCGGTGGGCGTGCTGGTGGCCGTGGGCATGTTGTCGTGGTCCTACCTGTACGGCCAGCTTCCCGGCAGGACGCTGGCGCTCGGGGTGACGGTGGCGGCGGTCGCGGCGGCCGGGTCCGCCGTGGCGTTCAGCGTGGACCTGGGAGTCCGGATCGTGATCGTGCGGCTGGCGGCGCTGGCGGCGGGGTCGGCGATCGGGCTGCTTGCTCTGGCGCTGTGGACCAAGGCACTGCTGACCGGCGCGTACCCGCCCGACAGCGTCCGGCTGGTGCTGGCGTTCGGCTGGGCGCTGATCCCGGTCGCCGCCGTCGCGTTGGCCATCAAACAGTGGACGCGGGGGGCGATCCTGGTCGCCGTGGCGGTGAGTCTGCTGGTGCAGGGCTGGCCCATCGAGTGGCTCGACGCGGGGTCGTGGAGCCTGGCCGTGCCCGGTCAGCAGGCGCCGAGGATCGGCGAGCTGGAGCTCAACCCGCTCGTGCGCGGTGTGATGGGCCTGCTCCTGCTGGGGTTCCTGCTGCTGGTGCTGCGGCTCAGGCGGCTCGGCGACGGTCTGGACGCGGCGTACGGCTCCGCCGCCGAGTCGACTGTGGTCATCTGCCTGATGGTGGTCTACCTGACACCCCGGGGCAGCGCGACGCTGGCCGACATCAACGTGCCGCTGCCGATGCTGTCGATCACCTCGATCGTGGCCTGGGTGACGGCCCGCTGGCTGCTCGGCCGCCCGCACCCGTCGATGGTCGAGCCCACCGGCCCGGAGGAGCACCGCGAGCTCATCAGGTCCGCCCTGCACCGGCGGTTGCTGCTGGTGGCCGAGCAGGAGCTCTACCGCGTCGGGCGGGGCAAGATCGGCACCGGCGACCTGACCATGGCCGACTTCGACGACCGGCGCCACGAGCTGGAGTCGGCGCTGCGGCGGCACGGCGACCACCCGGAGACGGCCTTCGCCACGGCGGCGGGCTGCACCCCCTGGCACAACGGGGTGCACGCGTTCGTCGTCAGCCTGCTGCTCAGCCTGCCGTTCCTGTTCGTGTACGGGCTGCCGACCGGGGTGGACCTGAGCAGCTTCGTGTTCGAGGCCCGGTCCCTGATCGCGCTGCCCGCGTTCGGTTTCGTGTTCGGTTACTTCTACCCGCGCATCCGGGGCACCCAGCCCATGACCAAGGCCCTGCACCTGATGGCGGCGGCCCTGGTCACCGAGCTGTCCGGATACCTGTCGGCGCTGGTCGAGCCGGACCTGGGCCCGTACGTCAAGGCGCAGGTGGTGGCCATCGTGGTCGGCGAGGTGGCGCTGGTCTCCATCGGCCTGGGCCTCTACTGGGAGTGGCGCGTCATGCACCTGGCCGGCGAGCCGTGGGGCCGGGTGCGCAACATCCGAACCCTGCGCAGCCTGGCGACGCCGCTGCTGGCCGTCGTGATCGCGGTGGCCACCACGGTCGCCACCTCGGCGGCGGGCCAGACGGTCGACCGCATCCTCAGGGGCGACCAGGAGACCTCCCAGTCGCGGTGAGGCCGATCAGCGGCGCGGCAGCTCGCTGCCCCTCACGTGGGCGCAGAGCCACTCGACCAGGGGCCCGAAGTCCCGCCAGGTGTCCCGCACCCGCTCGGCGACCTCCGGCGTGTGCACCCAGGGCTCCGGCTCGTGGCGGCTGCCCGCGTAAAGGGAGCGGTGGCGGAGCAGATCGAGGCGGGGATGGTCGTCCGGAGTGCCGCGCGGCCGGGTCTTGAGCCGGTCTCCGCCCAGCTCGTAACCGGCGGCGCGCAGCGTGGCGACGATGGTCTCCAGGGGTTTGCCGGACAGGTCCTCGTCGACGGCCTCCCGGTAGCGGGCCACCTGGTCGGCCGCCTGCGTGTAGACGCCGCCCGCCATGAAGAGCCCCGCGGCGCTGATCTCGACGTAGAAGCCGATGCCGGGCATCAGGTCGATGAAAGCTCCCTGATGCGTTTTGTACGGTGACTTGTCCTTGGCGAAGCGAACGTCCCGGTACGGCCGGAAGAGCTGCGCCTGCCCGAACTCGCCCGCCAGCTCCTCGGTCAGAGCCAGCATCGGAGCCCGCACCGCGTCCTCGTAGAGGTGCTTGTGCCGGGCGAAGTAGGTCTTGGAGTTGTCCGCCTCCAGACCCTCGTAGAAGACGAACGCCTCATCGGGGAAGCCGCTGAAACCCATACCGTAAGCGTGCCACGTCTCACCGGCCGTCCTCGCCGAGCAGGTCGTCCTCGTACCTTCTGCCGGGCTCGGGTCGCCGGCCGTACAGCTCGGTCACGGTGGCGAAGGCGTAGCCCTTGCGGGTGAGCCGGTCGATCAGCTCGGGGACCGCCTTGACGGTGGTGCGGTGGATGTCGTGCATCAGCACGACCGCGCCCCGCCCGGCTCTGGCCCCGCGCCTGGCCACCACGGCCGGCACCCGGTCTCGCCAGTCGAAGGTGTCGACGTTCCAGAGGATCTGCGCCTGTCCCCTGCGCCGCGTCAGCGCGGCGACGCGGCGGTCCGTGGACCCGTACGGCGGGCGCATCACCCGCATCCGGACACCGGTTTCCTGCCTCACCAGGTCGTCGGTGCGCCGCAGCTGGCGCCTGATCGCGCGCTTCGGCAGGGTCGTGAGCTGCTTGTGGCTCCAGGAGTGGTTGCCGAGCTGGTGGCCGTCCCGCACCATCTGGCGCAGGTGCTCGGGGCCGCGCTCGGCGGCGGCCATCTCCCCCACGACGAAGAACGTGGCCTTGACGTCCCGCCTGCGCAGCATGTCGAGCAGCTTGCCCGTGTAGCGGCCGGGACCGTCGTCGAAGGTGAGCGCGACGCAGCCGGTCTGCCGGCAGTCGACGCGCGGCTCCGGCCAGTCCGGCTGCATCGCGACGAGCCGCTTGGCCAGCGTCTCAGGATCCGGGAACGGGCGCGGCGGCGCTGACTGGACGTAGCTGAAGGTGCCGGCGCCGCAGCCCGCGAGCGCCAGCAGCACAGGCGGGACCATCCACACGCGCATGTCGCCCCCACGTAGCCGCCGGCGGGGTCACGGATAGTCCTGGACCGGATCCCCCCGCAGCTCCTTGGCCAGGTCGTCCCACCATGATGGGATATCCGCCTGCAACTCTGTGTAACGACGCGCCACTCTTATGGCACATCCGGCTGGGTCGGTGCCGAGATGGCGGCGTTTGACCGCCCCCTCCTGCCACCGGTAGAAGCCGTCTCTGTAGCGCACGACCAATCCGATCCAGACCGACAGAGTGGTGCCGTCGCCGAGCTCATACGCGCTGGTCACGCCAAGACCCTGCAGCTCCGCCTGGAGCTTCTCCGTCGCCGCACGGGACTCACTCACGTGCCACCCCCTGCCGACGATTCGTCGCACACAAGAGGGTGTACCCACCATCGGGCGTCTGCCGTCCACGACATGGAGTAATCATGAAACTCCAGAAGGTGATCAGGAGGGCGTTCGCCGTTATTGGTCGGCTACCTCACGGGGTTCGGCCACGACCATCACGAACCTGAGCTCCTCGGACCCGGAGTTCGCGTAGCGGTGGGCCCGGTCGGCGGTGAAGAGCACCGCGTCGTCGACCCCGATCACATGGCTCCGGCCGTAGACGGTGAGGGTGAGCTGGCCGGCGAGCACGGTGAGCATCTCGCGGGTGCCGGCGGGGTGGGGGTCGCCGTCGTGGTGCTCGCCGGGCGCGAGCCGCCAGTCCCACAGCTCGAGGATCATCGGCGAGTCGGCGCCGACGAGCAGCCTGGCCCGCACGTCGCCCTGGTTGAACGTGACCACGTCCGCCTTGTCGACGACCCTGACCATCGGCACGTCGGACACCTCGACCAGGCGGGCCACGGTCACGCCGAGCGCCGAGGCGATCCGGGTGAGCGTGGAGACGCTCGGATTGGTCCTGCCCTGCTCGACCTGGACCAGCATGCCCCTGCTCACGCCGGACCTGGCGGCCAGGGCGTCGAGGGTCAGGCCGCGATGCGTGCGCTGGGCGCGGACGTTGGTGGCGATGGCCTGCGTGATCGTCTCCGGGTCCTCCACGGAGTGCAGTGTAGTGGAAACGATTTGCAGTCTGATGCACCCTATGTGTTGTACTAGCAGTGCACTGTATTGGACTGTATTGGACTGACGAAGGTGGATCTGTGACTGCGGTGATCCTCGCGACCGCCTGCGCGGTGGTGTACGGCACGGCCGACTTCTTCGGCGGGCTCGCGACGCGCCGCTCCCGCGTGCTCGCCGTCGTCGCGCTCTCGCAGGTCGCCGGGCTGGCGTTCATCCTCGCCCTGCTGCCGCTGCTGCCCGGCCTCTTCAGCGGCGGCGCGCTCGCCTGGGGGCTCGGCGCGGGCCTGTCCGGCGCCGCGGGCCTGGTGCTCTTCTACCGGGCGCTCGCGGGCGGCGTCATGTCGGTGGTCGCGCCCACGACGGCCGTCACCTCCGCAGCCCTCCCGGTGATGTACGGCCTGGCCAGAGGGGAGCGTCCGGAGCCGCTGGCGCTGGTCGGAGTGGTGCTGGCGCTCGGCTCGGTGCTGCTGGTCAGCCGGGACCCCACGGCCGGCAGGGGCGGCTCCATGGGCTCGACGCTCACCGCGCTGGCGGCGGGCGCCGGTTTCGGCGGCTTCTTCATCCTGCTGGAGCTCGCCCCCGACGAGGCCGGGCTCTGGCCGCTGGTGGGCGCGAGATTCTCGTCGATCGGCCTCGTGGTCCTGCTCGCCCTGGCGACCCGGCGGGCGCTCAGGCCGGGCACGGGCTCGCTGCACATCATCCTCGCCGCCGGCGTGCTGGACATGCTGGCCAACGTGCTCTACCTCCTGGCCAAGCAGCAGGGCATGCTGAGCCTGGTGGTGGTGCTGGTCTCGCTCTATCCGGCGACCACGCTGCTGCTGGCCAGACAGGTGCTAGGGGAGCGGCTGCACGCGATCCAGGTGACCGGTGTCGCATGCGCGCTGGGAGCGGTGGCCCTGATAGCCGTTGCGTAGCCAGCAGACGCTTGTTACGTTTCGGCCGTGCGCCCTGATCGGGCACCTCACGCCGGCGAGCCGTTCGAGCACGTGGCAGTGCCGTACGGCTCCGATGAGGGCTTCCTGGATCTGGCCGTCCCCAGGATCCGGCAGGCGCTGGCCGACGGCAGGCGGGTGCTCGCGGCGACCCGCCCGGAGCTGCTCGCCCTGCTGGCCGAGGCTCTCGGCGGCGACTACGAGCGCGTCGACGGCCGCGACTCGGGCTCCTGGTACACCCACCCCCAGCGCACGCTGGCCACCTGTCACGACTACGCCCACGGGCGGCGCACGCTCATCGTGGGCGAGCCCGTCTGGGCGGGCCGGAGCCAGATCGAGACCCGCGAGTGGGTCCGCTACGAGTCGGTGATCAACAGCGCGCTGGCCGGCCTCCACGCCACCGCCTTGTGCTTCTACGACCTGCGCACGGCGCCGGAAGGCGTGATGCGCCACGCGCCGATGACCCATCCCCTGCTGTTCGGGCCGAACGGGGCGACGCCCAGCCCGCACTATGTCCGTCCGGACGAGCTGGTGCTCAACGGCGACGACACTCCGCTGCCCGAACCCACGGGCCCGGTGCGGGCGGTGCGGTTCACCGCGCAGCGGCTCAGGGATCTCAGGTACACGGTCGCCGACTACGCGCACGCGGCCGGGATGGACGGCGAGCTGGTGACGGCGCTCGTGCTGAGCGTGTCGGAGATCGCCGCCAACAGCATCGAGCACGGCGCCGGGCACGGCCTGGTCAGGATCTGGAGGAGCGACAGCGGCGTGATCTGCGAGATCAGCGACTCGGGCGGCCCGTTGGAGGACCCTTTACCCGGCTATATACCACCAGAGCCCGAATCCCTGAGGGGATACGGGCTCTGGATCAGCCGTCAGCTCTGCGATCTGGTGGAGCTGCGATCGGCGGACGGGATGCTCCGCGTCCGCCTGCACATGAGGCTGCGCTAGGCCGCGGCGCGCGGGGCGGGGAGGCGGACGGCGCCTTCCTCGCGGACGTACTCCTCCAGCATGCCGCGCAGTTGGCGGCGTCCCCGGTGGAGCCTGGACATGACCGTGCCGATGGGCGTGCCCATGCGGTCGGCGATCTCCTTGTAGGCGAAGCCCTCGACGTCTGCCAGGTAGACCGCCAGGCGGAAGTCCTCCGGCAGGGAGCGCAGCGCGTTCATCACGACGCTGTCGGGCAGCCGGTCGAGTGCCTCGTTCTCGGCCGAGCGCAGCCCGGTCGAGCTGTGGGACTCCGCGGCGTGCAGCTGCCAGTCCTCGATGTCCTCGGCTGCGGACAGCTTGGGCGAGCGCTGCTTCTTGCGGTAGTCGTTGATGAAGTTGTTGGTGAGGATGCGGTGCAGCCAGGCCTTGAGGTTCGTGCCCTCACGGAACTGGTGATAGGACGTGTAGGCCTTGGCGACGGTCTCCTGGACGAGGTCCTCGGCGTCGGCCGTGTTGCGGGTCAGGCGCATGGCGGAAGCGAACAGCTGCGACGTCACGGGCACGACATCGCGCTCGAACCAGTCCTGACGCTGCTCATCGGTCATAGTGATCAAATCATTCCCCCTTGCGCTATCCCCCGTTCGGCACCAGCCGCCTGACAGCGGTTCCATGGTCGCAGGCCCGGTGTAAGGACCGCGTTAGGGACTACGCGCTGGTCAGAGAGGTGAACAGTCCACGTGCTCGCGGCGTGCGGCATCACGTCCACGGCCGGACTAGTTTCATTATCATAACACTATACCCCTAGATCTGTACAAAAAGTGGTCAGTGTCACATGGGATAGCGTTAGAGGATGAACTTCGTGGACCGGCACGACGCGGGGACGCGCCTCTGGGTGGCGGAGGCCATCCGCAAGGTCGAGGCCGACGCCAACCGTAGTTGTGATACTCACCTGCACGTCTTTCCGCTTCCCTCGCACTGGGGGGTAAACCTCTACCTGAAAGACGAGTCGGTCCACCCCACCGGTTCACTCAAACACCGGCTGGCTCGCTCCCTGTTCCTGTACGGCCTGGCCAACGGCTGGATCGGGCCCACCACCACGATCGTGGAGGCCTCCAGCGGCTCCACCGCGGTCAGCGAGGCCTACTTCGCCCGGCTGCTCGGCCTGCCGTTCATCGCCGTCATGCCCGCCTCCACCTCGCCGGAGAAGATCCACCTGATCGAGTTCCACGGCGGCAAGTGCCACCTGGTCAGCGATCCGGGCACCATCTACGAGGAGTCACGCCGGCTGGCCGCCGAGACGGGCGGCCACTTCATGGACCAGTTCACCTACGCCGAGCGGGCCACCGACTGGCGCGGCAACAACAACATCGCCGAGTCGATCTACGCCCAGATGTCCCTGGAGCCGCATCCCGAGCCGGCCTGGATCGTGGTGGGCGCCGGCACCGGGGGCACCTCCTCCACGATCGGCCGCTACATCCGCTACCGCCGCCACGCCACCCGGCTGGCGGTCGTCGACCCGGAGGGCTCGGCCTTCTACCCGGGCTGGCTGTCCGGCGACGCCTCCGTCACCGCCCCCGGCTCCCGCATCGAAGGCATCGGCCGGCCGCGGGTCGAGCCATCGTTCCAGCCGGCGGTGATCGACCGCATGATCGCGGTGCCGGACGCCCGCTCGATCGCCGCCATGCACTGGGTGCGCGAGGTCACCGGCCGCGACGTCGGCGGCTCCACCGGCACCAACGTGGCCGCCTGCGTGGACCTCATCCAGGAGATGCGCGCGGCGGGCGAGCGGGGCAGCATCGTCACCCTCATCTGCGACAGCGGCGACCGCTACCGGGGCACCTACGGCGATCCCGGCTGGCTGGCCGCCCAGGGGCTCGACGTCGAGCCTCACCTGGACGCCCTGCGCTCGTTCCTGCCGGTGTAGAGGGGGTCAGGCCGCCGGCTTGGCGGGATCGACCTCGAAGATCTTCGCCACGTCGTCCAGCATCGCGTGGGCGCCCTGGATGCCCACCGCGCTCATCCAGGTCAGGTCGCTGACCTCGTGCTGCTCGCCCTTGAGCTTGCCCCACAGCGGGTTCTTCAGGAACTTGTCCTTGGGCCCCTCGGAGCTCGGGTCCGGGTAGGTCGCGACGAAGATGTGCTCGGCGTCCAGGTCGGCGATGCGCTCCTGGCTGACGTCGACCGCGATGGCGTCCTGCTTGGTGGGCTGGCCCTCGGGCCGGGGGAACCCGACGTCCTTCATGACCAGGCCGGAGTAGGAGTTCTCCACGTACAGGCGGACCGTGTCCTCGCCGGCGAAGCGGACGACGGAGATCGGGGGCAGCTCGCCCTCCTTCTCCTTGATCGCCGTGCCGATCTTGCCGGCGCGCTCCTCGTAGGCCTTGATCCTGGTCTCGGCGAGCTCCTCCTTGCCCAGGGCCTGGCCCATGAGGCGGAGGTTGTCCTTCCAGATGGCGCCGGTCGTCTCGCTGAAGACGGTCGGGGCGATCTTGGAGAGCTTGTCGTAGAGGGCTTCGTGCCGGACCTTGGCCGAGACGATCAGGTCCGGCTTGAGCGCCATCACCTTCTCCAGGCTGGGCTGCTCCAGGGTGCCCACCGTGATCGCCTCCTTGCCGTACTCGGCCAGGACCGGTCCCAGGTAGTCGGGGAGCTTGGAGTCGATGGCACGGTAGGTCGTGTAGCCGACCACCGGCGTCTCCAGCGTGAGCACCGCGTCGACGAAGCTCTGGTCCAGCGCGACGACCCGCTTGGGCTGGACCGGGATCATGGTCTCGCCCATCGCGTGCTTGATGGTGCGGAACGGCTCGGCGGGCTTCTGCGTGGCAGCCGGCTCGGCCGAGCCACAGGCGGCGAGCCCCGCGATCAACAGGGCGCCCACCAGCGCGCGCAACGATCTCATCGAATCCCTTTCCAGCGGTCAAAATTAGGCAACCCTAAATTAGGTTAGCCCTGCCTAAGCTGGCATACTTCTCCAGGTTCGGGCAACTTCGACAGGAGGAACGGGTGAGTGCGACCGCCGTGGTGCCGCGCCTGCACGGCATCCGTCACCGCCGGCTCCTCATCCTTGTCGCGATGGTCGCCGCCCTCCTGCTCGGCATGGTGCTGAGCATCACGATCGGGTCGAAGTCCGTGCCCCCGGCCGACGCCTGGCACGCGCTCACCGCGCCGTCCGGCACCGAGCACGACATCATCATCCGCTCACTGCGCGTCCCGAGGACCGTGCTGGGCGTGCTGGCCGGACTGGCGCTCGGCGTGGCGGGCGCGCTCATGCAGGGGCACACCCGCAACCCGCTCGCCGACCCCGGACTGCTCGGCGTCACCCAGGGCGCGGCGTTCGCGATGGTGGCCTCGATCATCCTGCTCGGCACCTCCAGCCTGCTCGCCTACATCTGGTTCGGCCTGGCCGGAGCCCTGATCGCCAGCGTCGCCGTGTTCGCGCTCGGCATGGTCGGCGGCAGGGGCGGCCCCACACCGGTGACGCTCGCCCTGGCCGGCACCGCCGTCAGCGCCTTCCTGTACGCCCTGACCTCCGCCCTGGTGCTGCTGGACGAGCAGGCGATGGACGTCTTCCGGTTCTGGCAGTCAGGCTCGATCGCCGCCCGCGGCTCCGAGGTCGTCTGGCAGGTGCTGCCGTTCATCCTGGCCGGCCTGGTCCTGGCCATGGTCAACGCCCCCGGCCTGAACGCGCTGTCGCTGGGCGAGGACGTGGCCCGCAGCCTCGGCCAGAACATCGCCATGACCCGCACCGTCGGCGTCGCCGCGGTCACGCTCCTGTCGGGAGCCTCGGTCGCCGCCTGCGGGTCGCTCGCGTTCGTCGGCCTCGTCGTCCCCCACCTGGCCCGCCCGCTGTCGGGCACCGACCACCGCTGGCTGCTGCCCTACTCCGGCCTGATCGGCGCGGTCCTGCTGCTCGTCGCCGACGTGATCGGCCGCGTCGTGGCCCCGCCGGGCGAGCTGGAGGTCGGCGTGGTCCTCGCGCTGATCGGCGCGCCCTTCTTCGTCGCGCTGGTGCGCCGCAGGAAGCCGGTGCGGCTGTGACGAGCATCCCCCTCCGCATCGCCAGGCTGTCCTGGCGAATACGGCTGCGCGGCGTCTCCGTGACGGGGGGCGGCCTGGTGCTGCTCGCGCTGCTCATGGCCCTGAACATGCGCCTCGGCGACATCCCGCTGAGTGTGCCCGAGGTGATCGCGGCCACGTTCGACCCGGGCGACGCCGGCCACTTCGTCGTCATGGAGCTGCGCCTGCCCCGCGCGCTGACCGGCGCCCTGGTCGGCGCGGCGCTGGCGCTGTCCGGCGCGATCATCCAGTCCATCGCCCGCAACCCGCTCGCCAGCCCGGAGATCCTCGGCATCACCAACGGAGCCTCGGTCCTCGTCGTGGCCGGCGTGGTGGCCAGCGGCAGCGCCTACGGCGGCGTCAGCGGGCTGCTGTCCACGCTCGGCGTCCCCGCGCTCGCCCTGCTCGGCGGCCTGCTCGGGGCGCTGATCGTGTACAGCCTGGCCTGGCGGCGCGGGCTGGACGGCTACCGCCTGGTCCTGGTCGGCATCGGCGTGACCGCGGTGTTCACGAACGTGAAGTTCTGGCTCCTGACCGTCGGCGACGTGAACGACACCGGCAGGGCCATGGTCTGGATCAGCGGCTCGCTGAACGGCCGGGGCTGGGAGCACGTCCAGCCGGTGGCGCTGGCCCTGGCCGTGCTCGTCCCGCTGACCCTGCTCGGCACCTGCTCGCTCGACGCGCTGCGGTTCGGCGACGACACCGTCACCGCGCTCGGCGTGCGGATGAACCGGTCCCGCTCGCTGATGATCTTCGCCGCCGTGCTGCTCGCCGCCGTGGCCACCGCCTCGGCCGGGCCGATCGCGTTCGTGGCCCTGGCCGCCCCGCAGATCGCGCTCCGGCTCACCCGGTCCGGGCAGCCGCCCCTGCTGTCCTCGGCGGTGGCGGGCGCCGTGCTCACCACCGGCGCCGACCTGATCGCGCGCACCGCGTTCTCGCCGCTGGAACTGCCCGTCGGCGTCGTCACCGCGGTGCTCGGCGCCCCGTACCTTATCCACCTCATCTGGAGGGCGAGGAAATGAGACTCCAGGCCGCGGGCGTCAAGCTCGGATACGGCGACCGTATCGTCGTCGACGGGCTCGACCTCGGCATCGAAACGGGGACGGTGACCACGATCATCGGCCCCAACGGCTGCGGGAAGTCCACGCTGCTGCGTGCCCTGGGCCGCCTGCTCAAGCCTCAGGGCGGCGAGGTGCTGCTCGACGGCAAGCGCATCGACCGGATCCCCACCCGCGAGGTGGCCAGGATCCTCGGCGTGCTCCCCCAGGCTCCAACCGCCCCCGAGGGGCTGACCGTGGCCGACCTGGTCGCCCGCGGCAGGCACCCGCACCAGACGTGGTACCGCCAGTGGTCCTCGGACGACGAGGAGGCGGTGGCCGAGGCGCTGGCCATGACGGACCTCTCCGACCTGGCCGAGCGGCCGATGGACGAGCTGTCGGGCGGGCAGCGCCAGCGCGCCTGGATCTCCATGGCCCTGGCCCAGGGCACCGACCTGCTGCTGCTCGACGAGCCCACCACGTTTCTGGACCTGGCTCACCAGGTGGAGGTGCTGGAGCTCGTCCGGCACCTGCACCAGGAGTCGGGCCGGACCATCGTGATGGTGCTGCACGACCTCAACCTGGCGGCCCGCTACGCCGACCGGCTGGTCGCGATGCGCGACGGCCAGGTGTTCGCCTCGGGCACCCCGCACGAAGTGCTCACCGAGGACCTGCTGCGCGAGGTGTTCGAGCTGGACGCCAAGATCATTACCGACCCGGTCGCCGGCACTCCCCTGGTCGTCCCGATCGGCCCCCACCGCTGACCTCCGGCGTCATCGGCTGTCAGTCCAGGCCGGCCAGCGCCTGCCGTACCTCTTCGTCTTCCGGCGCCAGCTCGGCCGCCCGCAGCAGGTCGGCGCGCGCCCTCGACGTCAGGCCGAGCGCGCGCAGCGCGTAGGCGCGGTTGAAGCGCACCTCGGCGCCGTCCTCCAGCTCGATCGCCTGCGTCAGATCGGACACCGACGCCTGCAGATCCCCCTCCTCGAACGCCAGCGCCCCGCGCCCGGCCCAGGCGGCGGCCAGCCGCGGCGCCCGCTCCAGCGCCGAGTCGTACGCCTTGCGCGCCTCCACCAGATCGCCCTGCGCCGTCTCGATCTGGCCCAGCACGCTGAGCAGGAAGGGGTTACCGGGATCCCGCTCGGCGTCCGCCCTGGCCCGGTCGAACTCGTCCAGCGCCACCAGCAGCCCGGCCCGGTTGACGTACGCGTCGGAGAAGCCGGGATCCAGCTCGATCGCGTAGTCGAGGTCGGCGAGCGCCCCCGGCAGGTCGCCCTGCGCATACCGCACCTCGGAGCGGTTGTAGTAAGGCTCGGGGAAGGGCGGGCCCACGCGCATGGCCGTCTCGTAGTCGGCCACCGCCTCCTCCGGCCTGCCGAGCCTGTGCAGCAGGTTGCCCCGGTCGAGGTAGTAGTCGGGGTAGCCGGGGTCGGCCGCGATCGCCGCGGCCAGGTCGGGCAGCGCGCCCTCCAGGTCACCCCGCATGGCCGTGAGCTGCGCCCGGTTGGCACGCAGCACGAGCTTGTGCACGGGGTGCCGGTCGGGTTCGAGGTCGCGCTCCGCCAGCTCGATGGCCTCACGCACCAGCCGCACGGCCTCCTCCGGGCGCCCGCGGCGGACCTCCACCAGCGCCTTGCCGTTGAGGTCGAAGCTCAGGTGGAAGGCCCGCTCGCGGCGGTCGGGCAGGCGCGAGGTCAGCTCGACCGCCCGGTCGATCCAGGCGGCGGCCTCCTCCGGGTCACGCCTGCCCGGGTCGTGGTGCCTGACCAGCAGCATCGCGGTGGCGTAGGCCGCGGTGGCGAGATGTTTGGGAACGGTCCCGACCTGGCGGGCATGGTCGAGCAGCTCGCGGGCCTCGTCCTCCCTGTCGAGGGCGGCCAGCGCGGTGGTGGTGCGGTGCAGCAGGGTCCACCACTGCTCGCCGTCCCGCGTCAGCGAGGGCAGCAGCGCCGCGCCCGCCTCGGCCATCGCGTGGTGGAAGCCCTCGTTGCGGAAGCGATCCAGCTCGGCGCCAAGAGTGTGGACGGGTGCCGGGTGCGGCGGCCCGTGCTGCTCGCGCACGATCGTGAGCGCCGGTACCCGCCGTTCCAGGACGTCCAGCAGCTCGGTGTCGGTCGGATCCGCCTGCCCGGCGTTGAGCACCCGCAGCCGCAGCGGCCCCGTCACGGCGTCGCGTACGAACTCCGCCAGGCCGTTGGCCAGCCTGAGCGTCCGCAGCGGCGCCGGGACGAGGATGCGTTCCGCCTGCGGCAGCCGGTCGGCCAGCGTGGTGCGCCTGGCCGGGACCCGCTCCCGTAGTGCGGGAGCCGCGGCCCTGAGCTCGATGTCATGCGCGGCCACCAGCTCCGGGGCCGCCTCGGCGAACAGCGTGCCCACCAGCGCGCCTGCCAGCGTGTAGGGGCCGTTCAGGCTGCGATGCGCATCGAGCGTGATCTGTCTCAGCGTCGCTCCCTCGGGGGACCGTCGGGCCGGCGCCCCCACCGCAAGCGCCGTCCCTCTGCCATGAGGGTGTTAGGCGGCGTGCTTGGGGGTCGCCGCGCCGGTCAACTTGACTGTGCCGCGCTTGTGGACCACGACCTTCTTCATGTTCGCCCTTTCCGATCCGGACAGATCGTTCCATGGCAACACGACATAGATGAGACGGCAAGACACGCAACGAAAAGGAAAATTTCCAGATTAAAGGGCATTCACTCGCCGAGGATGGCGTCCACGAACACTTCGGGGTCGAAAGGCGCCAGATCGTCGGATCCCTCGCCGAGCCCCACCAGCTTCACCGGAACGCCCAGCTCACGCTGGACGGAGATCACGATGCCGCCCTTGGCCGTGCCGTCGAGCTTGGTCAGCGCGATGCCCGTGATGTTGACCACCTCCGCGAACACCTGAGCCTGGCGCATGCCGTTCTGGCCCGTCGTGGCGTCCAGGACGAGGAGCACCTCGTCGACGGTGGCCTTCTTCTCGATGACGCGCTTGACCTTGCCCAGCTCGTCCATGAGGCCGGTCTTGGTGTGCAGGCGGCCCGCCGTGTCGACGATCACCACGTCGGCCTTCTCCTCGATGCCCTTGGCCGTCGCGTCGAAGGCGACCGACGCCGGGTCGCCGCCCTCCGGGCCGCGCACCACGTCGGCGCCCACGCGCTCGCCCCACGTCTGCAGCTGGTCGGCCGCCGCCGCGCGGAAGGTGTCGGCGGCGCCGAGCACGACCTTCTTGCCGTCACCGATGAGCGAGCGGGCGAGCTTGCCCGTGGTGGTGGTCTTGCCGGTGCCGTTGACGCCCACGACCAGGACCACCGCGGGCCGCTCACCGTGCTTGGCCACGTGCAGCGTGCGGTCGAGGCCGGGGTCGATCTGGATGAGGAGCTGCTCGCGCAGCAGCGCCCGCACCTCCTGCGGCGAGCGGCTGCCGAGCACCTTGACCTTGGTGCGCAGCTCCTCGACCATGGCGCGGGTGGGCCCGACCCCGACGTCGGCCGTGATCAGGCGCTCCTCGATCTCGTCCCAGACGTCGTCGTCGAGCCGGTCGCGGGACAGCAGCTCCAGCAGACCCCGGCCGAACGCGCTCTGCGACTTGGCCAGCCTGGAGCGCAGCCGCACCATCCGGCCCGCGGACGGCGGCGGCACCTCCACCTCGGGCTGGACGACGGCAGGCTCGGCCGGCGCGACCGGAGGCGGGAGTGTGGTGGTGGCTCCCTCACCCTCGTCGGCTCCCGACGGCCGTTTCTCCTTCTCCTCGGGAGGCGGGATCGTCTCGGGCGGTCGGACCGGAGGCGGCGCCGCCTTGCCTCCAGGTCTGAAGAGCAGGAACAGGCCACCCGCCGCCACGAGGGCGACCAGGACCACGATCACTATGACGCCGAGGTAACCATCCACAAGATGTCAGTTTTCCAGATCGACCGGCATGCTCATGCCCAAGGCCACGCGGATCAGACGGACTCGCGCTCACGCAGTCGCTGGCTGACCACCTGGGTCACACCGTCACCGCGCATCGACACGCCGTAGAGGGCGTCGGCGATCTCCATCGTGCGCTTGTTGTGGGTGATGACGATGAGCTGTGAGCTCTGCCGCAGCTCCTCGAAGAGCTTCAGCAGCCGCTGCGTGTTGGTGTCGTCGAGAGCGGCCTCGACCTCGTCCATGACGTAGAACGGCGACGGCCGCGCCTTGAAGATGGAGATCAGGAAGGCCACCGCGGTCAGCGACCGCTCGCCGCCCGACAGCAGCGACAGGCGCTTGACCTTCTTGCCCGGCGGCCTCGCCTCCACCTCGATGCCGGTGGTGAGCATGTCGTCGGGGTCGGTGAGAATCAGCCGCCCGTCACCGCCCGGGAAGACCCTGCCGAAGATCTGCTCGAACTCGCGGGCCACGTCCTGGTAGGCCGAGCCGAACATCTGCTCCACCCGGTCGTCGACCTCCTTGACCACGGTCATCAGGTCGCGCCGGGTCTTCTTCAGATCCTCCAGCTGCGAGGTGAGGAAGGCGTGGCGCTCCTCCAGTGCCGCGAACTCCTCCAGGGCCAGCGGGTTGACCTTGCCGAGCTGGTTCATCTGCCGCTCGGCGGCGCGGGCCCGCTTCTCCTGCTCCTCGCGTACGTACGGCACCGGCGGGTCACCGGGCACCTCGGCCTCCGGGCCGTATTCGGACATCAGTGTCTCCGGCTCGACACCGAACTCGTCCATCGCCCGCTGCTCCAGCTGCTCCAGCCGGAGCCGCTGCTCGGTGCGGGCGACCTCGTTGCCGTGGACGCGGTTGACCAGCTTGTCCAGCTCTTGGCTGAGCTCGCGCACGCGCACGCGCACCTGCTTGAGCTCGGCGTCGACGGCGACCCTGGTCAGGTCCGCCTCGTCACGCTCCCTCGCGGCGAGCTGGATGGACGTCGTGAGAGCTCTGAGCACCTGCTTGGCGCCCCCGCTGACGGCCTGCGCCACCACCGCCTGCTGCCTGCGCCTGGCGCGCTGAGCGGCCGCCTGGGCGCGTTCCTGGCGTTCGCGCTGGGCGGCCCCCACCAGGCCGTCCGCCTTGCCCTCGATGCCCCTGACGCGCTCCTCGGCGGTGCGGACCTGCAGGCGGGTGTCCATTTCGCGCTGCCTGGCCCTCTCGCAGGCGTCGGCCAGCTCGTCGCGCGTATCGGTGGTCGGCTCGGTCTCCAGCTCCTGGGAGTATTCGGCCTCCGCCAGCCGAACCTCCAGCTCGGCCAGCTCCGCCAGTCCTTCGGCGCGGGCCTCCTGGGCGGCGGTGACGCTCCCGCCCAGGCGCTCGGCCTCCTCGCGGGCCGCGTCGGCCGCGGCTTCGAGCTGGGCCAGCCTCTTGGCCGCCGCGGCCCCGCGCTGATCGGCCTCCCGCTGCCGGGCTCTGACCTGGTCGAGTGCTCCCTGGGCCGAGCTGAGCCCGGCCTGCGCCGTGGTGACCGCCGTCTGCGCCTCGGTCACCCCGGCCTGCGCGGCCTCGACGGCCGCCTGTGCGACCTGCTCGACCGCGACCGCCTCATCGAACGCGACCGCGGTCCGCTCCGCCGTGGCCTCGGCGTCCTCGAGATCCGCGACGGCGTCGTCGAGCGCCGCCCGGACCTGGAGCACCGACGTGCCGCCCTCGGAGCCGCCGCTGGCGACATGAGCGCCGACGAGGTCGCCCCCGCTGGTGACGGCACGCAACCCGGGATGGCGCTCGACCACCTGGCGGGCGGTTTCGAGGTCGTCCACGACCACGACACCGGCCAGCACATGATCGACGGCCGGCCTCAGCTGGTCGGGCACGGTCACCAGATCGGCCGCCCATCGCCCGCCCGCCGGCGCGGCGCCCGGCCCTCCGCGCCCCGGACCACCGTCTCGCCCGGTCCCCAGCGGAGCCGCCACCAGGAGTGACGCCTGGCCCGCCTCCTTCACGCGGAGCAGCTCCAGGGCCCGCACCGCGGTGTCGACGGACTTGACCGCGATCGCCTCGGCGACCGGGCCGAGCACGGCGGCCACGGCCGGCTCGGCGCCGGGGACCACCTGCATCGAGGCCGCCAGCGGGCCGAGCACTCCGGCCAGGTCCGTCTCCAGCAGCGCGGCTCCGCCGTCGCCCTTGGCCAGCCCCAGCTCCAGCGCGTCCCGGCGGGCTCGCAGGGCCGCCACGGCTCGCTGCGCCTCCTGGTCGGCGGCTCGCGCCGTACCGACTCCCGACCTGGCGGCCTGGAGGGCCGCGCGGGGGGCGTCGAGCGCCGCCTTGGCCTCCTCGACGGCGGCGCGGGTCTCGTCGGCGACCAGCCTGGCCTCCTCGACGAGCCCCTGGGCGGCGGCCAGCTCCTCGGCCAGCGCGGGATCGACGGCGGGCTCTTCGAGTCGCCGCTCCTCCAGGTCCTCGCGGGCGCGCCGCTCGCGCTCGACCGCCTCGGCGACCGCCCGCTGGAGGCGGCCGATCTCCTCCTCGGCCGCGCGGGACCTGCTGCGTACGGAATCCACCTGGCCGCGCAGCTTGGCCAGGCCCTCGCGCCGGTCGGCGGCGGCCCTGGCCGCCATCGCGAGGCGGCGCTCCTCGGCGGCCAGCGCGGACTCGGCCTCGGCGCGCCGCTCGACGGCCTCCTCCAGCAGCTCCTGCGCCTGCTCCAGCTCGCCCCGCAGGATGAGCTCGTGCTCGCGGACCTCGGCGGCCTCGCGCTCGAGCTCCTCCGGGTCGCGGCCGCGCCGCTCGATGGACGCGGCGTCGACGGCGTGGCGGTGGCGCTCGGCGGCGAGCTGTTCGAGGCCGGTGATGCGCTCGCGCAGGGACGACAGCCGGAAGTAGGTCTCCTGGGCCGCGGCCAGCCGGGGCTGGGTCTCGGCCTCGGCGGCCTCCAGGGCGGCCTCGCGCTGCTGCCCCTCCGCCAGGCCGGCCTCCACCTGGGCGCGCCTGGACAGGATCGCGGCCTCGTCGGCGGCCTCGCGGCGCAGGGTGGCCCGCAGGATGCCGACGTCGTCGGCCAGCAGGCGCAGCCGGGCATCGCGCAGGTCCGCCTGGATGACGGCGGCCTTGCGGGCGATCTCCGCCTGGCGGCCGAGCGGCTTGAGCTGGCGGCGCAGCTCGGTGGCGAGGTCCTGGACGCGGGTCAGGTTGGCCTGCATCGCATCCAGCTTGCGCAGCGCCTTCTCCTTGCGCTTGCGGTGCTTGAGCACGCCGGCGGCCTCTTCGATGAAGGCGCGCCGGTCCTCCGGGCCCGCGTGCAGGACGGCGTCGAGCTGGCCCTGGCCGACGATGACGTGCATCTCGCGGCCGATGCCGGAGTCGGAGAGCAGCTCCTGGATGTCGAGGAGGCGGCAGGTGTCGCCGTTGATGGCGTACTCGCTCTGGCCCGACCTGAACATCAGCCGGCTGATCGTGACCTCGGTGTAGTCGATCGGCAGCGCGCCGTCGGAGTTGTCGATGGTCAGCGTCACCTCGGCCCGGCCGAGCGGCGGCCGGGAGGAGGTGCCGGCGAAGATGACGTCCTCCATCTTGCCGCCGCGCAGCGACTTGGCGCTGTGCTCGCCCATGACCCAGGCCAGGGCGTCCACGACGTTGGACTTGCCGGACCCGTTGGGGCCCACGACGCAGGTGATCCCCGGCTCGAAACGCAGGGCGGTGGCCGAGGCGAAGGACTTGAAGCCGCGCAGGGTGAGGGTCTTCAAATACAACCGCGGACCCCCTTCTCCCCTGGACGGACTGCGGAAAAGACTACTGGTCCTGACTGGCCCTCGCTGGCGACCGCAGTCGAGTCCCCGCCACGCCGCGCGGAAAAGGTATGAAACTCTACCGATTCAGTACAAATAACAAGGGACGCCTCTTCGAGACGTCCCTGGATCTTGCGCTCCGATCACTCTCAGGTGAGTGCCGGCTCGCGCTCCTGCATGCGACTGAGTGCCTCATCGCGGGTCTGCGCCGCAAGAGCGTCATTCGTGGCCTGAAGTCGGATGAGTTCTGCCTCCAGATCCCGGATACGCTGCTGCAAACGGCGCATCTCCGAGACCATCCGAGGGTCAGGACCGCCGACGTGGCCGAGTAGAGCCTTCGCCATGGTAAAGGGTCCTCCACGCTGAGTGACCAGACTGGTTCGCGCACTTCTTATTCCGCGGGAGGGGTGCGCGTGGTACCTAACAAGAGTCGCACCGGCAGTGTGGGCGGTCAAGTCGAACCAACCGTTGATGCCCACCAACAGGCACTCCCGACATACAACTATACCCTATTTGAGCTGTTTATCGAAAGCGGCTAGCGCTCGACAAATCCCCCCAAACTACCTCGGGCTTCGCTCCAGCGTTCCACTACTCCATCCACCCTCCCCGGCGTGTCGCAACCTTTGAGCAGGTCCAGCAGCTTGACGCACGACTCCCGGGACCCCTCCGCGACCACTTCGACCCGGCCGTCCTCGGTGTTCCTGGCCCAGCCGGCCAGGCCGAGCTCCAACGCCCGCGCCCTGGTCCACCAGCGGAACCCCACGCCCTGCACCCTTCCCCGCACCCACGCGGTCATCCGGGTGCTCTCGCTGTCGTGTGGCATCTGCTCTCCTGTCAGGTCTCATGCCACCAGGGCCGCCGTCCCCAACGCGTGCCCGGCCGCCGCCTCGTCGAACGCCCGGATCGCCGCCGTCTCCGCCGCTTTTACCCAGGCCAGGCCAAGGATTGACGGAGGCAGCCCCGCGACGGGGACGAAGCTGACGTCGGGACGCGTGTGGTGAGCCGCCGTGGGGGTGCAGAACAGCATGCCACCCCGGCCGAGCGCCACCTGTGTCAGGCCCTCCTGGCTGGTGGCCACCGTGCCGGCCTGGAGGATCGGCCGGCCGGAAGGGGTTGCGGATGGTGCTATACGTTCCCGCCACGCGCGCGGGGCCGGACCGACCAGGCCGATCAGCGGCAGCGACGCCAGTTCCTCCGCGCCGATGCCCGCCCGGCCGGCCAGCGGGTGGCGCGTGGAGACGCCGAGCTGGTAAGCAACACGGTTCAGCGCCTCGCCCGTCGCCAGGTCCGGCTCGTCAACAGGCAGCAGCGTGAACGCGATGTCCACGTGCCCGGCCCGAAGCTTGCTGAACGGGTCGGAGAGCGGGATCTCCACCAGCTCGACCGCACACCCCGGATACCGGCTCTCGAAGGCCCTTACGGCGCCCGTGACGGCATCCGTGGGCGTGGACAGGAAGCCGACCCTGATCACGCCCGTCACGTCGCGGGCGGCCGCCTTCGCCCGGATCACCGCGCTCGCCAGCCCGTCGAAGGAGGGCCGCAGGTCCGCCAGGAAACGTTCGCCGAGCGGGGTGAGGCGCACCTGCCTGCTGGTGCGCTGGAAGAGCCGGCCGCCGATCCTGGTCTCCAGCGAGCGCATGAGCTGGCTCACCCGGCCCGGCGACAGGTAGAGGCGCTCCGCCGTGCGTGCGAAGTGCAGCTCCTCGCTGAGGATGACGAAGCACTCCAGCTCTCTGAACTCCATCCGCGCCTCCACCTGATCGCTTAGCCCACCTAAACCAAGCCTTCGGCCTTCGTCATTGTTCCCGCAGGTGGAAGTCAGAAGGCTGGGCGGCATGACCTTGACTGACGTAAACGGTCTTTCCACCGGCGCCCGGGCGCGCTGGCTCGCCGTGACCTCGGTCGCGGTGGGCACCTTCACCATCGTGACCAGCGAGATGCTGCCGGTCGGCCTCCTGACCTCGATCGCCTCCGACCTGGGAGTGTCCGACGGCACGGCCGGGCTGATGATGTCGGCTCCCGGCCTGGTCGCCGCCGTCTCCGCGCCCGTGCTGGCGATCACCACCCGGCGGCTCGACCGGCGCCTCACGCTGCTCGCGCTGATGGCGTTGCTGGCGGTGGCCAACCTGGCGGGCGCGTTCGCCCCGAACTACCCCGTCATGCTGGCCGCCCGGGTGCTGACCGGGGTGAGCATCGGCGGCTTCTGGGCCTTCGCGGCCGGCCTGGGCGTGCGACTGGTGCCCGAACGGTCCGTCGGGCGGGCCACGTCGATCATCTTGGCCGGGGTGTCGGTGGCGTCGGTGCTGGGAGTGCCGGCGGCGACGTTCATCTCGTCGTTCGCGGGATGGCGCAGCGCGTTCGTCGCCATGGGCGTGGTGGCACTGGCTCTGCTCGCGCTGCTGGCCGCGACGCTGCCGCCGATGCCGGGCGAGCCGCCCGCCACCGCCTCCGCACCGGTGCCGGACAGGCGCCTCGCGTGGCTCTCACGCCCGCTCAAGGTAGTCCTGGCCCTCACCGTCCTGACCGTGTCCGGCCACTTCGCGGCCTACACCTACCTCCGCCCGTTCCTGGAGCAGGTGTCGCACGCGGGCCCGGCCCTCATCAGCACCGCACTCCTGCTGTACGGCGCGGCGGGCGTGGCGGGCAACTTCGCCGCGGGGGCGCGGGCAGCCGACAACCCCAGAAAGGTCCTGATCACCCTGGTAGCCCTCATGACCCTGTCCATGGCGTCGCTGCCGCTGATCGGCCTGCCCCTGGCCCTGCTCGTGGTGTGGGGCCTCGGCTACGGCGGCGTGGGGGTCACCCTGCAGCTGTGGATCATGCGGTCGGGCGGCGGCGAGATGGGCACGGCGCTGTTCGTGAGCGCCTTCAACCTCTCCATCGCGCTCGGCGCGCTCGTCGGCGGCCGGGTCGTGGACGGCGTCTCGACCTCCGCGGTGATGTGGCTGGGAGCGGCTCTCGCCCTGGTCAGCGTGGCCGTCGCTGGCATCTGGGGCAGGAGTAGGACGACCGGTTCATGAACGCCTCGCGCCTGATGGGGGTGCCGCAGCGGGAGCACGGCTGGTCCTGGCGGCCGTAGACCTCCAGGGAACGGTCGAAGTAGCCGCTCTCCCCGTTGACGTTCACGTACAGGCTGTCGAACGAGGTGCCGCCCTGCTGAAGGGCGGCGCCCATGACCGTGCGCACGGCGGCGAGCAGCTCGGCGATCTTCGGGCGGGTGAGCGTCTGCGTCGGGCGGGCCCAGTGCAGCCCGGCGATCCACAACGCCTCGTCGGCGTAGATGTTGCCGACCCCGCTGATCAGGGACTGGTCGAGCAGCGCCCGCTTGATCTCGGTCCGCTTGGCCCTGAGCCTGCGGGTGAACTCGGCCTCGTCGAACACCGCCTCGAACGGGTCGGGGGCGATGTGCGCGATCGGCTCCGGCACGCCGCCGGCCAGGGCGGTGAGCATGACGTGGCCGAACGTGCGCTGGTCGACGAAGCGCAGGTCGGGGCCGCCGTCCTCGAAACGCAGGCGTACCCGCAGGTGCTTCTCCAGCGGCGAGTCCCGATCCACCACGAGCAACTGGCCGCTCATCCCCAGGTGGGCCAGGAGGGCCTCCTCAGCACCCGAAAGCGGGAGCCACAGGTATTTGCCCCGGCGTTCGGCGGACAGCACCGCGCGGTCCTTGAGCCGCGCGGTGAACTCCTCGGCCCCGGGCACGTGACGCCTGATCGCGCGGGGGTGCAGCACCTCCGCGGAGCCGATCCGGCGGTTGACGACCCATTGCGCGAGGCCGCGCCTGACGACCTCGACCTCCGGCAGCTCAGGCAAACCCAGACCCCACTTCGGGCGACCCTCGCCGCCCCTCGATTCTCAGCTCGCCGGCTGGCTCTCGCGCTGCTCGCGACGGGCCCTGATGCGCGTCCACGCCGCCTCGGCCGCCTGCTGCTCGGCCTCCTTCTTGCTGCGCCCCGTCCCCGAACCGTAGGACTCGCCGCCCACCCGCACCACGGCGGTGAACGACTTGGCGTGGTCGGGGCCGCTCTCCTCGACGTGGTATTCGGGCACGCCGAGCGCCTCGGAGGCGGTCAGCTCCTGAAGCGAGGTCTTCCAGTCGAGTCCGGCGCCCAGCGAGGCCGAGCGGACGATCAGCGGATCGAACAGCAGATGGACGGCCCTGAACGCCTCTTCGAGACCCTTGTCGACATAGACGGCGCCGATCAGCGCCTCCAGCGTGTCGGCCAGGATCGAGGACTTGTCGCGCCCGCCCGTGCCCTCCTCGCCCCTGCCGAGCCGCATGAACCGGCCCAGCCCCAGGTTGCGGGCCACATCGGCCAGGGCGCGCATGTTGACCACCGCCGCCCGCAGCTTGGCCAGCTGGCCCTCGGGCAGATCGGGATGGTTGCGATAGAGGGTGTCGGTGACCACCAGGCCCAGCACCGAGTCGCCGAGGAACTCCAGGCGCTCGTTGGTGGGCAGACCACCGTTCTCGTACGCGTAGGAGCGGTGCGTCAGCGCCCGCTCGAGAATGTCGGGATCGAGGCTGACCTCCAGCACTCGCTCCAGCTCGTCTCTGGCGACCTCCACGGCCACCGGCTTAGGACCTGCGCCCACGTGCTTTCCTCCTCGGTCATCTTCCCATCGCGCGATGGCCGCGGAAGATGCCCGAAAACGTGGTGGGCGTCGGGGATAGCAGAGCCCCGGCGTCCACCACGGCCGCGGGCGAACCGCCACCGCACGCATCTGAGACGGTAACGCCGACCGGGGCACAATGGCACCCGGTCGGCATCACGTCAACTCGCGAGATCAGGCGGACGGCTCGATGACCTGACGACGGTTGTAGGTGCCGCAGGTGGGGCACGCGATGTGCGGCTGCTTCGGCGAACGGCACTGCGGGCAGCTCACCAGGGCGACAGCAGTCGTCTTCCACTGGGAGCGACGGGCGCGGGTGTTGCTCCGCGACATCTTTCGCTTCGGGACGGCCACGTCACTTCTCCTGATCGTTATCGTTCTCGGTAACCAGACCTTGCAACGACGCCCACCGGGCGTCGATCTTCTCGTGCCGGTGATCGTCGCCAGCCTCGGCCAGCTTGATCCCGCACTCCGTGCAGAGCCCCGGACAGTCCTCGCCACAGACCGGGCTCAGCGGCAGTGCCAGCACCACCGCGTCGCGGAATGTCGGCTCGAGGTCGAGCAGGTCTCCGTCGAGCAGCGAATCCTCCTCCGAGGCGTCCTCGTCGGAGTAGAAGAACAGCTCTTGCAGGTCGACCTCGATATCCGAGGTCACCGGGTCAAGGCACCGCGCGCACTCCCCGGCGAGCGGGGCGTGTGCCGTGCCCGAGACGAGCACGCCTTCCATCACTGCTTCGAGCCGGAGGTCCAGCTCGACTTCGGCGTCCTTGGGGACACCGATCATGTCGACGCCGAGATCCGCCGGTGCCGGGAGGGACAAGGTGATCTCTCGCATCGTGCCCGGCCGCTTTCCCAGGTCGTGAGTGGAGATCACCCAAGGGGAGCGGGGGTTGAGGTGCTGAGTCATCCTGCTCTCGCTAGGCATGGCGAAAAAGTCGCCGTCGTACAAGGCCGAATAGAAAGGATACCAGGTCGCCGTCAGCCCCTGAGCCGCTCGATGAGCAGCTTGTGCACCAGGTCAGGGACCAGACCCGACACGTCCCCACCATAGCGGGCGATCTCTTTCACCCGGCTCGACGACAGGAACGAGTATTCGGGGTTGGTCGGCATGAACAGCGTCTCCACGCCCGACAGCCGGTAGTTGAGCTGCGCCATCTGCAGTTCGTAGTCGAAGTCGCTGACCACCCTGATGCCCTTGACGATCGCGGGGATCTCGTTCTGCTTGCAGAAGTCCACGAGCAGTCCGTGGAACTTCCTGACCATGACGTTCGGATACTCCTTCGTCACGGTCTGCAGCATCTCGATCCGCTCGTCGACGGTGAACAGGCTGCTCTTCTCGACATTGATGAGTACGGCCACCGTCACCTCGTCGTACAGCCGGGCGGCCCGGCCGATGATGTCGAGATGGCCGTTGGTGATGGGGTCGAATGACCCCGGGCAGACAACGCGGCGCAAAACGCCTCCCAGGTCTACGAGCGGTCTACGGATTCCCCGGCGGCGCGACCGTACCAAACGGACGCTTCGCCGTAACGCCGGACCCTCTCCTCAACAAAACCATCCGGCCACATCAGGGGCTTTCCCCTGCTTTCCCGCTCGAAAGCCACCAAAGCCCCGTCAACCAGCCAGCCGTTGTCCCGCAACGACCCGAGCACCGCGGCCACCTCGTCATCGGACACCGCATACGGCGGATCGGCGAACACGATGTCGAACGCCGCACCCCCTCCGCCGCCGCCCGGCCCCTCGCCCGGCCGTTTGCCCAGGAACCGCTCCACCCTGTCGGCCACCACCTCGGCCCCGCCGAGCCCCAGCGCCCCCACGTTCGTCCTGATCGTCCGCACGGCCTTCGGATCGGACTCCACCATCAGCGCGTACGCCGCCCCCCGCGACAGCGCCTCCAGCCCGACAGCCCCCGAACCCGCGTAGAGGTCCATCACCCTGGCCCCCTCCAGCCCGTACAGCGAGTCGAGCGTCAAGAAGATCCCTTCTCGCGCCCTGTCGCTGGTCGGCCTGGTCCCCCGCCCCGGCGGCACCTCCAGCCGGCGCCCACCTGCGCTCCCCGCGATGATCCGAGTCATGCGAGCCATTGTTCCGCATAAGAACGCAGGTCAAGAGTGGACAAGTGTCGGCCTCGACTACGCAAGGGTGATTCACATTGCCGGGCCGAGTCAGCAAGATGAGTTCTGCGGCCTTCGAGGTGACCCAGCTGAAGGCCGACCGGCGTGATCGTGAGCCCTTCCGCACGCCGGTTCCCTCGGCACCTGACCCGAGGGTGGGCCCAGCCGGGGACGGCATTCGGGGGGAGGCCGTCCCCGCGGCTGGGCCTTTTTATTCATTCCGCACCAATATTCATTCCGCACCAAGCCCGCGAATTCCCTTACGGCACATGCGGGATTTCCCCTGCGGTGGAGAACCAGCCGGTATGGCAAGCCAGTTCGGCTCCACCGGCGCCCCCCTCACACCAGCGGGAACCCCCACCGGCCGCACAGGCCGCACAGGTCCTCAGGCAGCACAGGCACACATGGGAGCCCCGAGGCGGGGCCCGCAGGCACCCTGTCTGGCGTGGTGTCAGGTCTTTTCGAGGTATTCGGCCCGCTCGTCCGCCAGCAGCCGGTCGATCTCCGCTCTGAGCGCCTCGTGGGAGGCGAGGGCGGGGTCCTCCGCCAGGAGGGCGGCGGCCTCGTCGCGGGCGGTGGCGATGACCTCCTCGTCACGCAGGAGCTGGAGCATCTTGAGTGACGACCGCTTGCCCGACTGGGCCGCGCCGAGGACGTCGCCCTCACGGCGCTGCTCCAGGTCGACCCTGGACAGCTCGAAGCCGTCCAGGGTGGCGGCGACGGCGTCGAGGCGGGCCCGGGCGGGTGTGCCTTCAGGGAAGTCGGAGACCAGGAGGCACAGGCCCGGCAGGCCGCCCCGGCCGACGCGGCCGCGGAGCTGGTGGAGCTGGGAGACGCCGAAGCGGTCGGCGTCCATGATGATCATGACGGAGGAGTTGGGGACGTCGACGCCCACCTCGATGACGGTCGTGGCGATCATGATGTCGAGCTCGCCCCGGGTGAAGGAGCGCATGACGGCCTCCTTCTCCTCCGGGGGGAGCTTGCCGTGCAGGACCTCAAGGCGCAGGTCCTGGAAGGGGCCCTGGGAGAGGAGCTCCGCCACGTCGAGCACGGCGAGCGGGGGCCGGCGGTCCTCGTCCGTGGAGGCGGCGGACGCCAGATCGCCCTCGTCACCCTCCAGATCGCCGATGCGGGGGCAGACGATGTAGGCCTGCCTGCCGAGGGCGACCTCCTCCCGGACCCGCTGCCAGGTGCGCTCGAGGTAGTGGGGCTTCTCCGCGGCGGGGACGACGTGGGTGGTGATGGGGGCGCGCCCGGAGGGGAGCTGCGAGAGCGTGGAGACCTCCAGGTCGCCGAAGACCGTCATGGCCACCGTGCGCGGGATGGGGGTGGCGGTCATGACGAGCACGTGGGGGCGGGTGCCGCCCGCCTTCTCGCGCAGGGCGTCGCGCTGCTCCACGCCGAAGCGGTGCTGCTCGTCCACCACCACCAGCCCCAGGTCGGCGAACTGGACGTGCTCCTGGAGCAGGGCATGGGTGCCGACGACGATGCCCCCCGTGCCGGAGGCGGCGTCGAGCAGGGCGGAGCGGCGGGCGGCGGCGCCCATGGAGCCGGTGAGCAGGGTGACCGCGGTGCCGCCGAACATGCCTCCCTGGGCGAGGTCGCCCAGCATGTTGGTGATCGAGCGGTGGTGCTGCTGGGCGAGCACCTCGGTGGGCGCGAGCAGGGCCGCCTGGCCGCCCGCGTCGACCACCTGCAGCATGGCGCGCAGCGCGACCACGGTCTTGCCGGCGCCGACCTCGCCCTGCAGCAGGCGGTGCATCGGATGCTCCAGCGCCAGGTCGGCGGCGATCTCCTCGCCCACCTCGGCCTGGCCCTCGGTGAGCTGGAACGGCAGGCGCGCGTCGAAGGCGGCCAGCAGCCCGTCACCCGTCGACGGGCGCGGCTTGGCGGGCCAGGCCGTCGCCGCCTGCCTGCGCTGCAACAGCACGGCCTGCAGCAGGAAGGCCTCGTCGAACTTCAGCCGCTTGCGGGCGCGCTGGACGTCGCCGAAGTCCTTCGGCCGGTGGATGGCCACCAGCGCGTCGCCCAGCTCCGGCAGGTGGTGGCGGGCGCGCAGCTCGGCGGGCAGCGGGTCGTCGAGCGGGCCGAGGGTGTCGAGCACGACGCCGACCGCCCGCCTGATCGCCCACGGCGTGAGGTCCTTGCCAGCCGGATAGATGGGCACGGGAGCCGCCGCGAACTCCTCGACGCTGGCCTCGCTCTCCTCGAAGAGCTCGAACTCGGGGTGCGCGAGCTGCCAGCGCGGGCTGGTGCGCGAGCCGAACAGCCCCACCTTGCCGGCGAACATGCCGCGCCGCCCGGGCTTGAGCCGCGACTCGGCCACATGGGATCCCTTGCCGAAGAACGACAGGTAGATCTTGTTGCGGTCGCCGTCGACGACCTCGACCTCCAGCCAGGTGCCGCCGCGGTTGCGCATGGGCTTGCGCATCAGCCTGGTGACCTCGCCCACCACCGTGACGTGCTCGTCGACCTCCAGCGAGTCGAGCGAGGTCAGCTCGCCGCGCTCGGCGTAGCGCCGGGGATAGTGGCGAAGCAGGTCGCCGACCGTCTCCAGGCTGAGCACGCTGTGCAGCAGCTTGGCGGTCTTCGGGTCGAGCGCCTTCGTCAGGGGCTCGTCGAAACGGCTCACGGCTCTATGTTCTACCGCCTATGACCGACAGGAATCACTCGACGCCGATGAGCAGCGGGTAGCCGCCCTGCTCGCCGTCGTAGACGACCAGGTCCACGTCGGGTCTGGTGCGCCCGAGATGCTCCTCGACGCCGGCCGCCAACGCGGGCGGCGCCTGCGCGCCCGTCACCAGGGTCACCAGCTCGCCCCCGCCCGCCACCATCCGCTCGATGAGCAGCGTGGCCACGCTGTCGAGGGTGTCGCCGATCACCGCGACGTCGCCGTCGATCAGCCCGAGCACGTCGCCTGGACTGCACAGGCCGGCGCTGGTGACGCCGTGCCGGTCGGCGACCGTGAGGTGGCCGTGGCGGGTGTGGCTCGCCGCGTCGGTCATCGCCACCACGTCGTCGTCGAAGCGCCGCAACGGGTCGTGTACGGCCAGCGCGGCCAGGCCCTGCACCGTGGCCTTGGTGGGGAGCACGCTCACCACCACGCCGTCCTCGCGGGCGATCTCCGCCGCCGCGGCGGCCACGGCCCCGGACCTCTCGTCGTTCGGCAGCACGGCCACCTCTCTGCCGGCCTGCCTGATGGCGGCGAGCATCGCGGGCAGGGCGGGCCGGGTGCCGGGCTCGCGCCGTACGACCACCGCGCCGCACTCCTCGAACAGCGCCGCGATCCCGTCGCCGGCGGCGACGGCGACCACTCCCCTGCCCGCGTCGGCGCGGTGGGTCCGCTCGGCCAGGTAGGTGACCCTGATCCGGTGCGGCCGTCCCACCCGCAGCGCCGCCTCGATCGCCGGGCCCGCCTCGTCCACGTGCACGTGGACGTTCCACAGCCCCTCGCCGCCGACCATCACCAGCGAGTCGCCCATCGCGTCGAGCTCCGCGCGCAGCCTGGCGACGGCCTGGTCGTCGGCGTCCAGCAGGTACATCACCTCGTAGCCGGCGCCCACCTCGGTCATCGGAGTCACCCGGGAGGTCGGGGCGGGCACGTCGTAGCGCTCGCGCTGGGCACCGGTGATCACCGTGGCAAGCGACTCCAGCACGATCGCCAGCCCGGCGCCGCCCGCGTCCACGACGCCGCTGCGGGCGAGCACGTCGAGCTGCTCGGGGGTGCGGCGCAGCGCGGCGCGGGCCTCCTCGGCCGCGCGCCGCGCCACCTCGGCCAGCCCGTTCTCCTCGCCCTGCACGGCCCGCGCGACGGCGCTCAGCACGCTCAGCACCGTGCCCTCGACCGGCCTGGCGACGCTCTGCCTGGCCAGGGCGGCGGCCCTGGCGAGCCCGGCACGCAGGTCGGAGCCGTCCTTGAGCACCTCGGCCAGCCCACGCAGCGCCTGGCTGACGATGACCCCCGAGTTGCCGCGAGCACCGACCAGAGCGCCGTAGGACAGCGTCTGCCACACGATCGCGACGTCCACGTCGTCGGGCAGCGACTCGACGGCCTCGGCGGCGGAGAGCATGGTCAGGTAGAGGTTGGTGCCGGTGTCACCGTCGGCGACCGGGAACACGTTGAGCGCGTCGATGTCGGCCCTGGCCCGGCCCAGCGCGTCGGCGGCCAGGCGGGCCCAGCGCCGCACCGCGGGCGGGTCCAGAACCTCCATGTACGCGCTCCGACCTCCCCGCATGCGCTACCGTTAATCGAGGAGAATATCGTCGCGCCAGGCGCAGTCCAGTGCTGGGCCGGTGATCGGGTTCGCGTCCAGTGGTGCGGATCGGATATTCTCGTCTGGCTGGCCGGTCGTCCCGGCATGCCCTCCGCCCGACAACATCAGCGGACAGGGCTCTATCGACTGTTTAAGGAGCGATACCGTGGCTTCCGTCTGCGATGTCTGCCGCAAGGGGCCGACCTTCGGCAACAACGTGTCCCACTCTCACCGCCGCACCCGCCGTCGTTGGAACCCCAACATCCAGACGGTGCGCGCGGTCGTCGGCGGCACGCCGAAGAAGCTCAACGTCTGCACCTCGTGCATCAAGGCGGGCAAGGTCACCCGCTAGTCTGACTTTCACGAAAGGCCCGCCGCTCGTCACGAGCGGCGGGCCTTCGTCATGTCAGCGCCACTGCCAGGCGTGGTCCACCGGGCCGATGCCGGCGCCGAGGGGGAAGCCTCGCGCGATCGCGCCCGTGACGTACTCCTTGGCCTTGCCGACGGCCCCCGGCACGTCCTCGCCGAGCGCGAGATGGGAGGCGATGGCCGAGGCCAGGGTGCAGCCGGTGCCGTGGGTGTGGCGGTTGTCGAGGCGTGCGGCGGTGAAGACGTACTCTTCGACGCCGTCCGTGAGCAGGTCGACGGGCTCGCCGGGCAGGTGGCCGCCCTTGATCAGCGCCCAGGTGGGGCCGAGCTCCAGGATGGCCGCGGCGGCGCGGCGCAGGTCGCCCTCGTCCTCGACCTTGACGGAGGTGAGCTGCTCGACCTCCCACAGGTTGGGGGTGACGACGGTGGCGACCGGCAGCAGCCGGGTCCTGAGCGTCTCGACGGCCTCGGGCGCGAGCAGCGAGTCTCCGTGCTTCGACACGCCTACGGGGTCCACCACGACCGGCGCGGCGTAGCCGGCGAGCGTCTCGGCCACGATCTCGACCAGCGCCGGCGAGGCCAGCATGCCCGTCTTGACGGCCTCGGCGCCGATGTCGCCGAGGACCGAGTCGAGCTGGGCCCGCACCGCCTCCGGCGGCAGCTCCCAGTAGCCCTGGACGCCGACGGAGTTCTGGGCGGTGACCGCGGCGATCACGCTCATGCCGTGCACGCCCTGCGCCAGCATGGTCTTCAGGTCGGCCTGGATGCCCGCCCCGCCGCCGGAGTCGGATCCGGCGACGGTCAGCACGCGTGGGGGAGTCGAAACCGTCACGTTCCCCATCCAACCATCTAACTGACGGCGCACTCCCCGCCGACGAGTCCGCAGTTCCTCGGCTTGCCGGCCGTGCCGGTGGCCGAGATGGTGAGCTCGGCGCTGTCACCCGTGGCGATCGGGCTGGACAGGTCCACGATCAGCAGGTTGCCGTCCTGCGTCCAGTCCGCGCCCTCCACGTTGAGGATCTCCCCGCGTACGGGCACCGACAGGGTGAGGGTGCTCAGCGTCTGGCTGGAGGAGTTGGTGACGTCCATGGTGGCCGTGTAGCTCGTCAGGCGCTGCTTGACCACGTTGAAGCGGACGTTCACCGAGCCGCCGCTGCCTGGGGCGGGCTGTGCGGTGCCGGTGGCGGTGGCCGTCGCCGTGGGCAACGGGTTGCCGTTGTCGGTGGCCCTGGTGCCCGGGTCGCCCAGGAAGAGGTCCTCCGTGGGGGTCGCCTCCGGCACCTCGTCGACGGGCTCCTCGACCGGATCGTCGGTCGGCTGCGCCTGCTTGGACTTCGTCCTGCTGGGCTTGGGCGTGGGCGTGGAGGTACGGCGCGGCTCCCGCGCGCTGTACGTGGCTGTCGGCGCGGGGCTGTCGGCCGGCTCGCTCTCCTCGTCCTCGACCGGCTCTTCGACCGGCTCCTCCTCTTCCACGGGCTCGTCGGCGACGGGCTCGGAGATCTGCGGCCCCGGCTGGTTGCTCGACTGGACCGCGGCGCAGGTGCCGGCGGGACAGCCGGCCGGGTCGCCGGAAGAGCTCATCATCTTGACCCCTGCCACGGTGCCGCCGAGCACGACGGCGACCGCGGCCACGGAGAGCAGGGCCAGCCGCCCCCGGCCCGCGCCGGACGGGGCGTCGAGCGGGTCGGGCTCCTTCGGCTGGCGGCGGCCACGACGGCGGCGCGGCTCGGGCTCGCCCTGCGTCTCGTCGGACGTCCAGCCGGACGCCAGGAAGCCGCTGTCCGCCTCGGCCCAGGCCGGGGTGGGCGCGCCCACCATGGTCGGCTCGCCGTACACCTTGATGTCCCCCGGCTCCGGCGGGGCGCCCTCGTGTCCGGGCGGGTCGAACCTGCTCGTGGCTTCGGCCCCGAACGTGTCGAAGGCGCCCGTGCTCTCGCCGGGATGCTGGTCGAACGGTCCGGGAGGGGGCGGAGACTGGCCGAACGCGCCTGTACGGTCCGACGGGCGTTCGAAGGGGTTGTGCCGGTCCGCGGGGTGCTGGTCGAACGGCCCGGGGCGGTTTGCGGGCTGGTCGAAAGCGCCGGGGCGCTGGTCGAACGGGCCGTCCTGAGGTAGCGGGCCGAGCGCCTGGGTGGCGTCAGGGACGTCGTCCCAGGACGTGGGGCGGACGAACGCGCCGGTGGTCTCGAAAGGCTGCTCCGGCGGCGGGTAGGGCCTGCCCGGCCCCTGGCTCGACGGAGCGGCGAAGGCGCCGGTCGTCTCGAACGGGCTGGACTGCGGAGCACCTGCCACCGGACCACCGTCCGGCTTCGGCATGGGAGCCCACTGTCCCGTCACTTCGACCTGGCCAGGCGGCGAAGGCCAGCCCGGCGGCTCGGGTTGCCGCTCTTCCGGTCCCCAGAACGAGTCGGCCTGCTGCTCCTGCGGGCCCCAAAAGGCGCTGGTGTCCCCCTCTTCATGCGCGTCTTCGGATCCACCCGTGCCGTGGCGGCCCATGGCTGCCCTTTCTGCCGGTTACAGTTGGCCGCCAATCTTCATAACACCTTTACTACGCCTTTGTCTCAGCAATCTCGGTAGTCACGCCTCAAATACGGAAAATTTCACACAAATCGGGACACGCGGTCACCGAAAGTGATCCCAGCCGCCCGGTCCCGCCGCCCGCCCCTCCACGACGACGCCCTCTCCCTCGCAGACCCGCCCCACGACCTGCCACGACGGCGGAAGCCGTACCTCTGCGGGGAAGACCGCGGCCAGCGCGTGGTCCTCGCCTCCGGTCAGGACCCAGTCGAGCGGATCGGCCCCCAGCGCCTTGGCCGCGGCCTCGACCGGCTCCCCCACCGTCAGCGCCTCGGGGGCCAGCTCGATCCGCACCCCGCTGGCCGCCGCGATGTGCCCGAGGTCCTGCAGCAGCCCGTCGCTCACGTCCAGCATCGCCGCGGCCCCCAGCCGCGCCGCCTCCGGCCCGCAGGAGTAGGGCGGACGAGGCTGCCGGTGCCCGGCCACGGCCTCGGCCAGCTCGGCGGAGCCCACGGGCGCCCCCGCGTCCAGCAGGGCCAGCCCCGCGGCGGCGTACCCGAGGCGCCCGGCGACGGCCACCACCTGTCCCGGCCGCGCCCCGGAGCGGGTCACGGGGGCCAGGCCGCGCAGGTCGCCGAGCGCGGTGACCCCGATGACGACCAGGTCGCAGCGGGTGATGTCGCCGCCCGCCACGCTCGCACCCACCACCGCGCACTCGTCGCGGAACCCGTCGGTCAGCGCGTCGAGCCAGGCGAGCGGAAGGTCCGGGGGAATGCCCAGCCCGACCACGATGGACGTGGGAACGGCGCCCATGGCGGCGATGTCGGCGAGGTTCTGGGCCGCGGCCTTGCGGCCCACGTCGTAGCCGCTGGACCAATCGCGGCGAAAGTGCCTACCCTCAAGCAACAGATCTGTTGACACCACGACGCGCCCGTCCGGCGCGCTCACCATCGCGGCGTCGTCACCCGGCCCGAGCAGCACCGCCTCGCCCTGTGGCAGACGTCCTGAAATACGAGCAACAACTCCGAACTCGCCGAGATCTCCGACTGTGATGACGCACCTCCTGACGCACACAGGGTACGGTGGCCCTTCGGCGTGATCCAATCGCCCGGGAGGACGTAATGGTGCAGGCCTACATCCTTATTCAGACCGAGGTCGGCAAGGCCGCGGCCGTGGCACACGAGATCTCCGGGATCTCCGGGGTGACCCAGGCCGAGGACGTGACCGGCCCCTACGACGTGATCGTCCGGGCGGAGGCCCGCAACGTCGATGAGCTGGGCAAACTGGTCGTCGCCCAGATTCAGGCCGTAGACGGCATCACTCGCACCCTTACGTGCCCGATCGTCCACATCTAGGGCAAAATTTTACTATGCGTGCGGCTATCGTCCTGTTCGTCCTCCTGGCACTCGCCGGATGCGGCGGCGCCGTCCAGGTCGAGCCGCCCGTGCCGGAGGGCGAGGCGGTGGGGGCCTGCCAGCGCCTCTCCGGGCTGCTGCCGAAGACACTCGACGGCGACGACCGGGTCGCGTCCACGCCCGATTCGCCGTACGTCGCCGTGTGGGGCGAGGGGGCACTCGCGCTGCGCTGCGGAGTGCCGCGGCCGGCCAGGATGGCCGCCACGGACCAGCTCCAGGAGATCGACGGGGTGGGCTGGTTCGCCGACCCCGAACGGCCCACCCTCTTCACCGCCGTCGCAGCTCCCCTGTACGTGGAGGTCACGGTCGGGGGCTCGCACGTGGCCGGCGAGGTGCTCGCCGACCTGTCGGGCCCGATCGGCCAGGTCTCAGCGCAGCCCCGGTGAGCGCTCCAGCGCGAGCTGGATGAGCTTGTCGACCAGCGCCGGGTAGGGCAGGCCCGTGGCGGCCCAGAGCTGAGGCGCCACCGAAAGCGACGTGAAGCCGGGCATGGTGTTGATCTCGTTGAGCACCAGCCTGCCATCGGGGGTGTAGAAGAAGTCGACCCGCGACAGCCCCTCGCACTCCAGCGCCTCGAACGCGCGCACCGCCATCGCCCGCAACTCCTCGGCGACCTCGGCCGGGATGTCCGCGGGCACGGTCAGCGACATCTGGTCGGGGTAGTACTTGGCCTCGAAGTCGAAGAACTCCTGGCCACCCTCGACGCGCACCTCACCGGGAGCCGACGCGGCCGGCGGGTCGTCGCCGAGCGACTCGAGCACGGCGCACTCGATCTCCCGCCCGGTCATCGCCTCCTCGATGAGGACCTTCGGGTCGTGCTGCCGCGCGAACTCCACGGCCCGCTCCAGCCCGGCCCGGTCATGCGCCTTGGAGATGCCCTGCGAGGAACCGGCCCTGGCCGGCTTGACGAACAGCGGCCAGCCGAGCTCCTCGGCCTCCTTCAGCACCCGGTCGCGGTCGAGTCGCCAGTCGCGGTCGCGGACCACCACGTAGCGCCCGACCGGCAGCCCGGCGGCCGCCAGGACGGTCTTCATGTGCCCCTTGTCCATGCCGACCGCGCTGGCCAGCACGCCGGAGCCGACGTAGCGGACCCCGGCCATCTCCAGCAGGCCCTGGATGGTGCCGTCCTCGGCGAACGGCCCGTGCATGACGGGGAAGACCACGTCCACCGAGCCCAGCTCGACGGGAATGCTGCCCGGATCGTAGGCCACCAGGGTGCTGCCGCCGGTGGGCAGCGCGAGCGTCGCGCCGGAGGCGTCGACGGCGGGCAGCTCACCGGCCTCGATCGCGAACCGCTGGCCGGACGCGGCCAGCACCCACCTGCCGTCCTGGGCGATCCCGATGGGGATCACCTCGTACTTGCTCCTGTCGATCGCATCCAGCACGCTGCCCGCGCCCATCAGAGACACGGCATGCTCAGAATTGCGACCCCCGAAAACGACGGCGACGCGTGGCTTGCTCATGACGTCCGAATCTACCGGCGTGCCCCCGTTACAGCGAGTCAAGCGCGCGGGGGACCTCGCCGATCACCTCGTCAGACGCCGTAGCGCTCGGGTTTGGGCGACCTCGACATGAGCAGCATCCCCGCCTCGGTCGGCGACATGCCGTCATGCACGACGCCGACGACCACTTCTGTGATCGGCATCTCCACGTCGTGTTTTCTGGCCAGCTCCAGCACCGACTCGCAGGACTTGACGCCCTCGGCCGTCTGCTTGGTGGCGGCGATCACCTGCTCCAGGGTCATGCCGCGGCCGAGGTTCTCGCCGAAGGTGCGGTTGCGCGACAGCGGTGAGGTGCAGGTGGCCACCAGGTCGCCCATGCCCGCCAGCCCGGCGAAGGTGTGGGGATCCGCTCCGAGCGCCGCGCCGAGGCGGGAGATCTCCGCCAGCCCCCTGGTCATGAGCATGGCTCCGACGTTGTCGCCCATGCCCATGCCGGAGGCCACGCCCACGGCCAGCGCGATCACGTTCTTCACCGCGCCGCCGAGCTCGACGCCGACCACGTCGGTGTTGGTGTAAGGACGAAACCAGGGCGGCAGGTGGCAGGCCTCCTGCAGCCGCGCGGCGACGCCCTCGTCGGTGCAGGCCACCACGGCGGCGGCGGGCTGGCGCTGGGCGATCTCCTTGGCCAGATTGGGCCCGGACACGACCGCGACCCGCTCCTGGGGCACCTCGGCCACCTGGCGGATCACCTCGCTCATCCGCTTGGTGGTGCCGAGCTCGATGCCCTTCATCAGGCTGACCAGGATGGCGTCACGCGGAATGTGCTCGCGCCAGGCGGTGAGGTTGGCCCGCAGCGTCTGCGACGGCACGGCGAGCACCACGAAGTCGGCCCCGTCGAGCGCCTCGGCGACGTCGGTGGTCGCGCGCAGCGACGTGGGCAGCGAGATGCCGGGCAGGTAGTCGGTGTTCATGTGGGTGCGGTCGATCGACTCGACCACTTCCCGCCTGCGCCCGCACAGGATGGTCTTGTTGCCCGACTCGGCGAGGATCATCGCGTAGGTGGTCCCCCACGAGCCGGTGCCGAACACTGCGGCCTTGGTCATCGCGTCACTTCCCGGCAGGGTCGTAGGGGGACTCTGGCGCCTTCTCGCCGCGCAGCTCGGCGAGCTGCGCGGTGATCGCCATCATGATGTCGGCCGTGGCCTCGCGCAGCACGTCGGCCTCCGGGGACCGGCCCGCGTACTTCGACAGGTCGACCGGCGGGCCGACGATGACGCGGAAGGTCTTGCGCGGGAACGGTCTCGGCCTCTTCTCTCCGTAGGGCAGCAGCTCGTGCGCGCCCCAGTGGGCCACCGGGATCACCGGGGCGCCGCTCTCCAGGGCCAGCCGGGCGGCACCGGTCTTGCCCACCATCGGCCACAGCCGGGGGTCTCGGGTGCAGGTGCCCTCGGGGTAGAACAGGATCGCGCCGCCGTCCTCCAGCCGCTGGGCCGACTCCCGCAGCGACCTGGCCGCCTCGCTGCTGCCCCGATAGACGGGGATGGCGCAGAGCGCGCGGACGGCGTGGCCCAGGAAGGGCACCTTGAACAGCGCGGACTTGGCCAGGACGACCGGCCAGCGGCCGTGGTTGTAGAGGAAGTGCGCCAGCAGCACGGGGTCGGCCCAGGACAGGTGGTTGGCCGCGATGATGATGCCTCCGGTGCGGGGCATGCGGTCGCCACGGCGCCAGTCCTTCTTGACCAGGAGCCATGAGAGCGGTTTCACGATCACGACTGCCAGGGTTTCCCAGAAACGCGACGGTCGCGTGCGACTCATGGTCTCCTCCAACGGCTACGGTATGCGGCCAAGTGTCCCGGTTGGCGGGCGGGGCTGTCGAGGCGCGATGCTTAACCCTATGAGCATCCGCTGGTCGCTGGTCATCCCGGTGAAAACGCTGGTCGCGGCGAAGACCCGGCTGGCCGCCGCCACGGGACCGCACCGCACACGGCTGGCTGTCGCCGTCGCCTGCGACACCGTCACCGCGGCGCTGGCCTGCCCGCCGGTCGCCCGGGTCATCGTGGTGACGGCCGACCCCGCCGCCGCCGGCCCGCTCGGCGCGCTGGGCGCCGAGGTCGTCGCCGACCCCGACCGCGGGCTCAACACCGCGCTGCGCACCGGGGCGGCGCACGCCGCCCGGCTCGCGCCCGCCGACGCGGTCGGCGCTCTGCAGGCGGACCTGCCCTCGCTGCGCCCGGCGGAGCTCGCCGCCGCGCTGGCCGCGGCGGCGGAGTTCGACCAGTCGTTCGTGCCCGACGCGCTGGAGGTGGGCACCACCTTCTACGGCGTACGGCCCGGCCGGCCGTTCGAGCCCCGCTTCGGCGGCGAGTCGCGGGCCAAGCATCTGGCGGGCGGAGCCAAGGAGCTGTGCCTGGACGGCATCGACTCGCTCAGGCGCGACGTGGACACCCCCGACGACCTGCGCGCGGCCGTGGCGCTCGGGCTGGGCCGGCACACGGCGGCGGTGGTCGCCGAGCTGTGGCCTGCTGGCCCGCCCGCCCGCTGACCCTTAGGCTGGCTGACGTGCAGGCGACAGTGCGCAGCTTCGACGACGTGACCCGGTCGGGCTCGGTGTTCCTCGACGACGGGACCGTCCTCGACTTCCCCGCCCGCGCCTTCGACGCGGGCCCGCTGCGCCTGCTCCGCACCGGGCAGCGCGTCAACCTCGCGATGGCGGGCGGCGAGATCACCTACATCACGCTGTCGACGTTCCCGCTGCCATGACGCGGCCATGAGAAGGCCCGGGCCCCGATTCGGAGCCCGGGCCTCGCCGTCCTGTGGTTACTTCTTCTTGGCGGCCTTCTTGCCGCCCACGTTCACCAGCTCTTTGAAATCCGAGCCGGGACGGAACTTCGGCGCCCAGCTCTCCTGGACCTTGATCTCCGCACCGGTTGACGGGTTTCTCGCCGTCCTGGCCGGCTTGTGCACCATCTCGAAAGCGCCGAAGCCGGTGATCGAGACCTTGTCCCCGTTCGCCACTGCCTTCTGGACGGCGTCGATGATCGCGTTCACGGCCTCGGTCGCCGTCTTCCTGTCGCCCACCCGGTCTGCGATGGCGTCGACGAGTTCCCGCTTGTTCATGAAAGTTCTGCTCCCCCAGTTACGGCGCGGGGTTCCAGCTCACGAGTCCGACGTAGAAACCCCTTACGCGGTCGAAAGTAGGCCGGATCCGGGGGGAACTCAATCACCCAGCGTGTTTTCCCCCTCGCGTGGCGTGTCGGAAACGCTGTCCAACGAGGTCAGGAATGCTTCCAGGCGGGCGGCGGCCCGCTGTGGATCACGCTTGGCGAGATCGCAGATGGACAGGTAGCGGCGGGCCTGCCGCTCCTTCTCGGAGGCGGGCAGCATGCGGACGCGGCGGTGCGCTTCGCGCAACCGCCGCGCCAGTTCGTCGTCTTCTAGACGGTCGTCGGCAGCCATGGCTGCCGACCATTCTCGTACGCCGCGACATCCTCGGCGTGACGCAGGGTCAGCCCGATGTCGTCGAGGCCCTCCAACAGCCGCCAGCGGGTGTAGTCGTCGATCTCGAACCCGACGGCCTCGCCGGCCCAGCGGACCTCGCGGCTCCCCAGGTCGACGGTCACCTGCAGGCCCGGGTCCGCCTCGATCGCGTCCTGCAGGGCCTCGACCTTCTCGTCCGGCAGGATGACCGGCAGCAGGCCCATCTTGGTGGAGTTGTTGCGGAAGATGTCGCCGAACCTGGCGGCGATCACGACGCGGAAGCCGTACTGCTGCAGCGCCCACACGGCGTGCTCGCGCGAGGAGCCGGTGCCGAAGTCGGGACCGGAGACCAGGATCGAGGCGCCCGCGTAGGAGGGGTCGTTCAGCACGAACGCCGGGTCCTCGCGCCAGGCGGCGAACAGGCCGCGCTCGAACCCGGTGCGGCTGACCTGCTTGAGCCAGACGGCGGGGATGATCTGGTCGGTGTCGACGTTGCTGCGGCGCAGCGGCACCGCCGTGCCCGTGTGGGTGGTGAAAGCGTCCATCGGAAGGTTCTCCTAGAGGTCGGCTGGGGCGGTCAGGCGGCCGGTGACGGCGGTCGCGGCGGCGACCTGCGGCGAGACCAGGTGGGTGCGGCCACCCTTGCCCTGGCGGCCTTCGAAGTTGCGGTTGGAGGTGGAGGCGCTGCGCTCGCCGGGCTGGAGCGTGTCGGGGTTCATGCCCAGGCACATCGAGCACCCGGCCTCACGCCATTCGGCGCCGGCGGCCTTGAACACCTCGTGCAGGCCCTCCTGCTCGGCCTGGAGCTTGACCAGCATCGAGCCGGGGACGATGAGCGTGCGGGTCTTGACCTGGCGGCCGCGCAGGATGTCGGCGGCGGAGCGCAGGTCCTCGATGCGGCCGTTGGTGCACGAGCCGACGAAGACCGTGTCGACCTCGATCTCGCGCAGCGGGGTGCCGGCGGTCAGGCCCATGTACGTCAGCGCCCGCTCGGCCGCGGACTTGGCGACCGGGTCGCCGAAGCTCTCCGGGTCGGGCACGCTCTCGGTGAGCGGCAGGCCCTGGCCCGGGTTCGTGCCCCAGGTGACGTACGGGGCCAGCGTCGAGGCGTCGATCTCCACGACCTTGTCGAACACCGCGTCGTCGTCGGTCCTGAGCGTCTTCCAGTAGGCGACGGCCTGGTCCCACGCCTCGCCGGACGGCGCGTGCGGGCGGCCCTCCAGGTAGGCGAACGTGGTCTCGTCGGGGGCGATCAGGCCGGCCCGCGCGCCCGCCTCGATGGACATGTTGCACACCGTCATGCGGCCCTCCATGGAGAGCTTGCGCACGGCCTCGCCCCGGTATTCGACGATGTAGCCCTGGCCGCCGCCGGTGCCGATCTTGGCGATGATGGCCAGGATCAGGTCCTTGGCCGTGACGCCGGGGGGCAGCTCGCCCGAGACCTCGATGGCCATGGTCTTGGGCCGGTAGGCTGGCAGCGTCTGCGTGGCCAGCACGTGCTCGACCTCGGAGGTGCCGATGCCGAACGCGATGCCGCCGAAGGCGCCGTGGGTGGAGGTGTGGGAGTCGCCGCAGACGATCGTCATGCCGGGCTGCGTGAGACCGAACTGCGGGCCGATGATGTGCACCACGCCCTGCCCGGCGTCGCCCATCGGGTGCAGCCTGATGCCGAACTCGGCGGCGTTCTTGCGCAGCGTCTCGACCTGGGCCTTGGACACCGGGTCGGCGATCGGGCCGAGCACGGTCGGGACGTTGTGGTCTTCGGTGGCGATCGTGAGGTCGGGCCTTCGCACGGGCCGGCCGGCGAGACGGAGTCCGTCGAACGCCTGCGGGCTGGTCACCTCGTGGATGAGGTGCAGGTCGATGTAGAGCAGGTCGGGTTCGCCCTCTGCACGGCGCACGACATGCTGCTCCCAGACCTTCTCGGCCAGTGTGCGGCCCATGATCTCCTCCTATTTGATGCGATGCTCCGCATCGCGGCTCGCTCGCTCAAACTCCGACTTGCCTTCTCATATGTCGAGACTGCAGTATCGGTGTATGGACAACTCTAGCGGAGTCGGAGTACTGGACAAGGCCGTTCTGGTACTCAACGCCCTCGAAGCCGGACCGGCCTCCCTGGCGCAGCTCGTTCAGGCGACCGGCCTGGCCCGCCCCACGGCCCATCGGCTCGCCGTCGCGCTCGAACACCACCGCATCGTGACCCGTGACACACAGGGCAGGTTCGTGCTCGGCCCCCGGCTTTCCGAGTTGTCCACGGCCGCCGGCGAGGACCGCCTGCTCGCCGTCGCCGCGCCCGTGCTGATGCAGTTGCGCGACCTCACGGGCGAGAGCGCGCAACTCTACCGGCGTCAGGGTGACGAGCGGGTCTGCGTGGCCGCCGCCGAGCGCTCCAGCGGCCTGCGCGACACCGTGCCCGTCGGCTCGGCGCTGCCGATGACGGCCGGCTCGGCCGCCCAGATACTGCTCGCCTGGGAGGAGCCCGACCGGCTGCACCGCGGCCTGCGGGGCGCCAAGTTCACCGCCGCCACGCTGGCGTCCGTGCGGCGCAGGGGCTGGGCGCACAGCGTGGGAGAGCGCGAGCAAGGGGTGGCCAGCGTGTCCGCGCCGATAAGGGGCAGCGGCGGCAAGGTGATCGCGGCGGTCTCCGTCTCCGGCCCCATCGAACGGCTGACGAGGGCCCCCGGAAGGTTGCACGCGGTGCCCGTGATGGCGGCGGCGGAGCGGATCACCGAAGCCATGCGCCGCACCTCATGATCAGTCAAAGCCCCTATTTGGGGAGCCGAGTGCCTCGCGGGAGCACTAGCCTGAGTGCGTGACAGATCGCATCGAGGTAGCCGCCACTGAGCTGCGACCCCTGCTCGAAGAGTTCATCTTGTGGGCCCGTACCAACGCGCCCGACAGCGACCCCGAGCTCGTGGGGCCTGCCGCACTCTGGCACCGTCTCGCCTTCTCGCAGGATCTCGGCACGTGGAAGCGCGCCGACCTGCGTAATCTGCTGCTCGACCGCATGCCGAAGGTCATCGACGACCCCGACGCAGCGGCCGACGGGATGGTCCCCGCCGTCGACGCGTACCTGACATTCCTCTCCCAGACCGGCCGGCTCACCAAGGGCTCCGACTCCCTCGTCGAGTTGCAGGCGGAGCTCGACGACGTCGAAGACGACTTCGTCGAGCTCATGGAGGACCTCATCGAGGACGTCGAGGGCGACGAGGACGATGACGAGGCCGGCGATCTGGGCGACTTCGAGCCGTTCGCCGACGAGCTCGCGGACCTGCCCACCATCAGGCTGCGCCCCGACTCCGAGCTGGCCGCCGCCGCCCGCGAAGTGCCGCTGGTCACCAAGGCCCGCGACCTGGCCCTGTGGGTCGGCTCGGGCCGCCGGGTCGGCGAGGACACGCTGCTCTCCGACGCCGAGGTGGAGGAGGCGCTGGCCACCGTCGGGCTGCCCAGGCCCGAGACCGACGGCTCGCTCGCCGAGGCCGTCCCCCAGCTGTGGAACCTGTGGAACCTGGCCGTGGACCTTGAGTTCCTGGAGCCGGGCGAGGGCAGCACCGTGGCCGTCCAGGACGACACCTCCGAGTGGCCGTTCGACGACGACGAGGACGTGCTCGACGCCTGGATGCTCGGCCTGCACTCGGTCGACTACGGCGACCCGGAGCTGTCCGACGAGGATCTGACCATGGCCCTGGCCGGCCTGACCCGCGCTCTGCTGGTCCGGCTGCTGCTCGCGGGCGGCACGCGCGACCTCGACGAGCTCCGCGGGGAGCTGGCCGAGTTCGCCGCCGAGGTCGACGAGCTGGGCGCCGACGCCTGGGAGGCGGCGGGCGATCCGCTCGCCTCGGTCCTCGAATGGCTGACCGGCTACGGCATGGTCGAGGTCGGCGACGACGCGGTCAGCCTCACCCCGCTCGGCACCGAGGGTGTCGTCCACCTGGTCGACGACTCCGACATCGAGATCGACGCGCGGCCCGCCATCGAGTCGATGAGCGCCCACGAGCTGCTCGTGCTCAGCGCGGAGCTGCCCGAGGACGAGGCCGACGCGGAGTTCGCCGCATGGATGCGGCTGCGCGAGCCCGAGCGGGCGGCCGAGGAACTGCTGGAGGCCGCGGCCAAGGACGACGGCGACGCGCTGATCCGGGTGCAGGCGGCCAGCGTCGTCGGCACGCTGGGCGAGGCCGCCGTGCCCGCCTGGCAGGAGGCGCTCGAGCAGCCGTCGCTGCGCCCCTACGCGGCGACGCACCTGAGCCAGCTCGAGGTGGAGGACGCCCCGGAGCCGACGCAGGACGACACCCACTGGCTGATCCTGGACATGTGGACGATCTCGGCCGGCCTGGGCCGGGCGGAGTTCGTGGGCAGTCTGCGGGACATCGGCCCCGAGCTGCTCAACAACCTGCTCGAGGTGGTGTGGAAGATCCCCCACGCGCACGTGGAGGAGCTGCTCGACCTGATCTCCCAGGTCCACCCGGACAAGCAGATCGCCAAGGCGGCTCGCCGGGCCCTGTTCAAGGCCCGCTCCGCCACCCCGTAGCGGCCCGCCGTTCGCCACCGAGGGGATCGGGGGCGAGGGTCGCTCCCGTCCAAGGCGGCACCGCCCCGGGCGCGCTCGTGCTCCAGGCCGTGACGGCGCGGGTCGTCGCCTGGCGCAGGTTCGCGCCGGCGGCGGTCCCGCTGCTCCCCTGGGCGCGCCGGAGGCTGTGGGCCGTACCCCGGGCGGCCTGAGTCCCTCAGCGGCTGTGAGCGCCGCTGTGGCGGTCGGCGCAGCCCTCCTGAGTGAACAGGAGCCCGTTCGCGCTCAAGTCCTGGATGTACGCGCCGCGCCGGATGCCGGCCACCGCGGTGGCCCTGCTCAACGGCGGGAAGCCGGCCGTCGCTGCTGATCGGCCTCGTCGTGCTCGGTCAGGCGGCGGCCCGAAACGCGAAGAGACCCGATCTACGATCGGGTCTCTCGGTGATGTGTAGTCCCGACCGGATTCGAACCGGCGCTACCGCCTTGAGAGGGCGGCGTCCTGGGCCACTAGACGACGGGACCTTCGCGAGCTTGTGACAGTGGTAGTCCCGACCGGATTCGAACCGGCGCTACCGCCTTGAGAGGGCGGCGTCCTGGGCCACTAGACGACGGGACCCTGTCCACAAGCGAGCTTGCCGGGCCTCCCCGGCAACGCAGGTAACTCTACCGCACCCGAAGGAGCACACCAAACCACTATCAGGCCAGCAGATCGGGGCGGTGGCGGCGTACCCAGCCCCCCATCGGCCCGCGCTCCCACAGCGGGTCGACGGCGCCGAGCGGGATGCCGAGCCACTGCAGGCCGGTGTCCGGATCGACAGGCACCCGGGCCAGATGCTCGCGCATCCAGCGGGGCATGCGCGCCGGCACCTCGCGCTCGCCCCAGCCGACGAGGCCGACGCTCTGCATGGCTCCGGCGCGTACCCGGACACCGCCGGGCCGGCCGACGGTGCGCGAGCTGGCCATCCGGCTCTCCACCGCGTCGACCCGCGCGATGTGCGGCCAGCCCAGGCGCAAGACGAAACCGTAGGTGTCGGCCATCTCCACGCCCCGCTCCGAGAAGCGCACGACGGTGCCCTCGACCATCCGCCTGTGCTTGACCACCAGCACGCCGACGAGCGCGACCGTGCCGGCGACCCCGATGATCAGTCCCCAGGCGAAGCTGCCCGTGAGGATGCCGCCGAGCAGCAGGCACACGGGGAAGAAGAGCAACAGGGGAAGGAGGAAGGGGGCGGCGAACGGGAGAAAGGATCCCCGCTTTAAACGGAACTCGTCCATAAAACAAGAAACGGATGCTTCGTACGAAGCATCCGCATAGTGCTGGGGTACCAGGACTCGAACCTAGACTAACTGAACCAGAATCAGTCGTGCTGCCAATTACACCATACCCCACCGCCTGCAGCCCCTGGGGGGCGGCGCCTGGCGACGTCCGAAAGAATAGCCCAGCTAGGGGTGTAAGACCAAAACGAATGCCCGACCGTCTGCCCACGGCGTACGGCACCGGGTCCGCCGTGCCAAGCTGATGGGGACAAACCACCACGTGGAGGAGCCCCAGCCTTGGCCGAGAATCCCTTCTTCGCCCCGAGCAGCCTGCCCTATGAGCTGCCGCCCTTCGAGGAGATCCGCGAGGAGCACTACCTGCCCGCGTTCGAACGCGGGATGGCGGAGCACCTGGCCGAGGTGGAGGCCGTGGCGGCCGGCGACGAGCCGCCCACGTTCGACAGCACGGTCGCCGCGCTGGAGCGGTCCGGCCGCATCCTGGACCGGGTGGCCACGGTCTTCTTCAGCGTCGCGGCGTCCAACACCTCCGACGCCCTCATGGACATCGAGAAGCGGGTCTCGCCGGAGCTGACCAGGCACAGCGACGCGATCCGGCTCAACCGCCGGCTGTGGGCGCGGCTCAAGCAGGTGACGACGGACGACCCCGAGCAGGCGTGGCTGCTGGAGAAGTACCGGGAGGACTTCGTCAGAGCCGGCGCCGACCTGACCGAGTCCGAGCAGGAAAGGCTGCGGGCGCTGAACGAGGAGCTGTCCAAGCTCTCCACCGAGTTCTCGCAGAACCTGCTCAAGGCCTCCACCGAGTCGGCTCTGGTGGTGACGGACGCCAAGGAGCTCGACGGCCTGGACGAGGCCACGATCAAGTCGCTGGAGAAGGACGGCCGCTACGTGCTGCCGCTGCTCAACTTCACCAACCAGCCGGCACTCGCCCAGCTCACCGACCGCGAGGTGCGCCGCAAGCTCTACACGCTGAGCGTGGCGCGGGCGCCACAGAACTTCGACCTGGCCGTCAGGATGGCGACCCTGCGCGCCGAGCGCGCCGCGCTGCTGGGCTTCGCGAACCATGCCGCGTACGTGGTCGCCGACCAGACGGCCAAGACCGTGGAGGCGGTCGAGGAGATGCTGGGCCAGCTCGTCGGCCCGGCCGTGCGCAACGCCCGCCAGGAGGCCGAGGCACTGGCCGGGCAGGCGGGCTTCGAGATCGAGCCGTGGGACTGGTCCTACTACTCGGAGAAGGTGCGCCAGGCCCGCTACGACTTCGACGCCGACGCGATGCGCCCCTACTTCGAGCTGGGCCGCGTCTTCCGCGACGGCGTGTTCAAGGCGGCGAGCCTGCTCTACGGCGTGAGCTTCACCGAGCGGCCCGACCTCGCCGGCTACCACGAGGACGTCAAGGTCTTCGAGGTGTTCAACGAGGACGGCGGCGCGCTCGGACTGTTCCTGCTCGACCCGTACGCCAGGGCCAACAAGCGGGGCGGCGCGTGGATGAACAACCTGGTCGACCAGTCGTTCCTGTTCGGTCTCAAGCCCGTGGTGATGAACAACCTGAACATCACCAAGCCGGCCTCGGGCCCGACGCTGCTGTCCTACGACGAGGTCAACACGGCCTTCCACGAGTTCGGGCACGCCCTGCACGGGCTGTTCTCGGAGGTACGCTTCCCGCGCGTGTCGGGCACCAGCGTGCCGCGCGACTTCGTCGAGTACCCGTCGCAGGTCAACGAGATGTGGGCGACGTGGCCCGAGATCCTGTCGAGCTACGCCAAGCACCACGAGACGGGCGAGCCGATGCCCGCCGAGCTGGTGGAGAAGCTGAAGGCCGCCGAACGGTTCAACCAGGGCTTCCAGACCGTCGAGTACCTGGCCGCGACGCTGCTCGACTGGGCCTGGCACAAGCTGGGCTCGGGCCAGAGCGTGCCGGACGCCGAGGCGTTCGAGGCGGCGGCCCTGGAGGCGGCGCAGATCGCCTTCCCGCTGGTCAGGCCGCGCTACCGGACCAACTACTTCGCGCACATCTTCGCGGGTGGCTACAGCGCCGGCTACTACTCCTACATCTGGAGCGAGGTGCTCGACGCGGAGAGCGTGGAGTGGTTCAAGGAGAACGGCGGGCTCAAGCGGGCCAACGGCGACCACTTCCGCCGCGAACTGCTGTCCAAGGGCGGCAGCGTGGACGCGCTGACCTCCTTCCGCAACTTCCGCGGCCGCGAGCCGAGCATCCGCCCGCTGCTGGAGCGCCGCGGTCTCATCTGACCGTCGCGTCGGCCGCAGTGTCTTCCGACCGCCCCGGGGCGCCGTCCTCCGTCGACCGCCTCGGGGCTGATCGGGAGGCACGGCGTCAGCCGCGGGCGTCCAGTTCCTCGATCCGCTGCCGTAGCCACTCCTTCTCGGCCCGGCTGGACGCTCGGGCGATCTGCAGCATGCCGCGCCGATAGGGGTCGGGTTCGTCCTGGATCCTGACCGGCTTGCCGCGCTCGTAGAAGAAGCTCGCCGGCGCCTCCAGGAACGCCAGCCGCCGCCGGAGCACCTCGGCCTGCTCCTGCCCGCCGGGCAGCGCCGACAGGAACGTCAGCAGTGCGAAGAACCTGGTCTGGTCGCTGATGTCCAGGTCGCTGGGGTCGCGTAGCCGGCCGAGCAGCTCCTGCCTGCCCTCCGGGGTGATGGTCAGCACCTGCCTGCGGGCCGCGTGCGTGCCGGCCTCCTCGTGCCGCTCGACCAGGCCCTTCGACTCCAGTCTGGCGATCGCCGGATAGAGGGCGCCGTCGCTGATCGGCCGCAGATGGCCGGTCAGCGCCGCCAGCCGGGCCTTCAGCTCGTAGCCGTGCATCGGGCGCTCGCTGAGGAATCCAAGGATGGTGAGAGTCAGGTCACCGCCACTTGCCATGGGATGCATCGTAACGCTATACCTCGATTCGAGGCACTACGAATCGAGGTATAAGCATGATCAAGCTGGCGATGCCCATCTACGTGGAGTTGCTGACCGCCGTCGTGGCTGTCGGTCTGATCGACCTGCTGTGGGTCTCCGGCCTGGGCGCGGACGCCGTGGCCGCGGTGACCGTGGCCACCACGGCCGAATACCTCGCCTACGGACTCTTCCTGGCCGTTCCCACGGGCGTCACCGTGCTGGTCGGCCGGCGCGACGGCCGCGAACCGCTCTCCCCCGTGATCAGGACCGGCTGGTGGCTGTGGGCGGCGTGCTCCTTGGCGATCACCGTTCCGGGTGTCCTGCTCCGCGAGCCGCTGGCCGCGCTGTTCACCGACGACGCCGGGCTGACGGCGTCCTACTTCCTGATCTCGCTCGGCGGCCTGCCGGTGTACTTCGCGCAGACGGTCGTCGACGGCGTGCTCAAAGGGATGGGCGACACCAGGAGGCCCATGCGGCACGCGCTGATCTGCAACGCGCTGGTGATCGTCCTCGACCCGCTGCTCATCTACGGGCTCGGCCTGGGCGTGCAGGGAGCCGCGCTGGCCACGGTACTCGCGCGCGCAGCCACCCTGGCCGTCTCCCTCCGCACGCTGGCCCGCCGTACGCCTCGTGAAGCGGCTCCCGCCCCTCGGGCGGGCCGCGCACTACTGGGTCGCCGCCAGGCGGTTCTCGACTCTCTGGCGGGTGACGTGCTGAGGACCGGGCTGCCCATGTCCGGAGATTTCCTGGCTCGTGCCCTGGTGGGCATGGTGCTGGTGGACATCGTCGCCGGCTTCGGCACCGCCGAACTGGCCGGCTACGGCATCGGGCAGAAGGTCATGCTCGCCGGGGTCATGGTCTTCTACGCGTTCCGGCAGGCCGCCATGATCCGCACCTCGCGCACCGAGCCCACCGGCTCGCCGCTCCGGCTGGGCCTGCTCGCGGGGGCGGCGGTGGCCGTCGTGCTCAACGCGGTGGCCGTCCCCGTCACGGGCCTCTTCGCGGACGATCCGTCGGCGGCCGTGAGCTTCCTGCGCTGGATGACGCTCTATCTGATCCCGTTCGGCGCCCTGATCGCCGTCGGCGGGGTGCTCCAGGCGAGCGGAAGGGGCAGCCGACTGCTGGCCGCCACACTGGCGGGCTTCGCCGTACAGCTGCCCCTCGCCTACCTGCTGAGCGCGTGGCTCGGGATCACGGGCGTGTGGCTGTCGATGGCCGCGGGCGCGGCGCTCAGCCTCGCAGGCGCGCTAGTGCCGCGCGGATCCGGTCCTTGGTCCGCTCGCGGCCGAGCACCTCGACCGACTCGAACAGCGGCAGGCCCACGGTCCGGCCGGTGACCGCCACCCGGACGGGCGCCTGGGCCTTGCCGAGCTTGAGCCCGTGAGCCGTGCCGACCTCCTCCAGCGCTTCCTTGAGCGACTCGGGATCCCAGCTCACGGTGTCGAGCCGCGCCAGATAGCCGGTGAGGATCTCCTCCGGGGAGTTCTTCATCGCCTTGTCCCAGGACGCCTGGTCGAACGCCGGCTCCGGCAGGAAGAGGAAGTCGACGTTCTGCCGGATCTCGGACAGCACCGCGATGCGGGTCTGCGCGAGCGCGGCGACCTTGCTGAACAGCTCCCGGTCCCAGGCCGGATCGAGGTAGGGGAGGCAGCGCTCCTCGAACGTCTCGATCGGCAGGGCGCGGATGTACTCGCCGTTGAAGGCGCGCAGCTTCTTCTCGTCGAAGAAGGCGCTGGAGGAGTTGACGTCCTCCAGCTTGAACAGCGGCACCATCTCGGACCACGGCATGATCTCGCGGTCGTCGCCGGGCCCCCAGCCGAGGAGCATGAGGTAGTTGACCATGGCCTCGGCCAGATAACCCTCGGCGCGGTAGTCCTCCAGCGCCACCTTGTCGCGCCGCTTGGACAGCTTCTTGCGCTGCTCGTTGACGATCACCGGCAGGTGCGCCCAGACCGGCGCGGTCGCGCCCAGGGCGGGCCACAGGAGCTCCTGTTTGGCGGCGTTGCCCAGGTGCTCCTCGCCGCGGACCACGTGGGTGATGCCCTGGGTGATGTCGTCGACCGCGTTGGCCAGCACGTAGAGGGGCGAGCCGTCGGTGCGGGCGATGACGAAGTCCTCCTGGGCCTCGTTGGGGAACTCCACCCGGCCACGGATGACGTCGTCGACCACGGTCACCCCCTCGTCGGCCGTGCGGAAGCGCACCGCGCCCTCCGTCAGCCCGCGGTCGCGGCAGTGGCCGTCGTAGCCCTTGTGCTCGGACCCGGTGCGGGCGACGAGCTGCTCACGGGTGCAGTCGCAGTGATAGGCCCTGCCGTCGGCCAGCAGCTTGGCCACGGCCTCGCGGTGCTGCGGCTCGTAGGCCGACTGGAAGTAGGGGCCCTCGAAAGCCGGGTTGGTGCCGTTGATGCCGATCCAGTCGAGGGCCGAGATGATGCCCTCGGTCCACTCCGGACGGTTTCTGGTCGCGTCGGTGTCCTCGACGCGCAGCACGAACCGGCCGCCGGACTGCTCGGCCAGCGCCCAGTTGAACAGCGCCGTGCGGGCGCCGCCGACGTGGAACATACCGGTCGGGGACGGGGCGAAGCGCACCCGTAGATCAGTCACGAGAGACCACCTTGTTCGTCAGAGTGCCGATGCCTTCGATGCCGACGCTCACCTCGTCGCCGACGTCCAGCGGGCCGACCCCGGCCGGGGTGCCCGTAAGGATCACGTCGCCGGGGATCAGTGTCATGACCGCGCTGACGTAGGCGACGAGAGCGGGGATGTCGTGGATCAGCTGGCTGGTCCGGCCAGTCTGCCGCATCTCCCCGTTGACCGTCGTGGTGAGCGCCAGGTCGCTCGCGTCGAGGTCGGTCTGGATCCACGGCCCGAGCGGGCAGAAGGTGTCGAAGCCCTTGGCCCGGGTGAACTGCACGTCCTTCTTCTGCAGGTCGCGAGCGGTGACGTCGTTGGCGCAGGTGTAGCCGAAGATGACGTCCTTGACCCGCTCGGCGGGCACCTCGCGGCAGAGCCTGCCGATGACCACGGCCAGCTCGCCCTCGAAGTCGACCCGATCCGACAGCGTGGTCGGGTAGGCGATCGACTCGCCGTGGCCGATCACGGACGTGGACGGCTTCATGAAGATGAGAGGCTCGTCGGGCACCTCGTTGCCCATCTCGTGGGCGTGCTCGGCGTAGTTTCTGCCGATGGCGACCACTTTGCTGGGCAGCATCGGAGCCAGCAGCCGCACCTGGGAGAGCGGAAGCCGCTCACCGGTGAACTGCACCTGGCCGAACGGATGACCGGAGATCGCGGAGACGAACTCCTCGCCCGGACCGCCTTCGACCACGCCGAACGAGACGCCTTCGCCTGTGGAGAACCTCGCTATACGCACTCGACAAGGCTATCGCCGACGCCGGCGGGGTCGTCCACGAAGCGCCGCCGCACGCCTTGACCGTCCCGAGACGCCGCACACAGAGCAAGTCACGATATGTCAATAAATAGGCCTAAAGTCCTTTTTCTTGCGCATCATCCTTAGACCGCCGGTTAGAGCTTCGTGTGGAGAGACACATCGCAACGCCGGGGGTGACGGATCGTGTCGGACACGATGGTCAATCAGACGGGCGTGCCGCGCGCCAGGACTCAGGAAGGCGGCCACGAGAGCACGCTCATTACCGACAAGGGCAGCACCAGCATCGACGACGGGGTGGTCGCCAAGATCGCGGGCCTGGCGGCGCGCGAAGTGGCGGGCGTCCACGCCATGGGCGGCGGGTCCAAGGCCCTCAGCACCATGCGCGGCATGGTCGGCGGCGACGGCAGGAGCCCGAGCCAGGGAGTGTCGGTCGAGGTCGGCGAGCGGCAGTCCGCCGTGGACCTGGACCTGGTGGTGGAGTACGGCACCAAGATCCCGGACCTCGCCGCGGCCGTGCGCAAGAACGTCATCAACGCGGTCGAGCGCATGACCGGCCTGGAGGTCACCGAGGTGAACATCAGGGTGGACGACGTCCACCTGCCCGAACAGGACAAGGGCGCCGTACAGAATGACGCCGACCAGGAGTCCAGGGTCCGATGACGGACTCGGCGACCCTCACCGACCGGGCACGGGCCTGGACCATCGCCGACCGGGTCCGTGCCTGCCCGGGGGTGGTCGACCTGTCCAGCGGCCCCTTCGGAACGGTGGCGACGTACCTGCCCGGTGAGCGGCTGCCGGGCGTGGCCGTGACCGACGACGCGGTGGAGATCTCCATCGTGGCGAAGCTGGGCAACCCGCTGCCCGAGCTGGCCGACGAGGTGCGGCAGGCCGTGTCGGACCTGGTCGGAGAGCGCCGGATCAACGTGCGCGTCCACGACGTGGTGCAAGAGGAGGAGGCGATCTCGTGAACAGCGTTCCCTGGATACCGGTGATCGGCATGGCCGTCGGCATGGTCCTCGGTCTGGCCGGGGCCTTCGGCGGCCTCGGCGCGTTCCTGCTCGTGCTGGTGCTCGGCGCGATCGGTCTCCTGGTGGGCCGCATCGCCGAGAGCGGCGAGGTGAACCTGCCGAATCTCACCGTGAGGCGCCGATGACCGCCACCGTCGACTCCCGCGCGTCAGAGGCGGGGGCGCCGCAACGCCACCCGCCGGAGCGGCGCGGCCACACCTCGGTGAGCGACCGCGCGGCCACGAAGATCGCCTGCCGTGTCGCGAGGGAGGTTCCGGAGGTCCGCGAGGTGTCCCAGGGCAACCGGCCCTGGGCCAGCGGCTCCAGCGCCCAGGTGCACGGCGACCGGGTCACGGTCGACCTGCGGGTGACCGTCGCCTACCCGGCACCGCTGCGCACGGTGGCGAGGACCATCAGGCGGCACGTGGCCGCCAGGGTCGGCGAGCTCACCGGCCTGGCGGTGACCCGGGTGGACCTCACTCTTGCGGACCTCGCGGACCGGCAGGGGGCAGGCTCGGCCCCAGCACGCCCGGCTGCCTCCGCCCCAGCACAGCCCCACCCACCCGAACCACCCCCGACGGCGGCCAACCCCACACGCCCGGCCCCCGCCGCCCCGCACCCGGCCACGCCCGACCCCACACGCCCGGACCTCGCCGAACCACACGCGACCACGCCTGACCCCACGCGGCCGGTCCCCGCCGAACCACCCCCGACGGCGGCCAACCCCACACGCCCGGCCCCCGCCGAACCACACACGACCACGTCCGACCCCACCCGGCCGGATCCCACACCGCGGGACCCCGCCGCCCTGCATCCAGCCCCGACCGACCCCACCCGGCCGGATCCCGCGGGGGCGGATCCGGCGGCGAGATCGGGGCCGTCGGGGCCCGGGCCGAGGAGAGGGGCCGGATGAGCGCGCGCGCCGGCACCAGGGCGGCCGACCGGGTGGCCAAGCGGGCCTTCCGGCCGCGCCGGGCGGTGCCCGCCGCCGTGGTGGCAGTGCTGCTCACCGCTCTGGGCCTGCTGGTGGCCGCCGAGACGATCTCGGCGCTGTTCGGCAGGCCGCTGCGGCTGGTGCCGTACGACCGGATGCTCGACTGGGCCGTCTCGACCACGTGGGCGAGCCCGCTGGTGCTGGCAGCCGCCGCGGTCGTCACCCTGCTCGGGCTCGCGTTGCTGCTGACCGCGCTGGTACCGGGGCGGCCGCGGATGGTGCCCGTACGGACGGGCGACGCCGAGGTCGTCATCGGTATGCGCCCCAAGGGCTTCACCGGGGCGCTGGCCCATGCCGCCGAGGAGGTGCCGGGCGTCCGTTCGGCCCGTGCCAGCCTGCACGGCGGCACGGTGACCGTGACCGCGGAAACCTCCGGGTGGGATCCGGAGGGTTTCGAGCAGGCCGTGAGGAACGCCGTCCTGGACAGGCTCGCCGCGCTCGACCCGGTCGAGCCGTACCGGGTGCACGTGAACGTGAAGGAGCGCAGGTGAACCGCAAGACAGGGCGCGGCAACCGGCTGGGGCTGGCGCTGACCGGCGCCGTCCTGACGATCCTGGGCGGCGTGGGGCTGGCCCGGGGACTCGGCACCTTCTCCACGGACTGGGCCCCGGCGGGGACACCAGTCGTGGACGGCAACGTGCAGGACTTCTTCGCCCGTACGAGCCCGTGGATCTGGTGGGCGCTGGCGGCGCTGTCCCTCGTGGTCGCGCTGCTCGCCCTGCGCTGGCTGCTCGTCCAGGGCCGCACGGACAGATACGACTCGGTGCTGCTGGAGGGCGGCCCCGGCGGCGTCACGCGGGTGACGGCGGACGGCGTCGCGCACGCGCTCGCGGCGGACGTGGCGTCCGGCCCCGCCGTGCTGAGCGCCGACGCCAGCCTGGCCGGCTCGCCGAGGCAGCCGGAGGTACGGCTCCGCCTGGTCGCCGACGAGCACACGCCGATGAGGGCGATCACCGATCACCTCACCCGGGTGGCGATCCCGCACCTGCGCGCCGCCCTGGAGAGGGAGCGCGTGCCCACAGTCGCCCGGGTCAGCCTCGAGCCGGCACGGGCACCGCAACGCATGGTGCGCTGACCGTCCGTGGTTTGCTTGGAAGGCTGAACGAGCCGGACTCTTTGGAGGATCTCCCGTGCCATCGGTCGTGAAGATCAACGTGCTGACCGTGCCCGCCGACATGCGCGCCCAGCTGGAGGAGCGTTTCTCCAACCGGGCCGGGATGGTGGAGGCGGCCGACGGGTTCGAGTGGTTCGAGCTGCTGCGGCCGGTCGAGGGCACCGACCGCTATCTCGTCTACACCCGCTGGCGCAGCGAGGAGGACTTCCAGACCTGGCAGAAGGGCCAGGCGTTCCAGCGCGGGCACGCCCAGGCGGCGCAGGCGCAGGCGCAGGGGCAAGCGCAAGGGCACGGCCACGGGCAGGGCCCGGCCGCCTCCGGCTCCGAGGTGTGGTCCTTCGAGGTGGTCCAGAGCGCGGCGCCGAAGTCCTAGGCGTCCAGCGGGTTGCGGGCGATTCGCTCGGCGATCCCGCTGCTGACGAACCCTCCGGCCAGGCTCGACGGCTTGCGCGCGCCCTGATCGGCGACGCAGGCGGCGAACTCCTTGGCGATCTCCAGGCGCGGGTGGCGGCGCAGGACCTCCTCGCGCAACCCGGCCGGGATGTCCTCGGTGCGCCGCCCGGAGATGTCCATGCCGGTCGAGAGCTCCAGCAGGTGCCCCTCCGGGTCCTCCTCCAGCGGCACCTCGTCCCACATGTGGCGGATGATCACCTCCGCGGCGCGGACCCTGCGCTCGACCGGCCAGCCCGCGCCGGCGCAGAACGCCCAGGCGACATGCCCGCCCGCCTCTTCGAAGGGCACCGTGTGGCTGTCGAACTCCGCCGTCAGGCCGATGTCGTGCAGCATGGACGACACCCACAGCAGCTCCGCGTCGAACGCGATGTCCCGCTCCTGGGCGTAGGCCGCGGCCCATACGTACGCCCGGATGGAGTGGTTGAGCAGCGACGGCGAGTGATAGCGGGTGGCCACTTCGAGGGCGGTCCGGCAGACCGGCGTGTCGGGGAGCACAAGGTCGTCGTATCTCATGAGGACAGCATGTCCGACCCGGAAGACCGCGACGAGACCAGGGGCCGGAAACCGCGCCGCATCGAGCCGCTAACGATCTGGCGCCTGACTTGACCTTGGGATCAAGATTCGGACAGCATGTGCCGCCCCCATCTTTTCGGCCCGGAAGGAACCGGCGTGCGCCGCCTCGCGATCCCCCTTGCCCTAACGCTCCTCCTCAGCGGGATGGTGAGCCACGCGCAGGCTGATGACACCACGTCGGCTCCGGTCAAGCGCACGGCGCAGTGCCAGGGCGACTGGCTGCCCGGCACCCCGACCGCGGACGAGGTGATGCGCGGCGAGATCTCGCTGGTGGGCCTGCCCGCGGTCAAGCTCGGCAAGAAGATCAACTGGGCTGCGAGCCCGTACAAGAACCGTTCCTGGGAGTACGTCTTCCAGTCGCTGCGCTGGATGGGCACGCTCGTCGTCGCGTACGAGAACACCGGCGAGCAGCGCTTTCTGGATCGCGCCAAGGAGATCACCAAGGACTGGGCGGAGCACAACAGGCGCGGCGCCCGCGGCACCCAGTCCTACGTCTGGAAGGACCACCCGGTCTCGCTGCGGAGTCAGCCGCTGGTGTGTCTGAGCATGCACGTCAAGGACGACTGGCTCAAGCAGAGCCTCGCCGACCACGCCAAGCTCCTGTCGGACTCCAGGCTCTACAAGAAGGGCCACAATCACGGCATCGACCAGGACATCGCGCTCATGGCCATCGGCTGTCGCTACGGCCGCGCGGACTGGTCGGGTCTGGCCTCCAAGCGACTCACCGGCACGGTCAAGCTGGACGTCGACTCACAGGGCGCGCTCATGGAGCAGGCGCCGCGCTACGCCGTCTACGTCTACGGCAGGCTCCAGGTCGCCATGACCAACATGCGGGCGTGCGGCCGCAAGGTGCCGGGCGAGATCGGCAAGCGGGCTGAGGCCCTCAAGGACTTCATCGCGCACTCCACCCAGCCCAACGGCTACATGGTGCCCATCGGCGACGGCAGCGCGGAGACCGAGCCCAAGATGGACGCGGGCACGCCGAAGCAGAAGGTCAGGACGTACAAGGCCGGCTACGTCTACGGCCGGACCGACTGGGGCAAGCCGGACTCGGCCTACTACTCGATCCGCTTCGGCCCCGGCATGAAGTTCCACGGTCACGAGGACCACCTGGGCGTCACCTACTACGCGCAGGGCCGCGACATCCTGGTCGACGCCGGGTTCCACTCCTACGAGAAGAACTCCTACCGCTACTGGACGCTCTCCCCCGAGGCGCACAACGTCCCCACCGTCGTGGGCCAGAAGTTCCGCCCGCGCACGTCGAGCAAGCTCACCAAGTCCTCGTACGGCAAGGACAGCCAGTCGTTCCGCCTGACCGACAAGGCCTATGGCGTCTCCCGCACCAGGTCGGTGCTGGTGCACCACGGCGAGGACGTGATGGCGGTGCTCGACACCGCGTCCGGCGGCAAGAAGATCAGAAACCTGTGGCGGTTCGACGACTCGCTCAAGCTGGTGTCCAACCGCGCCGGCCGGGTCGTGCTCCGGGACGGCAAGTTCGACGTCACCCTGGTGCAGCTCGCCTCCTGCAAGCCGGTGGGCGGGCAGAAGGTGCGGCGCGGGGGTGAGCTCGGCTGGATGTCGCCGAACTACCTGTCGAAGGAGCCCACCAACGTGGTGGTCTCCCCCGCCGCCAAGTCGTTGCTGACGATCGTCGTCCCCGGCACCGACTCGCCCAAGGTGTCCTGCTCCGGCGGGAAGGTCACGGTCAACGGCGTGACCTTCCCCTCGGACCTGTTCTAGGGCTCAGCCGGGCTCATGGCCCGCACGGAGCAGGCCGTACGTCACGGCCTGCTCCAGCGCCTGCCAGGAGGCGTCGATGACGTTCTGGCCGACGCCGACCGTGGCCCAGTCGGAGCGGTCGTCGCTGGAGGTGATGAGCACGCGGGTGATGGCGCCGGTGCCGTGGGTGCCCTCCAGGATGCGCACCTTGTAGTCCACCAGCTCCACCCCGGCCAGCTCCGGGTAGAGCTTCTCCAGCGCCAGCCGCACCGCCCTGTCCAGGGCGTTGACCGGGCCGTTGCCCTCGCCGGTGGCGACGATCCGCTCGCCCTTGGCGTGCAGCTTGACCGTGGCCTCGCTGACGAGCTCGCCGCCCTTGGTGCGCTCGACGATCACGCGCCAGGACTCGACCTCGAAGTGACGCCTGCGCTCACCGTGGACGGTGTCACGCAGCAGCAGCTCGAACGAGGCGTCCGCGGCCTCGAACGTGAACCCCTTGGACTCCAGGTCCTTGACCCGCTCGACCAGGGTCCTGGTGTGGGCGGCGTCGAGTTCGTAGCCCAGCTCGCGCCCCTTGAGCTCGACCGACGCCCGGCCGGCCATGTCGGAGACCAGCATGCGCATGTCGTTGCCGACCTCGGCGGGGTCGATGTGCTGGTAGAGGTTGGGGTCGACCTTGATCGCGCTGGCGTGCAGCCCGGCCTTGTGCGCGAACGCCGAGTTGCCGACATAGGGGGCGTGCGAGTTGGGGGTGACGTTGGTGACCTCGGTGATCGCGTGCGCGATGCGGGTCATGTCGGCGAGCGCCTGCGGGGGCACCAGGTCGAAGCCGCGCTTGAGCTGCAGGTTGGCGACGACGGTGAAGAGGTTGGCGTTGCCGGAGCGCTCGCCGTAGCCGTTGGCGCAGCCCTGCACGTGAGTCGCGCCCGCCTTGACCGCGGCCAGCGTGTTGGCGACCGCGCAGCCGGTGTCGTCGTGGCAGTGGATGCCGACCCGGGCGCTGGTCTGGACGGCGTTGAAGACGATCTCGGCCAGCTCGTCGGGCAGCATGCCGCCGTTGGTGTCGCACAGGGCGATGACATCCGCGCCCGCTTCGGCGGCGGTGCGGATGACCTCCAGCGCGTAGGCTGGATTGGAGGTGTAGCCGTCGAAGAAGTGCTCGGCGTCGAGGAAGACTCGCTGCCCCTCCGCACGAAGGTGAGAGACCGTGTCGCGGATCATCGCGAGGTTCTCCTGGAGAGTCGTGCGGAGGGCCAGCTCCACGTGCCGGTCGTGACTCTTGGCGACAAGGGTCACGACCGGCGCGCCGGATTCGCGCAAGGCGGCCACCAACGGGTCGTCGGCTGCCTTCACGCCGGCTCGGCGGGTCGCACCGAACGCGGCGAGCTGCGCGTGCTTCAGGTCCAGCTCTGTTTGAGCCCGCCTGAAGAACTCTGTGTCCTTGGGGTTGGCGCCCGGCCAGCCCCCCTCGATGAAACCGACGCCCAGCCCGTCCAGGTGGCGCGCGACTGCGAGCTTGTCAGCGACGGTGAGGTTGAGCCCCTCCTGCTGTGCTCCGTCACGCAGCGTCGTGTCATAGACGTGGAAGCGGTCGTCGGCCATGGTTCTTCTTTCTTTTCGGAAAACAAAAAGACCCCTCACGGACGTGAGAGGTCTGCGCGCTGGCGGTGTCCCTGCGTTAGCCAGCGCGCCTGCCGATAATGAGCAGACCGTAGAACATGGTGCTTGCGAGTCTGCCACACTCATTCACCATCTGGCACATCGATCTCATCTTCTGGACAGTCCCTTGGTCATACCGTGACGCCCCCGCCGCCGGTGATGGCCTCTTCCAGCGCCGCCGGATCGAACGCCTCGTCGCCCAGCAGCCGACCGTCGAGCACGACGGTGGGCGTCCCCTCAAGGCTGACCTTCGCGCTCTCCGCCAGGTGCGCCTCGGCGTACGACTGCGAGGTCACGCACTCGTCGACCGCCGCCGCCCCCGCCTTCCTGGCCGCCGCGGCCAGCTCCGCCACGGTGAAGCCCGAGGCCAGACCGTGCGGCGCCGGCTGGATGGCGTACAGCTCGTTCCTGAAGGCCAGCCAGTTCGCCTCCGGCACGCACCGCGCGGCCGCGGCGGCGCGGACGGAGTTGGACCGCATCGGCTCGTCCCGGAAGATCGTCACCGGGTGGAAGACCACCTTGACCTTCCCTTCTCGTGCCAGGCGCTCGATCGTCGCGTCCACCCGTTCGTGCAGGTCCTTACAGACGGGGCAGTCGAAGTCCTCGTACAGTTCGAGCACGGGCGCCTGGCCGCCCTTGTCGGCCAGCACCATGGATCCGTCAGGCTGGCGCATCAGCCGGACCTCGCCCTGCGACGGGCGGCCGGGATCCGCGAACGTCACCACGGTGAGCACGGCCAGCGCCGCGCAGGCGACCACGACGGCCACCACTCTCTTCATCATTTATGACCCGCCCTTTGCCCATTTATCGCCGCGACCTTACCTGAACCAGCAACAACGGGCGTTATCCGGATATCTATGGACCGCGCGGCTTGTGTGACCACTGGACGGGCTGACACACAATGGCCTCATGAAGGCTTACGTGCTTGATCAGGCCGTGGCGCGCTACATTCTCGACCACTCCACCCACCCGGATCCACTGCTGGAGGAGCTCGCCGCGGAGACGGCGGCGGTCACCGGCGACGCCGCGGGCATGCAGATCTCCGCCGACCAGGGCACCTTCCTCACGATGATCACGCGGCTCGTCGCCCCGCGGGTGGCGGTCGAGGTGGGCACGTTCACCGGCTACTCCTCGCTGTGCATCGCCCGGGGGCTGTCGGGTGGCAGGCTGCACTGTTTCGACGTGAGCGAGGAGTGGACGTCCATCGCCCGGCGCTACTGGGACAAGGCGGGCGTGGCCGAGCGCGTCACGCTCACGCTCGGCCCGGCGCGCGACACCCTGAGCGCCTTCGACGAGCCCATCGACCTGGCCTTCCTGGACGCCGACAAGTCGGGCTACCCGGCCTACTACGAGCTGCTGATGAGCAGGATGCGGCCAGGCGGGCTGCTCATGGTGGACAACACCCTGTGGACCGGCTACGTGGCCGATCCGGCCCGGGACGACCCGGCGACGGTGCGGATGCGCGAGTTCAACGACCTGGTGATCGCGGATCCCCGTGTCACGGTCGTCATGCTGCCGATCGCGGACGGGCTCACCATGATCAGGAAGAACGAGGACACCTCGGCTTCGTCATGATCACGTACGAGTCCGCCGCGGCGCCCGGCAGGACGGCCGGATGATCGCTAGACGTCCAGCAGCCTGCCGGTGTCGATGAGGTGGTGCCACGGGTCGGGCAGGAGCAGCGGCGCTCCCACCGGTTCGGCGGTCTCCCTGGCGTAGCCGCCCGGACCGGGCTCGCTGTGCAGCTTGACGACCCGCTGGAACGGGTCGATCACCAGGTAGAGGGGGACGCCCGCGGGCGCGTAGCCCATCGGCTTCACGACATGGTCGTCATAGGCGTTGCCGGCGGCCACCACGTCGACGAGCAGCAGTGTGCTGTCACCGCGCACCGCCTCGTCCGACTCCATCACCGGGTTCTGCGGCACCACCGTGAGATCGGGCACGTAACGGTCGGCCTCGTCGCCGAGGAAGACCGTGATGTTCGGCCAGACCTCCCACCCGCGCTCGGCGACCACGGGCACGAGCTGGAAGAGCACCTGCGCGATGATCGTGTTGTGCTGCCAGGTGCCGGTGTCGTTCACCACGATGCGGCCGTTGACCAGCTCGATCCGGAGCTCCGGGAACAGCTCCCGGACCGTGCGGTAACGCTCTTCGACAGGCCTGATCATGCCACCGCCCTCGCCTGAGTGTGATCAGCTCATGGCCGAGCGTATTCTTCCCGCTCGGCCAAGTCCCTGAGAACGGCGAATCGGCATGGGAGGTTCCGTCGCACCCCTCGGACTGCGCCAGGATGTCTCAGGTGAACGTCGTCTCCAGCGCTCGTGCCCTGTCAGCCGCTGTGGCCCTGGGCGCCGTGCTGGGCCTTGCGGGCTGCGGCCCGCCGGCGGCCGACGCCCCACGCCCCACGCCGCCGATGCCGACGCCCCTGACCATCGACGAGCCGGTCGAGACCGAGCGGCCACGTGACTGCCCCCGCTCGGGCATGCTCCTGTCCGCCGGGGAGGCGAACGCCGCGATGGGGCTGCGGGTCCAGACCATGACGCTCACCAACTGCGGCAAGCGGAAGCGGCAGGTCAGCGGCTATCCGCGCGTTCGCCTCCTGGACGAGCAGGGCGACCCGGTGAAGGTGAAGATCGACCGCGGCGCGCGGCGCATCACCACAGCCGTCAGGGACCCGGGAGCCAAGGCCCTGACCGTGCGCCCCGGCCGTTCGGTCCGCTTCGGCCTGGTGTGGCGCAACACCTACGAGGACACCACCCAGCTGCCCAAAACCGGGACCACCGTGGTCGTCGTCACCGGTCGCGCGGCCGAGCACCGCATCACCCTGGAAAGCCCCGTGGACCTGGGATCCACGAGCCATCTCGGGGTGACCGCCTGGGAGGCGGGCACCGGGCGGAGCCGACCCGATGCCCGGCCTCACTAGCCGATCTTGTGGACCCAGTTGTGGGCGTCGGGGCGGGCGCCGTACTGGATCCCGACCAGCTCTTCGCGCACGCGCATGGTCACCGGGCCCGGGGTGCCGTCGGCGACGGTCCAGGCGCGGTCGGCGCCCTTGACCTTGCCGACCGGGGTGACGACCGCCGCCGTGCCGCAGGCGAACACCTCCGTGAGCTCGCCCGACTCGCATCCGGCCTGCCACTCGTCGGTCGTGATGAGGCGCTCCTCCGCCTCCAGGCCCAGGTCGGCGGCCAGGGAGAGGATGGAGTCCCGGGTGATGCCGGGCAGCAGGGTCCCGGTCAGGGCGGGGGTGACGAGCTTGTTCCCGAAGACGAAGAACAGGTTCATCCCGCCCATCTCCTCCACGTAGCGGTGCTCGTGGGCGTCGAGCCAGACCACCTGGTCACACCCGTGCGCGACGGCCTCGCGCTGGGCGACGAAGGCTGCGGCGTAGTTGCCGCCGCACTTGGCGGCACCGGTGCCACCGGGGGCGGCGCGGGTGTAGTCGGTGGAGAGCCAGACCGAGACGGGCTTGATGCCGCCGGTGAAGTAGGAGGCCGCGGGTGAGGCGATGACCAGATACTTGTACGTCTTCGACGGGTAGTTCACACCGAGGCCCACCTGGGTGGCGATGATGAACGGCCGCAGATAGAGGCTGTGGCCCTCGGTGGTCGGCACCCACTCCTGGTCGGTCCGGACGAGGAGCTCGAGCGACTCGACGAAGGTCTCCTCGGGCAGCTCGGGCATGGCCATGCGGACCGCCGAGCGATTGAACCGGGCGGCGTTGGCATAGGGCCGGAAGGTCACGATGGAGCCGCCGACCTGCCGGTATGCCTTGAGCCCTTCGAAGAGCTCCTGGGCGTAGTGGAAGACCGAGGTGGCCGGGTCGAGCGTGAGCGGCCCGTACGGCTGGAGCCGGGCGTCGTGCCAGCCCTGGCCCTCGGTGTAGTCGATCGAGATCATGTGATCGGTGAAGGTCTGCCCGAATCCCGGATTCGCCAATACCTGCTCGCGCTCGGCCGCGGTGCGAGCGTGGTCGGATAGCTGCACGTCGAAGCTTAGCTTCTGAGCGATGGTCATGACGAGGGTCCTTCTCTCTGCGATGTCGGGCCGGTACTGCCGTGAGGGCGGTCCGTACTTCCTATTGTCTCGCTATTTGGGATGGCAAGGGACTGATGGGGTGGTTTCGCCCTTCAAACACGCAAAAGCGCCTGGCGGGTCCTCGTCGGACCGCCAGGCGCTTGCTGAGCTGGGCGGCCCTAGCTCGATACTCGCGCGGTGATGTCGTCGCCGATCTCCTGGGTGGTGCGGCCGGCCCATCCGGCCAGGCGCTCGACGATGTCGTCGGCGACGGCCTGCTCCACCTTGGCCGCCTCGGCGGCCAGGCCGAGGTGGTCGAGCAGCATGGCGACCGACAGGATGGTGGCGGTCGGGTCGGCCTTGCCCTGCCCGGCGATGTCGGGAGCGCTGCCGTGCACCGGCTCGAACATGCTGGGCGTGGTGCGCTCGGGGTTGATGTTGCCGCTGGCGGCCAGGCCGATGCCCCCGGCGATGGCCGCTCCCAGATCGGTGATGATGTCACCGAAGAGGTTGTCGGTGACGACGACGTCGAACCTCTCGGGCTGGGACACGAAGAACATCGAGGCGGCGTCGATGTGGCTGTAGTCGGTGGTGACCTCGGGGTATTCCTCGGCCACGCGGTCGACGGTGCGCTGCCAGAGGTCTCCGGCGAAGGTCAGCACGTTGGTCTTGTGGACCAGGGTCAGCTTCTTGCGGGGGCGCGACATCGCCTTGTCGAAGGCGTAGCGCACCACGCGCTCGACACCGTAGGCGGTGTTGAGCGACTCCTGGGTGGCGATCTCGTGCGGGGTGCCACGGCGCATGGTGCCACCGGTGCCGGCGTAGAGACCCTCGGTGCCCTCGCGGATGACGACCATGTCGATGTCCTCGGCCGGGGTGTCGGCGAGGGGCGTCTCCACGCCGGGGAAGAGCTTGACCGGGCGCAGGTTGACGTAGTGGTCGAACTCGAAGCGGATGCGCAGCAGCAGGTCGCGCTCCAGGATTCCCGGCGGCACGCTGGGGTCGCCGACGGCGCCGAGCAGGATCGCGTCATAGCCGCGCAGCTCCTGCAGCACGGCGTCGGGCAGCGTCTCGCCGGTGCGGTGGTATCGGGCGGCGCCCAGGTCGTAACGGGTGGCCTCGATCTTGGTCCCGACCGCATCGAGGACCTTCAGCCCCTCGGCCACGACCTCGGTGCCGATGCCGTCACCGGGGATGACTGCCAGACGAATGTTGCGCGACTCCATGGGCGTACCTTACCGGCTCGTCTCGGCTGACGAACACATGATCTCACGGGCCGGACATTTTACCTTTGTCCTATTTGCGGGGATTTGACCGTTTCGTTAGAGTTCCCCCAGCCTAATCCACACAGCACTGTGTGGAGCCGGGGACCCACCCCAACCTGGGGCGAATCGGCATCAACGCCGTAGGGCGCCTTCCAAGCCCGAGCCCGTCAGCTAACCCGGCCGGCCGTATGGAAGGACAGTCCCCTGTCTCGCATCGCCATTCTCCTCGCCACCACGGGTCTCGTACTCGCCGCCGCCCAACTGCCGGCGAGCGCGGACCCTGCGGACACCCCCGAAACCCCCCAAACCGCTGAAACCCCCCGCACCGCCGAAACCCCCCAGGCCGCCGAAATCCCCCACGCGGCCGAAACCCCCAAGAGCGTCACCCTCACCGCCGCCCAGGTCGAGAAGATCCGCAAGCGCAGCCGCCCCCAGCCCGCCTGGAAGGCCGCCCTGTCCTTCGCCATGGACAAGCGCGGCATCCCGTACGTCTGGGGCGGGACGAGCGAGCGCGGCTACGACTGCTCCGGCCTCATGCTCAGGGCGTACGAAAGCGCCGGCGTGAAGCTGCCGCGCACGGCCGCCCAGCAGTACTCGGCCTTCGGCAGGAAGATCGCCTGGGACGACCTCAAGCCCGGCGACCTGGTCTTCTTCAGCGGCCTCGGCCACGTCGGCATGATCTCCAAACCGGGCCACATGGTCCACGCCCCGCACAGCGGCGACGTCGTCAAGGAGGAACGCCTGTCCGCCTGGCGCCGCGACGCCTTCGTGGGCGCGGTACGGCCCGACCCCAAGGGCGTGCGCCAGGCCTCGAAGCCCGCCTTGATCCCGGCCATGCCCACCGCAAGCACCCTGTGACACGTAGCGTGTGAGGCATGGCAGCCGAGAAGGTGCATCTCACCAAGGAGAAGGCGACTCTCCTGGCCACCCTGTACGGCAGGGCCCTGGACGCGCGGTCACCGGAGCCGATCCTGGGCGACGACATGGCCGTCCAGGCGATCGAGCGGATCGACCACGACTTCACTGAGACGGGCATCACCCGCCGCAGCGCCGCCTCGGTGGCGTTCCGGGCCCGGTTCATGGACGAGTGGGCGACCGGCTTCCTCGCCGCGCATCCGGACGCGGTGGTGCTGCACCTGGGCTGCGGCCTGGACACCCGCGTCCACCGGCTGGACCCGCCGCCCACCGTCGACTGGTACGACGTGGACTACCCGGACGTCGTGGAGCTGCGCCGGCGCCTGTTCCCGCAGCGGCCCGGCTACACGATGATCGGCTCGTCGGTCACCGACCTGGCCTGGCTGGACCAGGTGCCGGGCGACGGCAGGCAGGTGCTGGTGATCGCCGAGGGGCTGTTCTACTACCTCGACGAGGCGGGTGGCCGGGAGCTCGTCCGGCGGATCGTGGACCGGTTCGCCGGCGGGCAGCTCGTGTTCGACGCCCTGAGCAGGCTCGGGCTCAGGCTGCAGGTGCTCAACACGCCGGTGCGCAGGGCGAAGGCCAGGATGCACTGGGCCGTCGACGGCCCCGAGCACCTGCTGTCGATCCATCCGAAGCTGCGCTGCGTGACCATGCTGAGCGCGCTCGACCTGACCGGACCCGGGTTGCCGCCGGGTTTCCGCGCGGCGGCTCGCCTGATGAAGCTGGTGCCCGGGATGGCCCGGGCAGCGGCCTTCTACCGGCTGGAGTTCTGAGGGACGCCGCCGTTGTCGCGGCGGTCCAGCGCCGTCTGCAGCGCCTGGGCCGCCTCGTCCTCGTGCTCGTCGGCGCCGTTCCAGGAATACATCTCGTACATGGGACTCAGCTCATTTCGCGAGGCGTCGGGAAGGTGAAGTCGGATCCCGGTCGCGAATCCGACCGGGCCTGATCTCGGGGTCCGGATCACGGACCGCACGAAGGGACTTACCGGCCGACGGCTCGCCGCTCACCGCGACGGGTCGCCGACCTGCCCTAACAGGCCCCGCCGCGGCAGGTAATAAGTACGAGAACCTGGCGCATCGTTCGCCAGACTACCTGGCGGTAGCCGGGCTGTCTCGTTGGATGTCCTACTATCTCGCATTCTGAGACAGCGAAAGGGTCGCCGCCGGAGGCATCCGGAGGCGGCCCTTCGAAGCGGACTTTCCGAGGAGTCAGTCCTCGAGGTCGACCGAGCGGCCGCTCTCGGCGCCGATCTCCGAGCCGATCTGCTCCAGCACCTCGGCCGGGATCGCGGAGTCGACGGTCAGCGCGATGAGCGCCTTGCCGCCCTTGACGTCGCGGGCCACCTGCATGGAGGCGATGTTGATGCCCTGCTCACCAAGAATCCGGCCCACCACGCCGACGACGCCGGGGCGGTCGGTGTAGGTGAAGAACGACAGGTGCGCGGTCGGCTCGATCTCCATCTCGTAGCCGTTGACCTCGACGATCTTGGTGATCTGCCGGGGGCCGGAGAGCGTGCCGGACACCGAGACCTGGCGGCCGTCGGCCAGCACGCCGCGCACGGTGATGACGTTGCGCCAGTCGGGGCTGTCAGAGCTGGTGATCAGGTCGACGCTGACACCACGGTCCTTGGCGAGCAGCGGCGCGTTCACGTAGGTGACGGAGTCCTCCACCACGTCGGTGAAGACGCCCTTGAGCGCGGCCAGCTCCAGCACCCGCACGTCCTTGGAGGCGATCTCACCGCGCACCTCGACGTCGAGCTTGGTGGCCACCTCGCCGGCCAGCGCGGTGAAGACCCGGCCCAGCTTCTCGGCCAGCGGCAGGCCGGGCTTGACGTCCTCGGCGACGGCGCCGCCCTGGACGTTGACGGCGTCGGGCACGAACTCGCCCGCCAGCGCCAGCTTCACGCTCCTGGCGACCTGGGTGCCGGCCTTCTCCTGGGCCTCGTGCGTGGAGGCGCCGAGGTGCGGGGTGGCGACGACCTGGTCCAGCTCGAACAGCGGGCTGTCGGTGCAGGGCTCCTTGCTGAACACGTCGAGGCCGGCGCCGGCGACGCGGCCCTCCTTGATCGCGGAGTAGAGGGCGGACTCGTCCACGATGCCGCCGCGGGCCACGTTGATGATCCGCACCGAGGGCTTGACCTCGTGCAGCTCCTTGTCGCCGATGAGCCCGAGCGTCTCCTTGGACTTGGGCAGGTGCACGGTGATGAAGTCGGCCTGCTTGAGCACCTCTTCGAGGCTGAGCAGCTTGACGCCCATCTGCGCGGCGCGGGCCGGCGGCAGGTAGGGGTCGTAGGCGATCAGCTCGACGCCGAACGGCTGCAGCCGCTGGGCCACGAGCTGGCCGATCTTGCCGAGGCCGAGGATGCCGACGACCTTCTCGTCGAGCTCGACACCGGTGTACTTGGACCGCTTCCACTCGCCGTTCTTCAGCGCGGCGTGGGCCTGCGCGGTGTTGCGGGCGCTGGCCAGGATGAGCGCGATGGTCTGCTCGGCGGCGCTGGTGATGTTGGACGTCGGGGCGTTGACCACCATGACGCCTGCCTTGGTGGCCGCCTCGACGTCCACGTTGTCGAGGCCGACACCGGCGCGGGCGACCACGCGCAGCTTGGGCGCGGCGGCGACGGCCTCGGCGTCGACCTGCGTGGCGGAGCGGACGATCAGCGCGTCCACGTCGGCGAGTGCGGGCAGCAGCTGGGAACGGTCGGCGCCGTCGGTGTGGCGGACCTCGAAATCGGCGCCGAGCACGGCGAGGCCGGCCTCGGACAGCTCCTCTGCGACCAGTACGACGGGCTTGTTCACGGGTGTGAATCCTTCGAGCGTGCGACGGGCGTGAGGGACACGTCGACGGGCCCCTCGGATCCCACAGAGTCTATCCACGCTTGTGAACGCATTCACGAAGGACTCAGCATCTGAGACGCTCCCCGGCGCCTCGCCGTACCCCGCTCGCGGCAAACTCATCCACACTGCTCCCGTCTTTGTCTTGATCGGGAGATTTATTCGCCATTAGCCTGATAAGCCGTGGCCAACTACCTATGGTTCGTCATATGAGCATCGGGAATCCTGCGCTTGCCGACGTGCTCGCCCAGCATGGTGGTCCGCACCGCTTGCTGGCGGCTCTCGCTGACGGTGGAGTCCTGGTGGCCGTGCGACCAGACCGATCAGTCGTCCTGGGGACGACACAGGCCGGTGACCGAGTGCTCCTCGGGTACACCAGCGCGGTGACGTATGCCCGTCACCGGGGCAGCCATTCGCTGTCGGCCTGCGACCCCGACACCGTCCTGGACATCCAGCGCGTCACCGGCGTGCGGGAGATCGTGATCGATGCCGCGGGTCCCGCCGCGGCCGCCGTGCCCATCGAGGACCTCCAGCGTTTCCTCACCTCCACCCGTACGGGCCCGACACCGGTCATGTCCGGGGCCGTCCCCGCCGCCTACGCGACGGGGGCGATGGCCACGATCTCGCGGGGAGGCGCGCTCGCCCAGGTGGCGCCGCCGTCCCCCGAGTCGCCGCCGATGCCCTGGATCCCGGCGCCGCGCCCGCACCTGTCAGGTCCCATGCAGCAGGTGGACCCCGGTTACCGGCGGTGCGCGCATCCGATACTGCCCGCGCTGCGGCAGGCGATCGCGCAGTTGCTCATGGACTTCCCGCTGGTGCACCACGTGTGGATCTCCGAGGCGCGCACGGCCTCGGGCGCGCCGGGGATCATGCTGCACGTGAAAGTGCACATGTCGGCGGCCGAGGACGTGGTCCGTGACCTGCACCGGGGGGTTCGCGCCAGGCTGCCGCAGTTCGCGGCGAGCGGCGCGCCGATCCTCATGGCCAGGGTGGCGGACTCGCGCAGCGAGCGCCGGATGATCGAGATCGGCGCGCACGTGGTCTGCGCCAACGTCAGCGATTGACGCACTCCGCGGTGGGGCCCGGGAAACTGGGCCTTACCGAACAAGCCCTCGCTCGGCTTGAATGGGGCTCATGATCGCACCGGCCGCGACCGCGGTGTCCAAGGGCGTGCGCCTCGGCTACGGCGTGGGGTCGTTCTGCACCGCGACCTTCGGCGCCGTGCCCGGCCTGCTGCTGCTCTACTACATGACGAACTTCCTGGCCGTGCCCGCGTGGCTGGCCGGCGTGGTGGTGACGGCGCCGAAGGTCTGGGACCTCGTGATCAACCCGCTGGTGGGCCGCTGGTCGGACCGGACGGCCTCGCGCCTCGGGCCCCGGCGGCCGTGGATGCTGGCCGGGGCCTGCACCCTGCCGATCGCCTTCTACCTGGTCTTCGCCGGCCCGCCGCTGACCGGCACCCCGGCCGCCCTGTACGTGGGCGCCTGCTTCCTGGCGGCGGCCACGGCCTATGCCCTCTTCGAGGTGCCGTACAAGACGATGCCCGCCGAGATGACCGGCGACTACCACGAGCGGACGTCACTGTTGCAGTGGCGGATGGTCTTCGTGGGCGCGGCCACTGCCATCAGCGGCATCGCGGCCCCGGCCATCGTCAACAGCCAGGGCGGCAACGGCACCCTGGACAGCTACCGGCTGATGGCCGTGGCGATCGCGATCGTGCTGGCGGCGTCCATGTTCGGCGCCTTCTTCGGCACGGCCCGCGCTCCCATGACCGGCGCCCCGCAGGCCGACGGCGGCGGCCTGCGGGCCCAGTTCGCCGCGGCCAGAGGCAATCCGGCGTTCGTCTGGCTGCTGGTGCTGAGCTGCACGCAGCAGCTCGCGGTGGCCATGATGCTGGCGGCCGCGCCGTTCTTCGCCGCCTACACGATCGGCGACCCCAAGGCCACCACCACGCTGTTCGCCGCCCTGGTGGGACCGATGCTGCTGACCATGCCGCTCTGGACGCGGCTGGCCAGGCGCTTCGACAAGCGCGGGGCGATGATCCTCGCGGCGCTCATGTTCGGCTGCGGCACCCTGGCGGCCGTGCTCACGCCGCTGTTCGGCGGTCTGTACGCGCACGTGATGATCCTGCTCGTGGGCACCGGGATCGCCGGGGTCACGCTGCTGCAGTTCTCCATGCTGGCCGACGTGATCGCGATGGACGCCGAGACGACCGGCAAGCGGCGGGCCGGGGTGTTCACCGGGCTGTGGACGGCCATCGAGAGCGGGGTCAGCGCCTTCGGCGCGCTGATCTTCGGCACCATCCTGTCGATCGGCGGGTTCATCTCCTCCGAGCCCGGCCGGCCGGTGGCGCAGCCGGACAGCGCGCTGACCGCGGTCCTCATCGGGCAGACCGCGATCCCCGCGCTGATCATCCTGCTCTCGGCGGTGATGACGCTGAAGTACCGGCTGACCGACCCTAGGCGAGCCGTCGCGCCGGTGGTCCCGGACGCGTCCGGGTGACCACCCCTGCCACCAGCGCCGCAAGCACCGGCAGGCCCAGCACGATCGCGGCCGTGAACAGCCACGGGACGGCGACGGTGGCGAGGGCGGAGGTTCCGTCCGGGAAACCGGCGAATCTGGTCAGCGGCACGCTCGCCGCGACTCCCATGACGGCGCCCGCGACGGCGCCGACCGAGGTGCCGAGCCCGGCGACGTATCCGGCCTGAGCCGCCACGATGAGCCTGCGGACGCGCGGCGGCGCGCCGACCGCCGACACGGTGTCGAGGTCCCGCCGCATGTCGGCGGCCGCGAGCCCGGTGGCGGCGAAGGTGCCGCCGAGACCCAGGACCAGCGCGACGCCGAGCAGGATCCAGAACTGCGCGGTGGGCGGGTCGTCGGGGCCGTTCTCCACCTGGACGTCCGCCTTGCCGGTGGGCAGGCTGAGCTGCCGCTCCAGTCTCGGGCGATCGGCCGGCCGGTGCGCCGCGTACAGGCGCCACTCCTTGAGTTGGAGCCCCGCCCCGGTCAGGGCCTGGGGCGGCAGCACGGCACCGCCCAGCAGCGGGTCGGCCGCGCCGGCCCACACCGCAGGGATGCGGAGCTCCTGCGTCTTCGGCATCAAGGCCCCTGACAGGTTGACGGTCAGCATGCCGTCCTTCGCCAGCCGCCGGTCGAACACGACCGCCTTGCCCCGCGCCAGAGCCGCGGCTGCCTGGGGGTCGGCCCGTCCCTGGTGAAGAGCGAGCAGCCGGGCATCACCGATCGGCAGGTCGACGAGCATGCCGCACTGGCTGTCGCAGCCGTCCGGCACCACCAGGGTGATGACCGGTTCGCCGTCGCCGGTGACCACCTGCTGCCCCGGGATCAGCGGGACGCCGGGCAGCGCCTTCGCGGCGGCGGCCCGCAGGTCGGCCCAGCCGCTGTCGCCGGTCCGCGCGGCGCTGAGGGTGAGGGTGCCCCTGGGGGCGTTCATCCGGTAGCTCTCCAGGTGCGCGGTGAACTGGCTCTCGGCCCCGATGCCGAGGGTGATCGCGCCCATGCTGGCGGCCATGACGGCGGCCGCCGCGCAGGCCGTACGGACCCGATGGCGGGAGGCGTCGCGCACGGCCAACCGGAGCGGGAGCGGCAGCCGGGTGGCGAGCCGGCCACCGGCCTGGACCAGCCACGGCATGACAGCGACCAGCCCGAGGACGACCGCCACCCCACCGACGATGATCGTAGACTCTTCGCTGCCCGAGCCGAGAGCCCGCAGGTGGGGCATGGTCAGGCCGAGCACCGTCAGGCCGAGTCCGGTCACGACCAGCAGGAAACCGAGGACCGGACGGCCCGCGCGGCGGCGCGTCCCCCCTTCGTCCTCCCGCCCGGCCAGCACCCGCGCGGGGTTCTGCCGGGCGGCCTGGACCGCGGGGATCAGGGCCGCGATCAGCGCGCTGACCAGGCCCAGCGCGGCGACGCCGAGCACCTGGAGCCAGGGCACCTCCGGCGGGCCGAGCGAACCCGTCCAGCGCGCCACGACGGGCGTGACCACCAGCGCGCCGCCGGTGCCGAGCGCCGCGCCGAGCACCGCCGCCATGCCGCCCAGCACGAGGCCGTCGGCCAGCACGATCGCCCGCAGGTGCCCGGCCGAGCCGCCCTGCGCCGCGACCATGGCCAGCTCCCCGCGCCTGCGCCGCAGCCCCACGGCGAAGGCGGGACCGGCCAGCAGGGTCGTCTCCAGGGCGACGAGCACGACGACCGCGGCGATGGCGATCAGTGCCTGCGCCGGGTAGGGCCGGTCGAATCCGGCCCCCTGCGGTGGGTCGGCCAGCACCGCCCGGGAGGTGGCGTAGAGCCCGACGCGGTTCAGCCGCCGCACGTCCTCCCACCGGACCGGCGCGGGGGTGTCGACCAGCCAACCGGTGCCGTGCCCGTCGCGCTTGTCCAGGAGCAGCACGTCGCGCAGACCCACGACCTCCTTGTGCCTGCCGTTGTACGGATGCTCGACCACGCCCACCACCCGGACCGGACGGTCCTGGGGGGTCACGCTGATCGTCGCGCCGAGCCGGACATCGTCTCCGAGCATCGCGGACGTCACCGCCACCTCGCCGGGCGAGGCGGGGAAGCGGCCCTGGACCAGGTCGCGGATCCCGCGGGTCATCGGGTCGCGCAGGTCCAGCTCCACCGCGCTCACCACGTCATAGCGCTCGGGACGGCGGACCTCGACGCTGCCGACGTCGTAGGGGACGATCCGGCCGGGGATCAGCGCGGTCACCTCGGCCGCCGTCCTCGGTTCCCGGGAACGGGGGGACGAGCCGTCGAACGACCAGCCCAAGTTCTCGGGGCTCTGGACGATGGGCCCGCGGAACTCGCTGGTCCTGATGCTGACGTCGGCCGCTCCGAGTGTGGCGGTCATCCCCTCGCGCTCGGTCACGTCGGCCGTGGCGAAGCCGGTGAGCAGCCCGGTGATGACCAGCACGGGCAGGCCGACCATGGCCATGACGAGGGCGCTGCGCCCCTTGGCGCGCAGCGCGTCCCGGCGCGAGATCCGCAGCGCGGCGAAGATCGCCGTCATCGGGCGCTCTCCAGCCGCACCGCCGTGGCGTCGGCGACCCGGCCGTCCCGCAGGTAGACCACCCGGTCGGCCCAGGCCGCGTAGCGCGGCTCGTGGGTCACCAGCAGCACCGCCGCGCCCGCGTCGCAGCGCTCGCGCAGCAGCCGCAGGATCTCGTCCCCGGTCGCCGTGTCGAGCGCGCCCGTCGGCTCGTCGGCCAGCAGCAGGCGCCGCTCGCCGACCAGCGCGCGGGCGATCGCCACGCGCTGACGCTGCCCCCCGGACAGCTGGCCGGGGAAGCGGTCGGCGGCCTGGCCCGCGCCCACCTCCTCCAGCACGGCCCGCGCCTGCTCCCGAGCCGGTCCGGCGCGCACGCCGTCGAGCTCCCTGGGCAGCATGACGTTCTCGGCGGCCGTCAGTGACGGGATGAGGTTCAGGTCCTGGAAGACGTAGCCCACACTGCGCCGCCTGAGCGCGGCCAGGTCCTTGACGGCCGCCAGGTCCCGCCCCTCGATCGTCACGCTGCCCGACGTTGGCCGGTCGAGGCCGCCCGCCAGGTTGAGCAGGGTGGACTTGCCGGAGCCCGAAGGGCCCATCACCGCCACCAGCTCGCCGCACGAGACCTCTAAGCTCACGCCCCTGAGCGCGTGCACCTCGCCGTGCACCCGCGTCACGTCCAGCAGCCTCACCACAGTCATGCGCTCTTCTCCTTGAGAACGGCCTCGCAGTGGTCCAGCCAGCGCTGTTCCGCCTCGGCCTTGAAAATCATCGAATCCATGACGAGCCGCTGCGCGACTCCCCCGGCGGTCCGCTTGGTCCTGGTCAGCTCCTGCAGGGTGCGCATGGTGGCCATGCGCTGGGCCAGGATCACCGCCGTCACGTCCACGTCGTCGGCCGCCACGGCCATGGCGAGCTTGATGACCAGCTCGTCACGCGGCCGGGCGGCCTGGTCGACCGGGGTGGCGAACCATCGCTCCAGCTCCCGCAGGCCGTCCTCGGTGATCGCGTAGACAGCCCGGCCCTGGTCGTCCGCGCCGCCCGGCGCGACCAGGCCGTCCCGCTCCATGCGGGACAGCGTCGTGTAGACCTGGCCGATGTTGAGCGGCCAGGTCGCCCCCGTCGACGCCTCGAACTCCACCCGCAACTGATAGCCGTAGCGCGGCCCTCTGCTCAGCAATGCGAGCAGTCCGTGTCTGATCGACATGGATACTGAGTATGCATACTCGGTATGCCCGCCGCAACAGATCCGCGTAATCTGGACACGGAACGCTCTCCAGGCCGATACTCGGGAGATGAGCTCGACGCATCCGCCGTTCCGCGCCTCCGACGGCGAGCGTGACCGCGCGATCCACGAGCTCCGTGACCGCGCGGTCGAGGGACGGATCTCCCACGACACCTTCGTGGGCCGCGTCGACCAGGCGCTGCGAGCCCGCAACCAGCAGGAGCTCGACGCGCTCGTCGCCGACCTGCCGCGCCGCCCCACGTTCCGCCGGCGGGTGACCGGCATGCTGACCGGCATCGTCTCCGCGGCGTCCGGCTTCAGCACCAACCTGCAGGCCGCCTGGCGCAAGCCCCGGCTGCCCCGGCTGGCCCTGCCCGACGACGAGCGCATGCGCTACGTGGTCGGCCGCGGGTCGGCCTGCGACCTGGTGCTGGCCGATCTGACGGTCTCGCGGGTCCACGCCGAGCTGCGGCGCGACGACGGCGGCGGGTGGATGCTGGTCGACCTGGGCTCGCTCAACGGCACCCGGCTCAACGGCTGGCGGCTGGTCGGGCCGGCCAGGGTCAGGTCGGGTGACGAGGTCTCCTTCGGCGACTGCGGTTTCCTGGTGAGCTCGGACCTGCCGTCGAGCTGACGGCCATGCGGAGACCGGACCGGGCGGGCGCCGTACCGAAAGATACGGATATTTGCGGATTACACGACGTCTGCGCTGATCGATGATCCCAGGGCGAGACCCCCCAGCCCTTTGGAGACCCCCATGCGGCGCACCTCAGCATCCCTCGTCGCGGGCGCGCTCGTCGCGGCCCTCGCGTGGGCGTCCGGCCCCTCCTCCCCCGCGATCGCGCTCGAACCCGCACCCGGCCTGGCCGACCTGGCCCAGGACCTCAACCAGATCCTCGGCGACTCCCGGCTGACCATCGCCCGGGCGGGCGTGGTGGTCAAGAGCGCCGCCAACGGCGAGGAGCTGTACGCGACCGACGCCGGCAAGCTCATGCTCCCGGCGTCCAACACCAAGCTCTTCACCGCCTCGGCGGCGGCCGAGACGCTCGGCCTCGACTACCGCTTCGCCACCAGCGTGCTGCACGGCGGCCGCAAGGTCGGCTCCGTGCTCACCGGCGACCTGGTCCTGCGCGGCACCGGCGATCCGACGATGCTGGCCGAGGACTACGACGCGCTGGCCGCCAAGGTGGCCGGCGCGGGCGTCAAGGTGGTCACCGGCAAGCTGGTCGCCGACGACACCTGGTTCGACGCCGTACGGCTCGGCCAGGACTGGGCCTGGGACGACGAGACGGCCTACTACGCGGCGCCGATCTCCGCCCTGACCGCCTCCCCCGACCGGGACTACGACGCCGGCTCGGTGATCGTCTCGGTCGCGGCCGACGGCGACAAGGTCAAGGTGTCGACCACGCCCGAGACCGACTACCTCAAGATCGTGAACCGGGCCACCGTCGGCACGTCGAACAACGTGCTGATCGAGCGGCAGCACGGCACCCGGACGGTGGTGATCAGCGGCACCGTGGCCTCCCCGTACTCCGAGTGGGTGGCCGTGGACGACCCCACCGCCTACGCCGCCTCGCTGTTCCGCAAGGCGCTGGTCAAGCACGGCGTGAAGGTGCTCGGCCCGACCGCGGCCGGCGCGGCTCCCAAGGACGCCAAGGAGCTGGCCTCCCGCGAGTCGATGCCGCTGAGCGAGCTGCTGGTGCCGTTCATGAAGCTCAGCAACAACATCCACGCCGAGATCCTCGTCAAGGCCATGGGCCGCAAGGTCGCGGGCCAGGGCACCTGGGCGGCCGGCCTCAAGGTGAGCACCGACTTCGCCAAGGCCAACGGCGTGCAGGTGCTGAACATGCGCGACGGCTCCGGCCTGTCTCGCCGTGACGGCTTCACGCCCGCCTCGATCGCGCAGCTCCTGACCGCCGTGCGTGCCAAGCCGTGGTTCCAGACCTGGTACGACTCCCTGCCGATCGCCGGCAACCCGGACCGCTTCGTGGGCGGCACGCTGCGCAGCCGGATGCGCGACACCCCCGCGGCGAACAACGTGCGCGCCAAGACGGGCTCGCTGACCGGCGTCACGGCGCTGTCGGGCTACGTCACCAGCGCCGACGGGGAGCCGCTGGTCTTCTCCATCATGCTCAACCAGTATCTGTCGGGCTCGCCCAAGGACATCGAGGACAAGATCGCGATCCGCCTGGCCCAGTTCACGCGGGCGGCCGCGGTGGACGCCGCCACCCAGCTCCGCGCCACCACCGAGCAGGCGGGCGACCTGGAGTGCTCCTGGCTCAAGCCGGCGCAGTGCTAGGACGTCACTGACCGACGGGCGCACCGCGCGGCTCTCCGCGCGGTGCGCTCCCTTCTGGGCCCCGAGCCGCGGGCGACTGTGACTGAGCGCTTCAGTTGGCGGAAATCGTTAGCTGAAACGCTCAGTCAGCACAGCCGATCGTGACGAGGCGCCGTTAGTCGGCTTCTAGAACGAAGAACAGGAAGCTCAGGAATCTCGTGCCGGTGATCTCGCGGAACTCCTCGGGGAAAAGTTCGCGGGCTTCCGGCACAAACGGCGGTTCGCTGATGACGCTGATGCGAAAGCCGGCCGTGGTGAAGGCTTCGGTCATCGCGTGCAGCGGCCGGTCCCAGAAGATCATCTGGGCGCTCTGCCCACCCATGGTCCATTCTTCGGTCCGGTTACGGGTTCCGAAATACCTGGGCTTTTCCCCGGCCATGTGACGCATGAGGGAGATCACGAAAGGATGGTCGACCGAGACGAGGAGTCGGCCGCCAGGCCTCAGGACGCGTCGCAGCTCGGCCAGTGTCGGTCCCCAGTCTTCCAGGTAGTGCAGCACCAGGGACGCGATGACGTCGTCGAAGGCGCCGTCGGGAAAGGGCAGCGGGCTGGCCAGGTCGGCGACCCGCAGATCCGCGTCGTCGCCCAGCCGCCGCCGGGCCAGCTCCAGCATCCCGGCACTCGCGTCGATGCCGGTCACGATGGCGCCTCGATCGCGTAGCGCGGAGAACAGGGGACCCGAGCCGCAGCCGGCGTCGAGGATCCGCCGGCCGGTCACGTCCCCGGCGAGCTCCAGCATCGCGGGCCGTTCGTAGTACGCGTTCACGAGGCTGGTCTCGTTCTCGGCCGTGTACCCCTCGGCGATCCTGTCGTAGTCGTTGAACGGGGAGGGATGTGCGGCCTCAACGTGATCTTCGGGCTTTGTAGGCATGCGGGCCATTTTGGCCCAGGAGTACTCACGATGAGGCCGTCTGGTCGCACCGGGCGGGGCCGGATGGTCTGCTGGTGCCGTACGCCGCGGATTCCGAGATACTGCGGCAGCTGGAGAGCGAGCCCAGCTGGGCGCGGCGATGAACGGCGATCTACCCCTCGGCCAACGCACATCCGCCGGCTGAAGTGCTAGTCCGCCTTGAAGCGCTCAGTCACAGCTCTCCGCTGCGGTGCGCTCTTTTCTGGGGTCCCGAGACGCGTGAGTCTTGCTGTGGGTTTACCGAGGTGGGCGGGACATTTGTTACGATTGAGACACTTGGAGCTCCAGGTATAGCCTGGTTTTTCGTGACAAACCAGACGGGCGGGCACCAGAATGCGGGTTCGACGCACTGTCTAGCCTTCATCGGAGGACGGAATGCGCAGACAGCTCCAGGCACTCGCCTGCCTCGGAAGTCTGGCGGCATTGAGCTCCATCCCGGCATCCCCTGCCGCCGCGCGGACCGCGAAGACCGCGGTGGAGACCTCGAAGACGGCCTGCCGGGTCGTGGCCGCCAAGCCGTCCCTCGACGCCAAGGGCATGGTCAGGGGTTCGGCCGGCAGGTCGGGCTGCGACGATCGAGCACTGCTCAGGGTGCGCGTCAAGCAGGCCGTCACCGGCCCCGACCGCACGCTCAAGAGCGGCTCGCGGCTTCTCACCAACGGCCGGATCACGGCCAAGCTCCGCTGCTCGGACACCCCCCGGCGCTACTACGTCGTGGCCCTCGACTACCAGGGCGGCACCAGCACCTCGCGCAGCGCTCTGCTGTCCTGCAAGGGGCGGCCCGCCACCGGCGGCGCCGGCGCCTCGGCCACCGAGACCGAGGTCGTCAGGCTCACCAACCAGGCCAGGGCCGGCAACGGCTGCCGGCCGCTCACCCACGACGCCAAGCTCCACACCGCGGCCGACAGGCACTCCGCGGACATGGCGGCCAAGGGCTACTTCGACCACACCTCCAGGGACGGCCGCTCCGCCGGCGACCGCATCAGGGCCGCAGGCTTCGCGCCGATCAGGACCTGGGGCGAGAACATCGCCATGGGCCAGCGCACGGCCGCCTCGGTGGTCCAGGGCTGGCTCAACAGCCCAGGGCACCGCGCGAACATCATGAACTGCAGCTTCACTCACATAGGGGTCGGACAGCACTCAAAAGGTCCACACTGGACCCAGGTCTTCGCCGCACACTGAGCCCCCGCCGCACGCCGAAGCCAGGGAGCGCGCGGGCACACCGGCCCCACCCGTGCCGGTTCCCACCGCACGCCCGCAGCGCTCCCCTCCGGCGGGCCCGGCCGCGACTCCCCCCGCAACGGACCGTGGCCGGGCCCGCATGCTTTCTCGATGATCAGGCGCGGTCGCGTACCAGGTCGTGGGCGGCCCGGCCGAAGGCGAGGACGCGCGCGGTGGCCCCGTCCGCGCGCCAGAGGAGTCCCCACTCCACCGGCGGGGCGTCACGCAGGACGACGTGGGCCACGTCGGGCCGGGCGTAGTAGCGCCTGGTCTGGGCGCCGACCGGGAAGACGCCCTCCCCGGCGCCGACCACGGCACGCACGCCCTGCTGAAGAACCTCTACGACGTCGGCCTGGTACGCGACGGCGAGCGCTGGGTCATGCGCCGGATCCGCATCGACACCTCTGGTTCACCGGCGGCCCCAAGGCCATCTTCGGCTGAACGGTGAGCCGACCGCCCGCCGCGCGAGGTGCGTAGATCCGCCCAGGTCAGAGAGGTGTCCGGTAGCGTCCCCATGACATGAGACTTGACGGAATCGCTCTCTGGGACGGCACCGAACCGCGGGGCCCGGTGGACCTCACCTGGGAGCCCGACCGAATCCTCGACCTGCGGCCCGCCGAGCAGCGGCACGACGGCCTGTGCGTCATCCCCGGACTGGTGGACACGCACGTCCACCTGATCGGCGACGCGCGTGACCGCCCGTCCGACTTCACCACCTGGCCGCTGGTCACCACCCGGGACGAGCAGGTGCTGCACGGCGTCGCGCACGCCCAGCGCGCCATGCGTCACGGCGTGACGACCCTGCGCGACCTGGCAGGCGACGAGGCGCAGGTCGCGCTGCGCCGGGTCTTCGACGAGGGACTGCTGCCCGGCCCGCGCATCAGGGTGCACGGCATGGTGGGGATGACCGCCGGGCACGGCGACCTGTTCCTGCCGCCCGCGCACCCTCTGCGCAAGCCCACCGCCGACGGCCCCGACGAGTGCCGCAAGCTGGTGCGCACCTGGGCCCGCGCCGGCATCGACGGCATCAAGATCACCACCAGCGGCGGCGTGCTGTCGATCGGCGACGGCCACGACTGGCGCAACTACACCCGCGAGGAGATCCGGGCGGTCGTCGACGAGGCGCACGCGCTCGGCATGCTCGTCGCCGCCCACGCCCACTCCGAGGGCGGCATCCGCGTCGCCGTCGAGGAGGGCGTCGACTCCATCGAGCACGGCACGCTCATGAGCGCGGACCTGGCGGAGACCCTCGCCGCCCGGCACACTCCCGTCGCCCCGACCCTGCTGATCAACAAGGCCGTCGCCGAGGGCCAGGTACCCGTGCCTCCGGAGGCCAGGGCCAAGGCCGCCGAGCTGGTGGCGAAGCGGGACCTGCTGTTCGCCGAGGCGGCGCGGCTCGGCGTCCGGTTCGTCCTGGGCACCGACGCCAACGGGCACCACGTCCAGTTCGGCGACCAGTTCGCCGAGGTCGTCCACATGGCCGAGGTCCTCGGCATGGACGCCGGGGCGGCCCTGCGCGCGGCCACCTCCGACGCCGCGGACGCCATCGGCATGCCGGTGGGGCGCGTCGAGCCCGGCCTCGGCGCGGACCTCGTGGTGCTGCGCGGCCGCCCGTGGGAGCGCATCGAGGACCTCGCCGTGGCCAACATCGTCGCCGTCGTCTCAAGAGGCCGCCTCGTCGCGGGCCGCCTCCCCTGATCCCAGCGGCCGCGCGCCCAGACCACCCGGCGTCGGGTTTACTCGTTGCCATGCGTCCCAAAGCGGAACTCCACCTGCACATCGAAGGCACTCTCGAGCCGGAGCTCGTCGTCGAGCTGGCCAGGCGTAACCGGATCGACCTGCCGACCTTCGACGTGTCGGCCATCCGCGCGCGCTACTCCTTCGCGAACCTGCAGTCGTTCCTGGACGTCTACTACGAGAACCTGGCGGTCCTGCGCACCGAGGAGGACTTCTACGACCTCGCCGCCGCCTACCTGCGGCGGGCCGCCGCGCAGGGGGTCCGGCACGCGGAGATCTTCTTCGACCCGCAGGCCCACCTGATCAGGGGCGTGCCGCTGGACGTGGTGTTCGGCGGCCTGTCGGCGGCGATGAAGGACAGCGACGTGTCGGCCGCGCTGATCCTGTGCTTCCTCCGTGACAGAGGCGCGGAGGAGGCCGAGCAGGTGCTGCGGGCGGCGCTGCCGTACCGGGACCGGTTCATCGGGGTGGGACTCGACTCGGCGGAGGTCGGCCATCCTCCGTCGCTGTTCAGGCGGGTCTTCGACATCGCCGCCTCCGAGGGGCTGCACAGGGTGGCGCACGCGGGTGAGGAGGGCGGGCCCGACTATGTGTGGCAGGCGCTGGACATCCTGCGTGTGGAGCGGGTGGACCACGGCATCAGGGCGATGGAGGATCCGCGGCTCGTGGCCCGGCTGCGGGAGGAGCGGATCCCGTTGACCGTGTGCCCGCTCTCGAACGTACGGCTGCGCGCGGTGCCGTCCCTGCGGGACCACATCCTGCCCGCGATGCTGGACGAAGGGCTGGTCGTGACCGTCAACTCGGACGATCCCGCGTACTTCGGGGGGTACGTGGACGACAACTACGAGGCGCTGCGGCTGGAGCTGGGGATGACCGGCGAGCAACTCGACCGGCTCGCCCGCAACTCCTTCGAGGCGGCCTTCGCGTACGAGGCCGAGCACAGCGGAGGGGCCCGCCCTACAGGCGGACCCCTGGATTACGCTTCGTAGCCGCTGAGAATTGACTTCAGCTGATGCTGCACTCGTTGTCTTCGCTCTTGATGCCGAGGATCTGGCTCAGGATGTCGCCGGTCTCAAGGACCAGCACGCCTCTCGTGCTGTTGTCCACGCCTTCCCTGGAGAAGATGTTCTCGTCACCGCAGACGAGGAAGTTGTTCTCCGGGTCGTCGTTGGCCTGGGGCCAAACGGCCGTCTCCGTGTGGGAGGTGGGCGTCGCAGCTAGCGCGGAGCCGCCGAACATGACCATCCCGCCGACGATCCCGGCCAGGATGAGCCCTTGTCTGTACATACTGATTCTCCTTGATACCGATCGACTACTCTCCGTAGCTATCGGGAGAAGATCTGCCCTGCGCCTTCTTTCCACAAACGCTGGCATTTTCACTCTTGACCTGCGAAAACACATCACCTGGGGGAAGTGATGCCGAAGATCGCCCTACTTGACGAATAGGTGTGCCCAGCTGGGGAATGCTCTCGTCTCTCGTTGCCTCGTGATGACCATGACGCGAGCACTCCGTGGCTCAAACTGGTGCATCTCATTGGGAAGCGGACTATAACCACCCACACCGGACCCCGCTCGGCGAACACGCCGTGATGTGCGTTCTCGTGGTGGTCGAGCCGGTTTTCTCCCACTCGCGCGACGACGACTACGTCAAGCGGCGCCAAGCGTGATCTGGATGCCGCTGCTGTCTCCGGGCTGGGGGTTCTGCGGCCGAGGGCCGAGCCGGCGGACGACGAGTCCCCGGAGTCATCCTCCGTGCGGCCGGACCTGAGCGATCGGCCACCCGAGGGTCGGGGGTGTCGGGCGCCGTGCTGCCGGCGGTGGGAGCGCAGCCCGGGTTCGTCATCGCGGGCGACGCCCTGACGCCCTGAGCCCGCTCACGCTCGGGTACGGGCGCCGTACGGGATGACGGATGGCGCTGGGCCGTCACGATCCTCATGGGCCGGCCTCGACGCGCAGCCGGCGACGCTCTTCCCGGATCGCGGAATCGCACGCGAGGGAGGGAGACGGTGGAGCGGACGACGAGCCCGCCGTCCGCACGACGGGCGGCGGGCGGGCTTCGCCGCCCGCCCGCCGCCCTGTCGCGGTGTTACTTACGCCTTGAGCCAGCTCATCATCGGGCGGAGCTTGGCGCCCGTCTTCTCGATCGGGTTCTCCTCGAGCTCCTCGCGGTAGCGCGTGAAGTCCTTCTGGCCGCCGTCGAACTCCTCGACGAGCTGCCGGGCGAAGGTGCCGTCCTGGATCTCGCCCAGGATGCGCCGCATCTCCTGACGGGTCTCGTCGGTGATGACGCGGGGGCCGCGGGTGTAGCCGCCGTACTCGGCGGTGTCGGACACCGACCAGTACATCTTCGAGATGCCGCCCTCGTACATGAGGTCGACGATGAGCTTCATCTCGTGCAGGCACTCGAAGTAGGCGACCTCCGGCTGGTAACCCGCCTCGATGAGGGTCTCGAAGCCCGCCTTGATGAGCTCGGAGACGCCGCCGCACAGCACGGCCTGCTCGCCGAACAGGTCGGTCTCGGTCTCCTCGGTGAAGGTCGTCCGCAGCGCGCCGGCGCGGGTGCCGCCGATGCCCTTGGCGTACGACAGCGCCAGGTCGAGGGCCTTGCCCGAGGCGTCCTTCTCGACGGCCACGAGACACGGCACGCCGCGCCCGGCCTCGAACTGGCGGCGGACGAGGTGGCCGGGGCCCTTGGGCGCGACCATGCACACGTCGACGCCCTCGGGCGCCTCGATGAGGCCGTAGCGGATGTTGAGGCCGTGGCCGAAGAACAGCGCGTCGCCCTCCTTGAGGTTGGGCGCGACGTGCTCGGCGTAGAGGTGGCGCTGGATGTGGTCCGGCGCCAGGATCATGGTGACGTCGGCCTCCTTCACCGCCTCTGCGGGCGTGAGGACGCGCAGGCCGTCGTTCTCGGCCTTCTCGCGGCTCTTGGAGCCCTCCGGCAGGCCGACGCGCACGTCGACGCCGGAGTCACGCAGGGAGAGCGCGTGGGCGTGGCCCTGGCTGCCGTACCCCAGCACGGCCACCCGACGTCCCTGGATGATCGACAGGTCGGCCTGGTCGTCGTAGAAAATCTCGGTCACTTGCTAAAACCTTTCAGGCGGTACGGTCCAGTGCCCTGAGGGACCGGTCAGTAATGGAACGGGCGCCGCGGCCGATGGCCACCATGCCCGATTGGACGAGCTCCTTGATCCCGAACGGCTCGAGGACCTTGACGAACGCCTCGAGCTTGTCCGGGGTGCCGGTGACCTCGATGGTCACGGCGTCGGAGGCCACGTCGACGCAGCGGGCACGGAAGAGCTGGACGAGCTCCAGCACGTGCGAGCGGCTGTCGGCGTCGGCCTTGACCTTGATCAGCATCAGCTCCCGCAGCACGGCGTGCGAGGTGTCCAGCTCCACGATCTTCAGGACGTTCACCAGCTTGTTGAGCTGCTTGGTGACCTGCTCCAGCGGGAGCTCCTCGACGCTGACCACGATCGTCATGCGGGAGATGTCGTCGTGCTCGGTGGGCCCGACGGCCAGGGAGTCGATGTTGAAGCCGCGCCTGCTGAACAGGGCGGACACCCGCGCCAGAACACCCGGCTTGTTCTCCACGAGCACAGAGAGCGTGTGCCTGCTCATTCTTCGTTCTCCCACTTAGGCGCCATGTCACGGGCGATCTTGATGTCGTCGTTGCTCGTCCCGGCCGCGACCATGGGCCAGACCATCGCGTCCTGGTGGACGACGAAGTCGATCACCACCGGCACGTCGTTGATCTCCATGGCCTTCTCGATGGTGGCGTCCACGTCTTCGGGACGCTCGCACCGCAGGCCAACACAACCATAGGCCTCCGCCAGCTTGACGAAGTCGGGGATGCGGCGAGTCGACTGCAGGTTGGTGTTGGAGTAGCGCTGGTCGTAGAAGAGGGTCTGCCACTGGCGGACCATGCCCAGGTTGCCGTTGTTGATGACCGCGATCTTGATCGGCACGCCTTCGAGCGCGCAGGTGGCGAGCTCCTGGTTGGTCATCTGGAAGCAGCCGTCGCCGTCGATGGCCCACACGGTGGCCTCCGGCCGGCCCATCTTGGCGCCCATCGCGGCGGGGACGGCGAAGCCCATCGTGCCGGCGCCGCCGGAGTTGATGAACGTGCCGGGGTTCTCGTAGTCGATGAACTGCGAGGCCCACATCTGGTGCTGGCCGACGCCCGCCACGTAGTAGGTGTCCGGCCCGGCGATCGCGCTCAGCCGCTGCATCACGTACTGAGGGGCCAGCGTGCCGTCCGCGAACTCCTCGTAACCCAGCGGGTAGGTCTCCTTGTAGCCGTTGAGCACGGTCCACCAGTCGGCGTAGTCGCCCTGCTGGCCGGACGCTTCGATGGTGGCGATCAGGTCGCCGATGACCTCCTTGCAGTCACCCACGATCGGCACGTCGGCGTGGCGGTTCTTGGAGATCTCCGCCGGGTCGATGTCGGCGTGCACGACCTTGGCGTGGGGCGCGAAGGTCGTCAGCTGCCCGGTCACGCGGTCGTCGAAGCGGACTCCCAGGCCGATGAGCAGGTCGGCCTGCTGCAGGGCGCCGACCGCGGAGACGCTGCCGTGCATGCCCGGCATGCCCATGTGCTGGGGGTGGCTGTCGGGGAAGGTGCCGCGGGCCATCAGCGTGGTGACGACCGGGATGTGGGTCAGCTCGGCGAGTTTGATCAGGTCGGCCGACGCGCCCGCCTTGTGCACCCCGCCGCCGACGTAGAGGACCGGACGCCTGGACTCGGCCATCAGCTTGGCGGCCTCGCGGATCTGCTTGGAGTGCGGCCGGGTCACCGGCCGGTATCCCGGCAGCTGCATCGTCGGCGGCCAGATGAAGGTGGTCTCCGACTGCAGCGCGTCCTTGGCGATGTCCACGAGCACCGGGCCGGGACGGCCGGTGGAGGCGATGTGGAACGCCTCCATGATCGTGCGGGGGATGTCGTCAGGATCGGTGATCAGGAAGTTGTGCTTGGTGATCGGCATGGTGATGCCGGAGATGTCGGCTTCCTGGAAGGCGTCCGTGCCGATCGCCCCGCTGGGCACCTGGCCGGTGATCGCCACGATCGGCACCGAGTCCATGTAGGCGTCGGCGATCGGCGTCACCAGGTTGGTGGCCCCGGGGCCACTGGTCGCCATGCACACCCCCACCCGCCCCGTGGCCTGCGCGTAGCCCTCGGCCGCATGCCCTGCGCCCTGCTCGTGCCGTACGAGCACGTGCCGGACCTTGGTCGAGTCGTACAGAGGATCGTAGGCGGGGAGGATGGCGCCGCCCGGGATCCCGAAAACGGTGTCGACTCCCACGTGCTCCAGCGCCCTGACCAGGGCCTGTGCACCTGTCATCCGTTCGGTCATCGGCTCGTTCCTTGCGTGGCTGCTCGCTTAAGGACATAAAAAATGCCCCTCCCCACCTGCGGTGGGACTGGGGCGGCGCGCAGGTCGTAGTGCTTCGCTAACGGCCTGCGCGCCGGCGAAGTACTACGAGAATCTCACTGCGAAGCATGCCTTACACCATAGCCGCTCCGAGCGCATGAGTGTCAACTTAGTGGACACTGATCTCAAACCGTGAGACTCGTCCTCATGAGGGAGTCCACGCCCCTGGCCGCCATCGGCCGGGCCACCAGGAAGCCCTGCCCCCTGGTGCAGCCCATCTCACGCAGCTGCTCCAGCTGCTCGGGGCGCTCGATGCCCTCGGCCACCACGATGAGCCCGAGGTCGTGGCCGAGCCGCACGATCGTGCGGGTGAGCAGCGTCAGCGTCTCGTCGCGACCCAGGCCGGACACGAAGGACGGATCGATCTTGATCATGTCGACCGGCAGCTGCCTGAGGAACGCCAGCGAGGCGTAGCCGGTGCCGAAGTCGTCGATGGCCAGCCGCACGCCCAGGGCGCGCAGCTCCGACAGCCGCTTGACCGTCTCCTCGGCGTCCTCGACGAGCATCTCCTCGATGACCTCGAGGGTGAGCGCGGAGGCCGGCAGCCCGCTCTCCGCCAGCGCCTCCTCGACGGTCTCGACGAATCTCGGCGCGGTGATCTGGCGGGCCGACAGGTTCAGCGACAGCCCGATGTCCCAGGAGGAGGCCCGCCAGGCGGCCACCTCGCGGCAGGACTCGCGCAGGATCCACTCGCCCAGCGGCACGATGAGACCGGTGTCCTCGGCCGGGCCGAGAAACTGGTCAGGCGGCACGAACACCGAGCCGCGCCACCACCGCACGAGCGCCTCGACCGCGGTCACCCTGGAGGTCGTCAGGTCCACCACCGGCTGATACTCGATGGCGAACTGTTGCTCGATCAACGCCCGCTGCAGGTCGGCGGCCAGCTCCAGCCTGCGCACCACGTCGGCGTGCATCTGCGCGGCGAACACCTCGACCCGGCGGCCGCCCAGCTCCTTGGCGCGGGCCATGGCGACGTCGGCGTTGCGGATGAGGTCGCCCGCGGGGAGCTCGTCCTCGGCGAACGCCACGCCCACGCTCGCGGTGAGCGCCACATCGCGGTCGGCCACTCTGAACGGCTCCTGCGAGACCGCCCGCACCAGGCGTTCGGCCAGGTCGACGGCGTGCTGAGCCTCGGCGCCCGTCTCCAGGAGCACCGCGAACTCGTCGCCGCCCCACCGGGCCAGCGTGTCGTCGGGGCGCACCGCTCCGCGCAGCCTGCGCGCCGCCTGGCCGAGCAGGTAGTCGCCGCTGGCGTGGCCGACGGAGTCGTTGACGGAGGTGAATCCGTCGAGGTCCAGGAAGATCACGGCCACGTGCCCGGAGCTGCGGCCGGCGAGCACCTCGCGGGTGCGCTCCTCGAAGTAGGAGCGGTTGGGCAGGCCGGTGACGCCGTCGTGGAAGGTGAGGTGGGCGACCTGGTTGCGCAGGGCCTCCTCGTCGCTCACGTCCCGGGTCGTGACCAGGAGCTGGTCCTCGCCGCCGGCGTGGCGGGTGGCGACCGACTCGGTGGGCCGCCAGGTGCCGTCGGCGCCGCGCACCCGGCAGGCGATCAGGCAGGCGCCGGGGCTGGCGTTCTCGTCGTCGTCCATGCCCATCGCGCGCAGCGAGGACTGGATCTGGGGCACGTCCTCGGGGTGGATGTAGTCGAAGATCGATCCGCCGACCAGCTCGTCGGGACGGTAGCCGTAGGTGACCTCCACCCCCGGGCCGATCTCGTGCACCATCCCGTCGTAGTCGCAGATCAGCACCACGTCGCCGGTGCTCTCGGCCAGGTCCCTGAGCTGCTTGTCGCCGAGCGAGACGAGCGTGCGCAGCCGGATGTTGGCCCCCGACAGCACGAACATGCGAACCAGCAGGAGCAGGACCACGGAGGCGGCGACCACCACCACGCCGGTGACGGGCGCCTGCCGTGGCGCGCTCGCCAGGTGCACGAGCAGCGTGCAGGTCGCCACGGCGACCAGCGCCAGCGGCACCAGCGAGATCAGGTTGCCGACGAGCGGGGCGGCCGACATCTCGCGCGTGCGCATCCACGGGATGGCGGCCAGGAGCAGGAACGCCACGGGCGCGAGGGCGAGGCTCCAGACCGGCGCCGCGCCCCCGTCGAGCCGGGCCACGGCGCTCGCCATGCCGGCCACCGTGGTGGTGGCGAGCACGGCGACCCCCGCCACCCCGAGCGGCCAGGCGGCGGACCTGCCGGTGACCGCGGACGGGATGACCGCGCACGTCACCACCAGCGCGAGCATCGGCGGCAGCATGGCGAAGGTGAACAGCGCCGGGTCCGCGGTCTCGGTGTAGACGTGGCGCAGCGCCACGACCCAGGCCACCACGAACAGCGAAGCGGCGCAGAGGTAGGAGTCGGCGAGATGCCGTAACACCACCATGGCGGGCAGCCTGCGACCGGCGGCGATCAGCGCGCCGCCCCCGATCAGCACGGCGCCGAGCAGCACGAGGAGATCGGCGAAGCTCACCATGAAACTGGAGCTCGCGGCGAACGGGCGCACGGCCATGCCCGCCGCCCAGATCGCCCCGCCACCGCCCATCCAGCGCGTGCCCATGGCCGTGGACCGCTGCTCGACCGGCTGGACCGAGGCGATCAGCAGGGAGGCTGCGGCGAGCAGCGCCGCGAGGAATCCGGCGACGGAGCCGGTGAGGAGGGCCGGGCCGCCCGCAAGGAGCGCAGCGGCGAAACCCGCCGCACCGATCACCGCCACAGCGGTCAGCGGTGCCCGTGGATCACGCCAGCGGATCACAGTCGTTGCCCATCCCGTCTCGAACCCTGCTCCCGAGACCGCCGAAGTCCGACGGTGCACATCGCCAGTGTGTGCGGTCGTGAGTGCGCGGGTGGTGACAACGCCGATGTCGTCACCGATCTGATAACCACACGGACCAATTGCCGCCAGGATTTCCTTGACACGGAGTCAGGAACTCCTGGTTAGACGCCACCGTACGCACTTAAGGTCACGGACCAGCCACGGTCCGGATTACTCTCAATACGCGTCCGTGATGACGTTGTCGAGTGGCTCACCAGCGAGGTGACGCGCCATTTGCGAGCGCATGAGCCGCAGCATGCGACGCCCCGAGGCAGGGGTGCTGCCCGCGACGTGTGGCGTGATCAGGACGCCGGGGGCGCTCCAGAGGGGGTGGCCCTCCGGCAGCGGCTCGGGCACGGTCACGTCGAGTGCCGCCCGCAGCCTACCGCCTTTGAGCTCGGCCACCAGGGCGTCGGTGTCGACGACCCCGCCCCTGGCGGCGTTGACCAGCACGGCGCCGTCCTTCATGCGAGCCAGGAACGCCGCGTCCACCATGCCGGCGGTCGCCGGGGTGGCGGGCACCAGCAGCACCACGACGTCGGCGCCGGGAAGCAGAGCGGACAGCTCGTCCATGCCGTGCACCCGGCCGCGCTCCTCCTCGCGCGCGCGCCTGGCCACCCGTACGACCTCGACCTCGAAGCCGTCGAGCCGCCTTTCGAGCGCCGCGCCGATGGAGCCGTAGCCGACGATCAGCACGGTGGAGTCGGCCAGCGCGCCGGTGTGGTGGTAGGTCCACTCGCCCTCGCGCTGCGCGTCGGTGAAGCCGGGGAACTCCCTGATCACCGCGATCATCGCGCCGACGGCCCACTCCGCCGTGCCCGCGTCGTGCACGCCGCGGGCGTTGCAGAGCACCGTGCCCTCCGGCAGGTGCGGCCGGTAGGGATCCACGCCCGCGGTGACGGTCTGGACCAGGCGCAACGACCCCATCCTCGCCAGCGTCCCCGGCACGTCCGGCACCGGGACCAGCGGGGGGATCCACACCTCGACGTCCTCGATCCCGGCAGGCTCCGGGCCCGTGCCGTCGTAGACGGAGCACTGCACACCGGGCAGGTCGGACAGGACTTCGGCGACCTCGCCGGAGGGAACCCAGATCTTCATGCCCGAAACTTTATGGCCAGGGAGTGAGTATGGGACACATGAGGAAGATCTGGATGATCATGTTGCTGGCCGCGCTCACCGCCTGCTCCGGCGCCGGTGGGGCGGCGGCGCCGACGGCGTCCGTGACGGCCGCGCCGCCTCCGGGGGAGCCTGCCGTCGTGGCCCGCGACCTCGCCGTGCCGTGGGCGATCGCCTTCCTGCCCGACGGCGACGCGCTGGTGACCGAGCGCGACACCGCCAGGCTGCTGCGGGTGAGCCGGACCGGCCAGGTCAAGGAACTGGGCACGATCGACGGTGTCGTCCCCGACGGCGAGGGCGGTCTGATGGGGGTGGCGGTCAAGGACGAGCAGGTGTTCGTCTACTACACCGCCGCCTCGGACAACCGGATCGTGCGCTACCGCCTCAGCGGCGACAGCCTGTCGGAGCCGCGGGTGATCGTCCAGGACATCCCCAAGGGCGTCATCCACAACGGCGGCAGGCTGGCGTTCGGCCCCGACGGCCACCTCTACGCCAGCACCGGCGAGACCGGCGACCGGCGGCTCTCCCAGCAGCGCGACTCGCTGGCCGGCAAGATCCTGCGAATGACCGCGGACGGCGCCCCCGCTCCCGGCAACCCGTTCGGCACGCTCGTCTACAGCCTCGGTCACCGCAACGTGCAGGGTCTGGCCTGGGACGGCTCGGGCAGGCTGTACGCCTCGGAGTTCGGCGCCAGCAGTTTCGACGAGGTCAACCTGATCGAGCCGGGCGGCAACTACGGCTGGCCGGACGTCGAGGGCCGCGGCGACGACCCCGACTTCACGAACCCGATACTCACCTGGGACACCTCCGAGGCCTCTCCGTCCGGCCTGGCCTACGCGGGCGGCTCGCTGTGGATGGGCGCGCTGCAGGGCGAGCGCCTGTGGCAGATCCCGCTGGCGGGTGACGGCTCGCCCGGCTCCCCGGTCGCGCGCTTCACCGGCACCTACGGCAGGCTCCGCGCGGTCACCGCCACTCCCGACGGCGCGGCACTGTGGGTCGGCACCAGCAACAAGGATGGCAGGGGCGACGAGCGCGACGGTGACGACAAGATCCTCGCCGTCACGCCGTCGTAGCGGTCAGCTCGTGCCGGCGCACACCACCTGTGCCTGTGGCCGGTACTTCGTGGTCAGCTTCTTGTCCCGCTTGACCTCGTCGCCGTCCCTGTAGAACACCCTGGTGACGTCGATGGTGAAGCCCTGCTGGCCGATGACGGGCCGGCAGTCGGGGGCGTCGCTGGTCTCGGTGCGGAAGGCGGTGAAGTTCCGCTTCTCCGACTCCACCGCGTCGATCTTGTCGTAGCGCTTGGTGCTCCACAGCGTGACCGTCACCGCCGTGGCGGTGGACGCGGTCTTGATCAGCACGCCGTGCTCGGAGTCGTTGCGCCACTTCATGTCGAGGTCCGGGTGGAGCAGCGCGGCGTCGCGGCCGGCCGGGTAGCGGGATGAGTGATAGTCCATCGCCGTGTGCTCGACGTCCTCGAACCCGCCGAAGTAGACCGCGTTGTAGAGCGAGGTGGCGAACTGCGAGGAGCCGCCGCCCATGATGGTGAGCAGCCTGCCGCCGACGATCTGGGGGGCCAGCACGTAGCCGCCCTCGACGGTGCGCTCGCCCACCACGTCGTTGAGCGAGAACGTCTCGCCCGGCTTCACCAGTTGCCCGTCGACGTCGGCCGCTATCTGCCTGATGTTGGTCACGCGCGGCATGCAGCAGTCGAAGGTGGAGGTGAAGGAGGCGACGGCCTCCTTGATGCCGAGCCCGGACACCTCCTCGGTGGTGATCTCGGGGGGAGCGGCGGAGAGCACGACCGGTATGACCCGGTCTCCCCCGGTCTGGACCATCTTGCCCACCTCGCGGGCGAGCAGCTTGCTGTTGACGCCCCTCCCCTGGCGCGAGGGCACCAGCTCGGGCTTGCCGTCCACGATGGCGTACGTCGCGTCGCGCGGGACCTGGGCCGCGTCCACCAGGTCGCTCTCCACTCCGGCGAGCGCGGCCTTGGCGTCGAACTGGGGCGTCAGGGCGCCTTCGCCGTCGGAGACGAACGCGAGGTTGGCCGCGATCGTCTCCGGGGCGAGCTGCGCCCGCTTGTCGCCGAGAGTCAGCGTGATCGGCCCCTCCACGGCCCGCCTGGCCTCCGTCTGGGCCTTGCTGACCGCCTCGGGCGTGGTCGTCGGCTGGGCGGGCTTCAGCGAGATCACCGCTGTGCCGCTGCCGCGCAGGAAGGCGTCGCTGATCACCCGGACCGCTTCGCCCCGGTCGATGAGGGCGCCGTCGCGTGGCTGGCTGGAGACGGGCCGCAGGCCCCTGAACGCGACCCGGCCGTCGTGCGGCGGCCGGTCGACGGTCTCCGCCAGGGCCTCCACGGTCCTGGCGAGCTGGGAGGCGTCGACGGTCACCCTGGGCTCGATCTCGGTCGTGCCGGTGAGCGCCCGCCACACCTCGGCGGGGCTGGGGAAGCCGCTGGGCGCCTGGCCGATCGTGGTGACCACGTCGAGCTCGAGGCCGGCCTCGTCGGGCTGGATGGTGTCCTTGCGGGCGCCGATGTCGACCACGACGGGCTTGTTGAGCTTGGCGGCCAGCTCGGTGCGGAGCTTCTCGGCCGCCTGGGTCACGGTCAGGCCGCCGATGTCGACGCCGCCGACGTGGGTGCCGCGCAGGACCGAGCCTGACATGAGCACCGCGGGCACCAGGTAGGCCATGGCGACGGCGACGAGCAGGAGCAGCGCGATGGCCGGCAGCAGGCGGCGCCGCCGGGGCGGGTCCGGATCTATCAGCGCGGGGATCCGGTCCTGGCCGCGCGTCCCGAACACGGGGAGCGGCGGGTCCTGCGGATGGCCGTTCACGGGCCAGGGCTGTGACGGTGTCGCGACCGGAGGCAGCGCTCCGCCGTTGGACGCGGCCTGCGGGCTCGCGGGCCCGGCGGGGCGGCGGGACTCCTGCTGCGGGCCCTGCGGGCCGAAGATGTCGCGGGTCACGCCGGGCGGCAGTCCTTCGATCTTCGGCTTCTTGGATGTGCCGCGCGTGGGCAGGGGCACCGAGGCGAACGGGTCGGTCGGCGATTCGATCGGTCCGGCGTTACGCACGCCTCAATCTCCTCCCGTTCCGCAGCCAAGTCTCAGGCAACAGTAAGGCACGCAGGTCCGCATATGTCACGGGAAAAGACTACGGAAGTGTGTCAGCCTAGCCACCGATATCGGTGTTCTGGACGCCCTGCCGTGCCGTATTTGGGCCGCGACCCGGCCCTGCCTTCGGCGCAGAGGTACTCCAGATAGCGGCGGGCGCTGACCCGCGACAACCCCGCGAGCTGGGCGGTCTCCGCCGCCGACAGGTCGCGGCCCGCCTCGCGCAGCGTCGCGGCGACCAGCGCGCAGGTGGCCGACGACAGCCCCTTGGGCAGCGGCGCGGCGGTCGTCGGGGTGCCGAAGAGCCGGTCCACGTCGTCCTGCCGGGCCTCGGGTCCGATGGCGGTGAACGTCCTGCGGGTGTTGGCGTACTGCTGCAGCCGCTCGGCCAGCGCCGCGGCGGTGAAGGGCTTGATCAGGTAGTTGACCGCGCCGCCGCGCATCGCCTCCCTGACGGTGGGCACGTCCCGGGCCGCGCTGATCACCAGCACGTCCACGCCGGTCAGCACCTTGAGCACGTCCAGCCCGGACATGTCGGGCAGGTAGATGTCGAGCAGCACCAGGTCGGGCCGGTGCTCGGCCACCGCCTCGATCGCGCCGGCCCCGTTGTGCGCGGTCGCGACGACCTGGAAGCCCGGCACCCGCGCGACGTAGCCGCCATGGATGCGGGCCACCATGAAGTCGTCGTCCACCACGAGCACGCGGATCCCGTTCATACAGTGACCTTCGCCGCCGGCAGCAGGGCCGTGAAGACGGCGCCGCCCGAGTTGCGGACCTTCACCCAGCCGCCCCTGCGCAGGCACGCCTGCCTGGTCAGCGCCAGCCCGAGACCACGCGGGCCCGAGTGCGCGGCCTTGGTCGTGAAGCCCTCCCTGAAGACCTCCTCGACCAGCTCGGGGGTGATCCCCGGCCCCGAGTCGCCGACCCGCACCCGCAGGCACTCCTCGTCCGCCGCGACCGACACCTCGATGGTGCCGCCCCGGCCGTCGAGCGCGTCGATGGCGTTGGCCACCAGGTTCCCCACGACCAGGACGGCGTCCTGCGGGTCGCCCAGCACGCCCTCGGGAACGCAGGAGTCCTCGGCCAGCACCAGCCGGGCCCCGCGCTCGGCCGCCTCGGCCGACTTGGCCAGCAGCAGGGCGGCGAGGGTCGGATCCCGCACCCGCTCGCGCAGGTCGCTGGCGTAGGTGCCGCGGGTGGTGCTGGTGATGAAGGCGATCGCCGCGTCGTGCTCGCCCATCTCCAGCAGCCCGACGACCGTGTGCATGCGGTTGGCGAACTCGTGCGCCTGGGCTCTCAGCGCCCCGGTCGCGCTGCTCGTGTCGTCCAGCTCTCGCGCCAGCCGTACCAGCTCGGTGCGGTCGCGCAGGGTGACCACCCAGCCGCGGTGCTGGCCGCGGACGGAGACCGGCGTGCGGTTGAGCACCAGCACGCGGTCTCCGTGCAGGACGATCCGGTCCTCGCCCGGGTCGGCGCCGCCGAGCACGTCGCGCATCCGGTCGGAGACCGCCATCTGCGTCAGGTCGTCGCCGACGTCCCCGAGCAGCTCGCGGGCGGCGTCGTTGACCAGCGTCACCCGGCCGTCGAGGTCGAGCGCGAGCACGCCCTCCTTGACGCCGTGCAGCACGCCCTCGCGCTGCTCCAGGAGCGCGGCGATGTCGCGCGGCTCCAGCCCGAACGTCTGCCTGCGCACCCGCGCGGTGATCAGCGCGGCCGCGCCCAGACCGGCGACGAGCACGGCCAGGGCGGTCCACAGCAGCGGCGGCAGCGCCCCGGCGACCTCGTCGACGACCGTGGCCTCCAGGACACCGACCGAGACCAGGCCGATGACGTCGCCGTACTCGTTGAGCACCGGCGTCTTGCCCCTGACCGTGGTGCCGATCGTGCCCTTCTCGGTGCCGACCCAGCTCCGGCCGGTCGTGAGCACGTAGGTGCCGTCGGTGGACAGCCGCTTGCGGATCAGCGAGGCGTTGGGGTGGGCGTAGCGGATCTGGTCGTCGTTGGCGATCACCACGTAGTCGGCGCCGGTGGTCTGCTGGACGCTCAGCGCGAGCGGCTGCAGGACCGCCTCCGGCCGCTGGAGCTCGAACGCCTCGCGTACCTCCGGGAGTCCCGCCACGGCCTGCGCGATCGCCAGGGCGCGCTGCTGGTAGAGGGAGTCGAGCTGGGCACGCGTGTGCTGGGCCCACACGCCGGCGGTGCTCCCCACGGCGAGCAGCACGATGGCCATCTGGAGCACGAACAGCTGGGTGCCCAGGGAGGGGTCGTATACCCGTCTCACGGGACACATGGAAACATGGAAACACTCCCAGGTCACGGGGGGGTTGCGACCAATACGACCATTACGACGCCTACTCACAGAGGCTCGACTCCGATGGTGCGGCGCTTCACCATCCAGTTTCCATAACGTGCAATCCCCCCATTGGAGTGATCATGCGTGTTCGCATACTCGCCGCGCTCGCGGCGCTCTCGGTCGCCGCGCTCACCGGCTGTGGCGACACCGGCACCGGCGGCGGCACCAGCGCGCTGCGCATCATGGCCCCGGCCGCGCCGGGCGGCGGCTGGGACCAGACGTCCCGCACGGCCGAGCAGGCGTTGAAGGCCGCCGACCCCGGCCGCAAGGTCGAGGTCTACAACGTCCCCGGCGCCGGCGGCACGATCGGCCTGGCCCAGCTCGCCGGCGAGAAGGGCAACGGCAACCTGCTGATGACCATGGGCCTGGTCATGGTGGGCGCCATCGAGCAGAACAAGTCCAAGGTCACGCTGGCGGAGACGACGCCGATCGCCAAGCTGACCGAGGAGTACGAGATCGTCGTGGTCCCGGCCGAATCGCCGCTGAAGTCGCTGGCCGACCTGGCCGCGGCCTGGAAGGCGGACCCGGCGAAGGTCTCCGTCGCGGGCGGCTCGGCCGGCGGCACCGACCACATCGTGGCCGGGCTGATGGCCAAGGCCGCGGGCGTGGACCCCAAGCAGGTCAACTACATCGCGCACTCCGGTGGCGGCGAGGCGCTCAACGCGCTGCTCGGCAACAAGGTCAGCATCGGCGTCTCGGGCGTCGGCGAGTTCGCCGAGCACGTCAAGTCCGGCAAGCTGCGCGCGCTCGGCGTGACCTCCGGCGAGCGGCTGCCCGGCCTGGACGCGCCCACCCTCAAGGAGGGCGGCCTGGACGTGGAGCTGGCCAACTGGCGCGGTTTCGTGGCCCCCGGCGGGCTCAGCGACGCCGACAAGAAGGCGCTGACCGACCTGGTCACCAAGATGCACGACTCGCAGCCGTGGAAGGACGCGGTGGCCAAGAACGGCTGGATCGACTCCTTCATGACCGGCCAGGAGTTCGCCGACTACCTGAAGTCCGAGGAGACCCGGGTCAAGGCCATCATCGCCGAGATGGGTCTCGTCTCCTGATGTCGTCGCCAGAGGAGGCGCCCGGCGCCAGGCGGCGGTGGTGGCGTCCGGAGCTGGGCCTGGCGCTGGTGGTGCTGGGCCTGGGGGTCTTCGTCGTGCTGGGCACGCTGGAGGTGTCCGCGGCGGCCTCGCAGCTCGGGCTCGGGCCCCGGTTCTTCCCGATCCTGGTGGGCGGCGCCATGATCCTCATCGGCCTGTTCTACGTCGCCGACGTGCTGCGCGGCGGGCGGGGCGATCCCGAGGCGAGCGAGGACGTGGACGTCGACGCGCCGTCCGACTGGCGCAGCGTGGGCCTGGTGAGCGGCATCTTCCTGGCCTTCGCCGCGGTCCTGAACGTGCTGGGCTGGATCATCGCCGCGAGCCTGCTGTTCTTCGGGCTGTCGGTGGCGCTCGGCGCGGAGCACAGGCTGCGCGCGGCGGGGATCGCCGTGGTCCTGGGCATCGCCACGTACCTGCTGTTCGTCAAGGGGCTGGGCGTCACGCTGCCCGGCGGGCCGCTGCAGGGGGTGATCTAGGTGGAGTCGCTGCAGCTGCTGCTCGACGGGTTCGGCGCGGCTCTGACGCCGGTCAACCTGCTGTACGCGCTGGTCGGCGTCACCCTCGGCACCCTGGTCGGCGTGCTGCCCGGCATCGGGCCGGCGATGACGGTGGCGCTGCTGCTGCCGATCACGTTCACGGTGCCGCCCGCCAGCGCGTTCATCATGTTCGCGGGCATCTACTACGGCGGCATGTACGGCGGGTCGACGACGTCGATCCTGCTCAACACGCCCGGCGAGTCCTCCTCGATGATCACGGCGCTGGAGGGCAACAAGATGGCCAGGCGCGGCCGGGCGGCGCAGGCGCTCGCCACGGCGGCCATCGGCTCGTTCGTCGCCGGCACGATCGCCACCGCGCTGCTGGTCGTCGCCGCGCCGGCCGTGGTGAGCTTCGCGATCTCGTTCGGTCCCGAGGACTACTTCGCGCTGGCGATCCTGGCGTTCACCGCGGTGTCGTCGGTGCTGTCGCGTTCGGTCGTGCGCGGCCTGGCCTCGCTCGGGCTCGGCCTGGTGATCGGGCTGATCGGCATCGACCAGCAGACCGGGCAGGCCCGGCTCACGCTGGGCATCCCGCAGCTCCTCGACGGCATCGACGTGGTGATCGTCGCGGTCGGCCTGTTCGCGCTGGGCGAGGCGCTGTACGTGGCCTCCCGGCTGCGCCACGCGCCGCCCGAGGTGGTCCCCGTGGGCAGGGCGTGGATGGGCCGCTCGGACTGGGGCCGGTCGTGGCGGCCGTGGCTGCGCGGCACCGCGCTGGGCTTCCCGTTCGGCGCGCTGCCCGGCGGCGGCGCGGAGATCCCCACGTTCCTGTCGTACGCCGCCGAGAAGCGGCTGGCACGCGGAGTCGCCCGCGAGGAGTACGGCAAGGGCGCCATCGAGGGCGTGGCGGGACCGGAGGCGGCCAACAACGCCTCGGCGGCGGGCACCCTCGTCCCGCTTCTCACGCTGGGCCTGCCGACGTCGGCGACGGCCGCGATCATGCTCGCCGCCTTCCAGCAGTACGGCCTGCAGCCCGGACCGCAGCTCTTCGACCACAACCCGGCCCTGGTGTGGGGCATGATCGCGTCGCTGTTCATCGGCAACACGATGCTGCTCGTGCTGAACCTGCCCCTTGCCCCGGTGTGGGCGAAACTGCTGCACATCCCTCGGCCGTACCTGTATGCCGGGATCGTCATGTTCGCCGCGCTCGGCGTCTACGCGCTGAACGGCAGCGTGGTCGACCTGGTCGTGCTGTATCTGCTCGGCCTGCTCGGGTTCGCGATGCGCCGCTTCGGGCTGCCCATCGCGCCGGCCGTGATCGGCCTGATCCTGGGGCCGATGGCGGAGATCCAGCTGCGGCGGGCGCTGGCCATCGGGGCGGGCGACGTCACCGTGCTGGTGCGCAGCCCGGTGGCGGTGGTCCTGCTGGTGCTGTCGCTGCTGGCCCTGCTCACCCCGCTGTTCAGAAAGATGCTGGCCAGGCGGAACGTCCGGCCGTCCCTGCCGGCCTCCCGGGAGGACTGACCCCGAGGGGGCTGGTCCACGCCCCCTCGGGACCGTTCACACGCCCACCGCCCTGGGCACCAGGACGGCGGCCCGCATGGCGCGCGGCGCGATCGCCAGCCCCGCCAGCGCCATGACGAGCGCGGCCGCGAAGACCGCCCAGTAGCCGGAACCCACCGCGGTGAAGAGCGCACTGGTGACGGCGACCGCCACCACCGAGAACACCGACTCGCCGACCTGCAGCGCCGAGCTGTTGACGCCCTCCTCGCCCGGATCCGACAGCTCCAGGGTGAGCACCGACAAAGTCGGATAGATCAGCCCCATGCCGAACCCGGCCACGATCCACGACGGGTAGGCCAGGGCGACCGGCACCGCGGCGAAGGTCACCACGCCCATGAGCAGGATGCCCACCGCCAGCATGACCGAGCCGAGCCGCAGGTTCGTGATCTGGCTGAACACCTCGCGTCCCTGCAGCCAGGAGGCGAAGGACCAGGTCACCGCGCCTCCGGTGAGCGCGATCCCGGCCATCAGCGGCGACAGGCCGCGCTCCTCGACGAGCATGAGCGGGATGATCACTTCGGTCGCGAAGAGCGCGCCGGTGGCCAGCCCGCGTAGCCCCACGACCGCGGGCAGCCCCCTGGCGGCCTTCAGCGTCCCCGCGGGCAGCAGCCTGGGCAGCGCCACGGCCAGGAGCACCAGGCCGGCGATCAGCAAGACCACCTGCCCGCTGCTGCCGTACTGCATGAGACCCGCGGCGAGCGCGGCGAGCGCCGCCCAACCGACCTTGGCCAGCAGTCCGGGGGCGGGCGTGCCCTGCCCGCCGGTGACCGGCTGGCCCGCGAGCCCGCGCAGCAGCACCAGGCCGCCGGCCACCGTCAGGAACGGCACCAGCAGGAACACCCAGCGCCAGCCCGCCGTGTCCACGATGACTCCGACGATCGCGGGCCCCACCATCGACGGCACCACCCATGCCGTCGCGAACAGCGAGAAGATCTTCGGGTGCAGTTCCTCGGGATAGACCCGGGCCACCACCACATAGAGCGCCACGTTCACCAGCGCTCCCCCGAACCCCTGCACCAGCCGCCCGGCTATCAGCACCTCCATGGACGGCGCGAGACCGGCCATGACCAGTCCGCCGATGAAAGCTGCCGCACCAGTCCACAACGGCGCAAGAGGTCCGCGCAGGTCGGCCCACCGGCCGCCCACCACCGTCCCCACCACCCCGGCCGCCATCGCGCCGCTGAAGGCCAGTCCGTACAGCTCGATCCCGCCGAGCTCCCGTGCCACCACCGGCATGGCGATGGCCACCGCGACGTACTCGAAGGCCACCAGCGACACCATCGCCACCAAACCCGCTGTCAGTGCTCTACGTGTCACAGCTCTACGTGTCACAGCTCTACGTGTCACAGCTCTACGTGTCATGCTCCCGACGCTAGGACCCCGCACGCCGGGGCGCCTCCGGCGGGGGTCCTAGGTCCATGCACGCGAATAGACCTAGGCCGGCTCAGATGAGCGCGGCCACCGCCCGGACCGTGCGCTCCTGCTCCTCGGCGGTGCCGAACGGCGAGGCCAGGTAGTCCGTGACACCGGCGTCGGCCAGCCGGGCGAGCTGGCGGGCCACGCCCTTCTCGTCGCCCACGACGGCCACGTCCTGCGGCCCCGCCACGCCCTCGCGGTCGAGCACGGCCCGATACTCCGGCACCCGCCCGGCGAGGCCGAACTGCTCGGCGATCCGCTCCCGCACCCCGGCCTCGTCGTCCGTGACGCAGACCGGCAGCCCGGCGACCACGCGCGGCGCGGGCCTGCCGGCGGACTCCGCGGCCCTGGTGATGGCCGGCACGATGTGGGCGGCGAGCGTCCGCGGGCCGGTCATCCACGTCACCGTGCCTCCCGCGAGCTCGCCCGCGACCCTGAGCATGGCCGGGCCGAGCGCCGCCACCAGCACCTCCGGCGGCTCGGCGCCCGGCACGGCCACCTGCCCGGAGGCGGTGATCAGCTCGCCCTCGTGCGCGACGCTCTCGCCGCGCAGGAGCGGGCCCAGGACCGTCAGGTACTCGCGCATCCGGGCCGCCGGCCGGTCGGCCGGCAACCCGTACATCGACGTGACCATCATCGCGACGCCCGCGCCGACGCCGAGCGTGAGGCGGTTGCCGGTCGCGGCCTGGACGCTGAGCGCCTGGCTCGCCAGCACCAGCGGGTGGCGCTGGGGCACCGGGACGACCGCCGTGCCGAGCGGGATGCCCGGCACGAGCGTCCCCGCCACGGCGAGGGAGGTGAGAGCGTCCCAGCCGAACGCCTGGCTGGACCAGACGGTGTCGTAGCCGAGCTCGGCGGCCGTACGCACCTGGGCGACGAGGTCGGCCGGGGACGCGGGGCCGCGCACGTCGCCGATGGAGATCCCGATCCGCATGACTCCTCCTGACTAATCGGAGAGGTTCTCCGGTTTACTGTGCGGCTAGGATATGGAGAGCTTCTCCACTTAGCAACCCTGGGAGCCCCGATGATGCGTGCCGACGCCCGGCGCAACCGCGAGCGGATCGTGGCGTCCGCCCGGGAGGTGTTCGCCGAGCAGGGGCCCGGCGCCTCGCTCAACCAGGTCGCGCAGCGGGCCGGCGTGGGGGCGGGGACGCTCTACCGGCACTTCCCCACCTCGCAGGACCTGCTCGTCGAGATCATCAAGGACGACGTGGACGCGCTGTGCGCGCGGGGGCGCGAGCTCGCGGACCACCCGTCGCCCGGCGAAGCGCTGCGCACCTGGCTGCGGGCGGTCGCGGTGCACGCGACAGCCATGCGTGGGCTGGTCGCGGTCGAGATGGCGGGTGCCGGCCCGGCGCTCGCGGCCTGCCACGACCAGATCACGGCGACCGGAGCCGCCCTGCTCCACCGCGCCCGCCCGCCCGAGACGGCGTCACCGGCCGGGCAGGCCGGCGCTCCCCGCGTCGACGACCTGCTCACGCTGGCCAATGCCATCGGCTGGGCGGCCGAGCAGTCCCCCGGCGACGAGCGGCTCATCGACCGGCTGCTCGCCCTGGTGACCATCCCCGGCACGCGAAAGGCCCCGCCACCGGAGTGACGGGGCCCGCAATTCGCTGCCGCTATCCGGAGACGCCCAGCTTCTCCAGGATCAGCTCCCGCGCCCGGGCGGCGTCGGCCTTGCCGCGGCTGGCCTTCATCACGCCTCCGACCAGGGCTCCCGCCGCGGCGATCTTGCCGGAGCGGACCTTTTCCACCGCGTCGGCGTTGGCCGCGAGCACCTCGTCGATGATCGCCGAAAGCTCGCCCTCGTCGTTGACGATCTTCAGGCCGCGCTTCTCGACCACCTCGTCAGGCGAGCCCTCCCCGGCCAGCACGCCCTCGAGCACCTCGCGGGCCAGCTTGTCGTTGAGCGCGCCGGAGGCGACCAGCTCGGTGACCCGGGCGATCTGCTCCGGCGTGATCGGCAGGCCGGCCAGCGCGGTGCCGGTCTCGTTGGCGCGGCGGGCCAGCTCTCCCATCCACCACTTGCGCGCGTCGGCGGCCGGCGCGCCCGCCGCGACCGTGGCCTCGACCAGGTCGATCGCGTCGGCGTTGTGCATGGCCTGCATGTCCAGGTCGGACAGCCCCCACTCGGCCTTCAGCCGCTGGCGCTTGACCGACGGCAGCTCGGGCAGCCCCGCCTTCAGCTCCGCCACCCAGGCCGGGTCCGGCGCGATCGGCACCAGGTCGGGCTCGGGGAAGTAGCGGTAGTCCTGCGCCTCCTCCTTGGACCTGCCCGACGTGGTGGTGCCGGTGTCCTCGTGGAAGTGCCTGGTCTCCTGCACGATCCGGCCACCCTCGGCCAGAACCGCCGCCTGCCGCTCGATCTCACTGCGTACGGACCGCTCAACGCTGCGCAGAGAGTTGACGTTCTTGGTCTCCGTGCGGGTGCCCCACTCCGAGGCGCCGCGAGGCATGAGCGAGACGTTGACGTCGCAGCGCAGCGAGCCCTCTTCCATGCGCACGTCGGAGACGCCCAGCGAGCGCATGACCTCGCGCAGCTCGGTGACGTAGGCCTTGGCCACCTCGGGCGCCATCCGGTCGGTGCCGGGGATCGGCTTGGTGACGATCTCCACCAGCGGGATGCCCGCGCGGTTGTAGTCGACGATCGAGTAGTCGGCGCCGTGGATGCGACCGGTCGCGCCGCCCATGTGGGTGGACTTGCCGGTGTCCTCCTCCAGGTGCACCCGCTCGATCTCGATCCGCACGGGCTTGCCCTCGACCTCGATGTCGATGTAGCCGTCGAAGCAGAGCGGCTCGTCGTACTGCGAGATCTGGTAGTTCTTCGGCATGTCCGGATAGAAGTAGTTCTTCCGGGCGAAGCGGCACCACTCGGCGATGGAGCAGTTGAGCGCCAGGCCGATGCGGATCGTGGACTCGATCGCCACGGCGTTGGCCACGGGCAGCGATCCGGGCAGTGCCAGGCAGGTCGGGCAGACGTGCGTGTTGGGCGGCGCGCCGAAGGCGGTCTCGCAGCCGCAGAACATCTTCGAGCGCGTGCCCAGCTCGACGTGCGTCTCCAGCCCGAGCACCGGCTCGAAACGATCGAGCGCTTCGTCATAGACCATGGTCACAGTGACGGTGCCTCCTTCAGCAACGGGCCGCCCCAGCGGCTCTCCAGGGCCTTCTCCACGGCGGCGCCGACACGGTAGCAGCGCTCGTCGCCCAGGACCGGCGCCATGATCTGCAGGCCCACGGGCAGGCCGTCCTCGTCGGCCAGGCCGCACGGCACCGAGATGGCCGCGTTGCCCGTCAGGTTGGACGGGATGGTGTAGAGGTCGGCGAGGTACATCGCCATCGGGTCGTCGGCACGCTCGCCGATCGGGAACGCCGTGGTCGGCGTCGTGGGTGAGATCAGCACGTCGACCTGGTGGAAGGCGGCCTCGAACTCGCGGGAGATGACCGTGCGGACCTTCTGGGCCTGGCCGTAGTAGGCGTCGTAGTAGCCGCTCGACAGGGCGTAGGTGCCCAGCATGATCCGCCGCTTGACCTCGGGACCGAAACCGGCCGCCCTGGTCAGCGCCATGACCTCCTCGGCGCTGCGGGTGCCGTCGTCGCCGACGCGCAGGCCGTAGCGCATGGCGTCGAAGCGGGCCAGGTTGGACGAGCACTCCGACGGCGCGATGAGGTAGTAAGCCGGCAGGGCCGTCTCGAACGACGGGCAGGAGACCTCGACGACCTTCGCGCCGAGCGACTCCAGCAGCTGGACGGCCTCGTTGAAGCGGGCCAGCACGCCCGGCTGGGCGCCCTCGCCGGCGAACTCCTTGACGACGCCGATCCGCATGCCGGCGACGTCGGCCTGCCGGGCGGCCTCCACGACCGAGGGCACCGGGGCGTCGATCGAGGTGGAGTCCATCGGGTCGTGCCCGGAGAACGACTCCTGCAGCAGCGCGGCGTCGAGCACGTTGCGGGCGAACGGCCCCGGCGTGTCGAGCGAGCTGGCGAACGCGATCAGGCCGTAGCGGGACGAGCCGCCGTAGGTGGGCTTCATGCCCACGATGCCGGTCACCGCGGCGGGCTGCCGGATCGAGCCGCCCGTGTCGGTGCCCGTCGACAGCGGCGCCTCGTAGGCGGCGACGGCGGCGCTGGAGCCGCCCGACGAGCCGCCGGGGATCCTGGTCAGGTCCCACGGGTTGTGCGTCAGGTGGTAGGCGGAGTTCTCGGTGGAGGAGCCCATGGCGAACTCGTCCAGGTTGGTCTTGCCGAGGATGACCAGCCCCGCCTCGCGCAGCCGGCGCGTCACGGTCGCGTCGTACGGCGGCCGCCAGCCTTCCAGGATCCTGGACGCGGCCGTGGTCGGCATGTCGCGGGTCGCGAAGATGTCCTTGTGCGCGATCGGCACCCCGGCCAGCGGCCCGAGCTTCTCGCCCGCCCGCAGCCTGGCGTCGACGGCCCGCGCCTGCTCCAGCGTCGTCTCCCGGTCGACGTGCAGGAATGCCTTCACCTTGGGCTCGACCTCGGCCATCCGGTCGAGATGGGCCTCGGCCACCTCGGCGGCGGTCACCTCACCGGCGGCGATCATGGCGCCCAGTTCGGCGGCGGTCTTGCGGATCAGACTCATGCCTCCTCCCCGAGGATGCGCGGCACCCGGAAGCGGTCGTCCTCGACGGCGGGAGCGCCCGACAGGGCCTGCTCGGGCGTCAGGGACGGTCGCACCTCGTCGGGACGGAAAACGTTGGTCAGCGGAAGAGCGTGCGACGATGGCGGCACGTCCTCGGCGGCGACCTCTGCCACCTTCGCGACCGACTCGATGATGGCATCGAGTTGCGTGGCGTAGTGGTCGAGCTCGTCGTCGGTGAGCGCCAGCCTGGACAACCGGGCCAGATGCGCGACCTCGTCGCGGGTTATGGCGGACATGAGTCGTTGAACCCGTTTCGTGGATGGAGTTTGGACACTCACATCCTAGGGGCCCTGTCCGAACGCCTCCGAACCGTTAACCACCTGGAAACACGCCGGGGCTCACCCGTAAATCTCGGCCGGCGGGCGCGAACACCGCGACATCCACCTCGATCTGCTCGCGGCGCGCCGGATCGGTGATCACTCCCGCGCCCACGTCACCTGGCAGTTCCCCGAAGGCGTCCTCGCTCCGGGCGAACTCACGGCACAACTCCTCGAAATGCGGGCCGAGCACCTGACAGCCGAACCGTTCGCGAGAGTCACCCACGTCAGGCGGTCTGCGTGACCTCCGGGCGGTAGCCGTACCCGATCTCCGGGGCCGCCTCGTAGCGCTCGCGCAGCCAGGCCGTGGCGTCGGCGGCGGGCATCGGCTGGCCGAAGAGCCAGCCCTGACCAAGGTCGCAGCCCATCTCCGCCAGGCGGAGGGCGACCTCGTCGGACTCGACCCCCTCGGCGACCGAGCGCAGGCCGAGCGAGCGGACCAGGTCGACGATGGAGCGCACGATCCGGTTGTCGTCCTCGGACTCGGCGATGCGCCGCACGAACGAGGCGTCGATCTTCACCTCGGACACCGCCAGGCGCTGCAGCCTGATGAGCGAGGAGTAGCCCGTGCCGAAGTCGTCGAGCGCCAGCGGCACGCCGAGCGTCGCCAGGGCCTTGATGGTCTCGTGGGTGTAGGCCTGCTGGCCGGTCAGGATGCGCTCGGTGACCTCCAGCTGGATCGACGCGGGCGGCAGCCGCAGCCGGGCCAGGCCGGCTTCGAGCTGCTCGGGCAGCGCCGAGTCGAGCAGGTCACGGGCGGAGATGTTGACCGAGATCTGCACCTGCAGGCCGGTATGCCACCAGCGGGCCGCCTGCTCCAGCGCCTCGTCGATGACATACGCGGTGAGGTGGCGCATCAGGTAGGACTGCTCGGCCAGCGGGATGAACTCCGACGGCGCGATCGCCCCGTGCACCGGGTGGCGCCAGCGCAGCAGCGCCTCGACGCCGGCCACGGCGCCTCCGGCAAGGCCCACCTTGGGCTGGTAGTGAAGCCTGAGCTCGTGGTTGTCGAGCCCGCGGCGCAGGTCGCCGAGGAGGTTGAGCCGCTCGGGCGAGTTGCGGTCCTTGTCCGGCTGGTAGAGCTCCACGCCCGTGCGGCCCTCCTTCGCCAGGTACATGGCCACGTCGGCGCGCTGGAGCAGCATCTCGAAGTCGGGCGCGTGGTCCGGATGCAGGGCGATGCCGACGGATCCGTCCAGGTCGAAGGTCATGCCTTCGAGCCGCACCGGCTCGGTCAGCGCGGCGCGCAGCCTGGCGGCCACCTCCCGCGCGGCGTGGGCGTCCCTGATGGAGGGCAGCAGCACGGCGAACTCGTCGCCGCCCAGCCGCGCCACCACGTCCCCGGGCCGCACGGAGTGGGTGAGCCGGTGCGCGACCATCTGCAGCAGCCGGTCGCCGACCGGGTGGCCCATGGTGTCGTTGACCTCCTTGAACCGGTCGAGGTCGATCAGGAACAGGCCGACCCGCTCGTCCTGGCGGGCCTCGGCGAGCGCCTCCTCGGTGCTCACGATGAGCATCTTGCGGTTCGGCAGGCCGGTCAGCTCGTCGTGCAGCGCCTGGTGGTCGCGGCGCATGGACAGCGTGGCGGTGAAGTAGACGGCGGCGAGCGGCGCCACGAACAGCGGCACCAGCCCCGGCGAGTGGGCCATCACGACGACGACCGGGGGCGCCAGCCCGAGCAGCGCGGCGTAGACGAGGCTCTGCGGCCCCACCGTGACCCGCAGCACCCGCACGATGGACCTGCGTTCGTGCAGCGCGACGGCGCCGCACACCAGCATGGCCCGGGTGGCGAAGTAGGCGACGCCGGCCAGCGCGATCGCCAGCAGGTCCGCGCCGGACGGCACCCAGGGCGCGGCGGCACTGGGCACGATCCCGAACAGCCCGAGCACCACGGCCGCGGCCGTCAGCGCGAGCGTCGACTGGGCGACGTTGAACATCACCCGGTGCCACGCCTTACGGGTGGCCACCCCGTTGACGGCGACGGCCACGGCCTGCATGAGCACGGCGACGGGCAGCCCGTAGTGGAGCAGGACGGCGAAGGTGAACATGGCCGACGGGTACGTGCCGCCCACCGCGGTGGCCGAGGACACCATGACGGGCCTCAGCTCTCCCAGGATGACCAGCACCGTCAGCACCCAGAACAGCGGTGTCAGGGCGAGCTCCGGGAGCTGTGTCGTGTCCAGTCTCAGCATGGCGACGACGAGCGCGGTGAAGCCGATCACGGTGACGCCCGCGAGGAACGCCCACAGGGGCGTGCCGACGCGTGGTCCTGTGTCGCGGGTGTCGGTTGGGTCAGTCATCGGTAACAGAACCCCCATTAGGTCACTATGGGAGGGTACGACCTTAACCCCACTTCGCGAAACCAAGCGCGTACGTTCCGTCACGTCGCTTTCCGGAAATACCCACCCTGTGTAGCTAATAGCTAAACGCTACGTGTCCGCGAGACCTTCCCGGGTCACGGAATCGGTTTCGTCCGGCGGCGCCTCCTTGACACCTGGGACTCACTCCTCCGGGGTGACCGCCAGCTGCGCCGCCGCCTCGGGGCCCCGGTCGAGCAGCGCCTCGAAACCCTGCTCATCCAGGATCGGGACCTTCAGGCTGACCGCCTTGTCGTACTTGGACCCGGCGTTCTCCCCCGCGATCACGAACGACGTCTTCTTCGACACCGAGCTCGTCACCTTGCCGCCCCGGCTGGTGACGGCCGCGCCCGCCTGGTCGCGGGTGTAGCCGGACAGCGTGCCCGTCACCACGAAGGTGAGCCCCTCCAGCGTCCGCTCGACCTTCTCGGCACCGGCCGGCGCCTCGTCCCGCATGCGCACCCCGGCCCGCTGCCAGCGGGTGATGATCTCGCGGTGCCAGTCGACCTCGAACCACTGCCTGATCGTGGCCGCCACCCGCGGGCCGATGCCCTCCACGGCGGCCAGCTCCTCCTCGGAGGCGTTCATGACGGCCTCGATCGATCCCATCGCGCCGGCCAGGTCGCGGGCGGTGGGCGGGCCGACGTGCCGGATCGACAGGGCGACCAGGATCCGCGCGAGCGGGGTCTGCTTGGCCCGCTCCAGCTCCTCCATGAGCCGGTGGGCGTTCTGGCTCGGCCGGCCGTCCACGTTGGAGAAGAACGAGACGACCTTCTCCTTCCCCGTCTTCGGATCGATCTTGGGCAGGCCGGAGTCCTGGTCGCGGACGATGGACCTGATGGGGACGAGCTTCTCCAGCGTGAGGTCGAACAGGTCCGCCTCGGTGCGCACCACCGGCTCCTGCGGCGGGAGGGGCTGGGTGAGCGCGGTGGCCGCCACGTAACCGAGCCCCCTGATGTCGAGCGCCTCGCGACGCGCGGCGAAGAACATCCGCTCACGGATCTGCGCCGGGCAGCCACGGGCGTTGGGGCAGCGCAGGTCCGCGTCGCCCTCCTGCTCGTAGGCCAGCTCGGTGCCGCATTCGGGGCAGCGGACCGGCATCTCGAACTCGCGCTCGCTGCCGTCGCGCAGGTCCGTGACCGGACCGATGATCTCGGGGATGACGTCACCCGCCTTGCGCAGCACCACCGTGTCGCCGATGAGCACGCCCTTCTTGACCACGATCGCCGCGTTGTGCAGGGTGGCCCGCACCACCGTCGAGCCCGACACCACCACCGGCTCCATGACGCCGAAGGGCGTGACGCGCCCGGTGCGGCCGACGCCGACCTGGATGTCGAGGAGCTTGGTGTTGACCTCCTGAGGGGGGTACTTGAACGCGGTGGCCCAGCGCGGCGCCCGCGAGGTGGAGCCCAGCTCGCGCTGCTCGCGGAACCGGTCGACCTTCACCACCACGCCGTCGATCTCATAGGCCACGTCGTGCCGGTGGCGGCGGTAGTACTCGATGTAGTCGTTGATCTCGTCTAGGCCGCCGACCACCCGATAGAGGTCGCTGACCGGCAGGCCGAACTCACGCAGCCGGTCGTACACCTGCGACTGGGCCTGTGGCTCGGCCGCGCCCTCCCAGACGCCGACGCCGTGCACCAGCATGCGCAGCGGGCGCCGGGCGGTGACGCGCGGGTCCTTCTGCCGCAGCGTGCCCGCGGCCGAGTTGCGCGGGTTGGCGAAGGGCTGCTTGCCCTGCTCGACGAGCTCCTCGTTGAACCTCTTGAAGTCCTCGACGGGGATGTAGACCTCGCCGCGCACCTCCACCAGGCTCGGCACGTCGTCGCCGGTGAGCCGGTGCGGGATGCCCCTGATGGTGCGGACGTTGGCCGTCACGTCGTCGCCGACGCTCCCGTCACCGCGGGTGGCGCCGCGCTCCAGCCTGCCGTCGCGGTAGACCAGCGCGATGGCCAGGCCGTCGATCTTGAGCTCGCACAGGTAGGGGCCGGGGTCGTGCTCGGCCAGCCGCTCCGCCCTGACCAGCCAGGCGGCCACGCCGTCGGCGTTGAAGACGTTGTCGAGGCTCTCCAGCCTGGCGAGGTGCTCGACCTTGGCGAAGTCCCCCGAAGCGGGCGCGCCGACCTTCTGCGTCGGCGAGTCGGGCGTCTGCAGCGGCGGGTGGGCCCTCTCCAGCTCGAGCAGCTCGTTGAACCACGTGTCGAACTGGGCGTCGCTGACCGTGGGCCGGTCGTCGACGTAGTAGCGCCTGCGGGCGTCCTCGACCAGCTCGCTCAGCTCGGCGTGCCGTCGCAACGCGCTCACGGGGACGCCTCCGGCGTCGGTGCCCTGCTCGCTCACGGGGGCTCTCCTTCCGTGCTTCCATCTGCGGCAACGCTATCGTCAGCCGCCTGCGAGATCGCTCTCCGGATCCTCCTTGAGCACCTGGGCGGCCTTGACGCACGCCGCCAGTGCCGCCCTCGCGTAACCGGGGGACGCGCCGGCCAGCCCGCAGGCCGGAGTCAGCACGACCTGCCCGGCCAGCCGCTCGGGCGCGAACCCGAGCCGCCGCCACAGCTCCAGCGCCGGCCTGGCCACCGCACCGGCACCGGCCAGCCGCGTGTCGGTCCCCGGCACCACGCCGAGGAACAGCCCGATGCCCGCCTCGACCACCTCGCCGATGGCCTCGTCGTCGGCGCGCCGGAGCATGGACGTGTCCACCGAGATCCCCCGCACGCCCGCGCCGCGCAGCAGCCCGAACGGCACGGAAGGCGCGCAGCAGTGCACCACGGGGGCGTCGAAGCGGCGCAGCGACTCCTCGACCAGCCACGCCTCCACGGCCGGCAGCCGGCCGAACCCGGAGGCGGTCGGCACGGTCCCCACCAGCACCCCGGGCAGCCCCGGCTCGTCGAGCTGCAGCACGATCTCGGTCACGCCGGGCAGCCGCCGCCGCACCTCGGCGCAGTGGTCGGCCACCCCCTGGACGAGCGAGGCGATCAGATCGCGCACCGCTCCCTTGTCCGACAGCATCTTGTCGCCGTGGCGGAGCTCGATCGAGGCCGCCAGCGTCCAGGGCCCGCACACCTGCACCTTCAGCGGCCCGGTGTAGTCGTGCCCGACCTCCTCCAGCCCGTCGAGATCGCGCCGCAGATGGTCGACCGCCCGCTGGTGATCGCGCCCCGGCCGCCCGGCCAGCCGCCACCCGGACGGCTGCACCTCCACGTGCAGGTCGACGAGCAGCGCCGCGGTCCGGCCCACCATGTCCGCCCCGACGCCCCGGGCAGGCAGCTCCGGCAGGTAGGGCAGGCCGGGCACCTCCCCGAACACGACCCGCAACGCCTCGAAATGATCTACGCCCGGATGCGAGCCGACCCCGGTGGCTTCCCACGTCAACATGGCACCAGCGTAGGCTGTCTGAGATGGAGCTCACGAAGTACGGCCACGCGTGCGTTCGCCTGGAGAAGGACGGCAAGGTCCTGGTCGTCGACCCCGGCACCTTCACCGCCGACCCGGTCCTCGACGGCGCCGACGCGGTCCTGGTCACCCACCAGCACGCCGACCACCTCGACGTCGACCGCCTCTCCGCCGCCTCAGCGGACCTGGAGATCTGGACCTGCGAAGCAGTCGCCGCCCAGCTCGCGGACCTGCCCGCCAAGGTCCAGGTAGTCCGGCACGGCGACGACTTCCGGACCGCGGGCTTCGCGGTCAGGGCGTTCGGCGAGTGGCACGCCAAGAACCACCCCGACGTCCCCATCGTGCAGAACATCGGCTTCCTGGTCGACGACGAGCTCTTCTACCCTGGCGACGCGCTGACCGTCCCGGACGTCGAGGTCCCCACCCTTCTGGTCCCGACCAACGCGCCCTGGCTCAAGCTCATGGAGATGGTCGACTATCTGCGCACCGTCCGCCCGGCCAGGGCCTTCTCCACCCATGACGGCCTGCTCAACGATTTCGGCCTGACGCTGGTGGACAACTATCTCCGCCTGGAATCGGACAAGCAGGACGCGGAGATGCGCAGGCTGACCATCGGCGAATCCGTCACCCTCTCCTGACCGGCGGCCCGCCGTGCAGGAGGCTAGGCCGCGGCGGCGATCGTCGCGGAACCGATCACCGTGGCCCCTGAATAGAGCACCGCCGCCTGGCCTGCCGCGACGCCGGTCGCGGGCCGGTCGAGCTCGATGACGAGCCCCCCGTCCCGCTCCTCGAAGCGGCAGCCGAACACCTCGCCGTGCGCCCGGAGCTGCACGGTCACGTCCTGCTGGACGGACGGGCCGTTCCACAGGGGCCGCACGCAGGTGATCGAGGTGACCTCCAGCGCGGAGCGGGGACCGACGGTGACCGTGTTGGACACCGGCTCGATCGACAGCACGTAGCGCGGCCTGCCGTCCGGGGCGGGCCGGTCGATGTGCAGGCCCTTGCGCTGGCCGACGGTGTAGCCGTGGGCTCCCTGGTGGCTGCCGACCACGCCGCCGTGCTCGTCCACGATGGGCCCCTCGGCCGAGCCGAGCCGCTTGGCCAGGAAGCCGCGGGTGTCGCCGTCGGCGATGAAGCAGATGTCGTGGCTGTCGGGCTTGTCGGCGACGGTCAGACCGCGCCTGGCGGCCTCCTCGCGCACCTCGGCCTTGGTGGAGTCGCCCAGCGGGAAGATCGCGTGGCTGAGCTGCTCACGGGTGAGCACGCCCAGCACGTAGGACTGGTCCTTGCCGGGGTCGACGCTCCTGGACAGCACGCCGTCGACCAGCTTGGCGTGGTGCCCGGTGGCGACCGCGTCGAAGCCGAGCGCCAGTGCCCGGTCGAGCACCGCCTCGAACTTGATCTTCTCGTTGCACCGCAGGCACGGATTGGGCGTGCGGCCGGCGGCGTATTCGGCGACGAAGTCCTCGACCACGTCACGCTGGAAGCGCTCGGCCATGTCCCAGATGTAGAACGGGATACCGATCACGTCGGCGGCGCGCCTGGCGTCGCGCGAGTCCTCGATCGTGCAGCAGCCCCTGGCTCCCGTGCGGTGGGATTGGGGGTTGGCCGACAGGGCCAGATGCACACCAGTGACGTCGTGACCGGCTTCGGCGATCCGAGCGGCGGCCACGGCGGAGTCGACGCCGCCCGACATGGCGGCAAGCACACGCAGTCCCATGACCGTTCCAGCCTACTGTCCGCCCGGGACTGCGCGGAGCGGGGGCACGAGCGGCGGCTCGGTCTGGGAGGATCTGGTCATGCGACTGTTCGGGCGCAAGGACGACGAGGAAGAGCCCGCCGTGGCGGATGAGGCCATCGCCGCTTTCTGGGTGTGGTGGGGCGACACCAGGCCACGGCTCGACGCGATGGTGGCGGACGGAGACGCCGAGCGGCTGCAGGACCTGCTCGCGCCCGCGGTGAGCGCGATCCACCAGGGACTGGTCTGGGAGGTGGCCCCGGGCAGAAACGCCGCGCACGCGCTGGTCGTGACCGCCGCGGGTGACGCCGAGCTGAGGTCGCTGGCGCACCGCTGGGCGAGGGGCGCGCCGCCCGCCGACATGCTCTGGGAGTTCCATCCGTCACGCCAGGCCAATCCGCAGGCCGCGGAGATCACCCTGGACGTGGGCGGCTTCGCGTTCGGGCTGGACAAGCTGGTGCTGGGGCTGCGGGTCCCCCGGGGGGCGCCGCGGGTGGACGTGTCCGCCTACCATCCGATCTTCGGCGAGCTCGACGAGGAGACCCGGCTGGACGCCACGCTGCTCGCCCTGGACTGGCTGCTCGGCGAGGACGACGTGGCCCGCTGGGTCGGCGAGATCTCGCCGGCCACCTTCCAGCCGATCGACGCGGTGCCCGCCGTGCATCTGCCCGCGGTCGTCGCCGATGTGGCCGCCGACTTCGGCGAGGAGCAGTGGGTCCTGCTGGAGGGGCAGACGGCCGGCGGCGCGGCGCTGATCGCCACCGCTCGCCATCCGCTGCGGCCGGTCGACTATCCGCTGTTCGACCAGCACATCGCCATAACCCTGCCGTACGCGCACCGCGACGACAGCGGCCTGCCCGCCGGCGACTCGCTGGCGGCGTTGCGCGACTTCGAGGAACGGCTGGCCGCCCGGCTGCTCAAGCCGCACGCCGACGCGGTGATGACCGTGCAGCTGAGCGCGGAGGGCCACCGGGTCGTTCACGTGTACGCCGACCCGTCCGGCGACGGCGCGATCGCCGCCCAGGAGCAGATCGCGAGCTGGAAGGAGGGCAAGCCGCGCGTGGACGTCGCCGCCGACCCGGCCTGGAGCGCCGTGGCGGCCTTCCTCACCTGACCCTCGCCCGACGTACGCCCGACGGTCGCCCGACGGTCGCCGGGCCCCTAGCCGGCCCCGAGTCAGCTGAGGCCGGCTCGGCGGGCACGCTCCACGGCGGCCGGCAGCACCTCCAGCAGGCGGTCGACGTCGTCGCGGGTCGAGGTGTGGCCGAGGGTGAAGCGGAGGGAGCCGCGCGCCGCGGCAGTGTCGGCGCCCATGGCCAGCAGCACGTGTGACGGCTGCGCGACCCCGGCCGAGCAGGCGGATCCGGTGGAGCATTCGACGCCCCGGGCGTCGAGCAGCATGAGCAGGGCGTCGCCTTCGCAGCCGGGGAAGGAGAAGTGGGCGTTGCCCGGCAGCCGGTCGACGGGGTCGCCGTTGAGCACCACGTCGGGCACGGCCTGCCGGACACGGTCGATGAGCTCGTCGCGCAGTGCCGTGAGGTGGCGCTGCTGAGCCTGCTGCTCCTTCACGGCGGTGCGGACGGCGGCGGCCAGGCCGGCGATGGCGGGGGCGTCGAGGGTGCCGGAGCGGACGTCGCGCTCCTGGCCGCCGCCGTGCTGCACGGAGACAGGTGTCAGACCCCTGGCCAGCAGCAGCGCGCCCGCGCCCATGGGGCCGCCGATCTTGTGGCCGGTCAGGGTGAGGGCGTCGGCGCCGGACGCGGCGAACGACACCGGGAGCTGGCCGATGGCCTGGACCGCGTCGGTGTGGAAGGGGATGTCGTACTCGCCGGCGACGGCCGCGAGGTCGTGGACGGGCTGGACGGTGCCGACCTCGTTGTTGGCCCACATGATGCTGATCATCGCGACGTCGTCCGGCTCGCGGGCGATCGCGGCACGCAGCGTGTCGGGGTGGACCCGGCCGAGCTCGTCGACCTCCAGGAGCTCCATCCGGGCGCCCTGGCTGTCGGCCAGCCACTGGGCGGGGTCGAGGGCGGCGTGGTGCTCGACCGAGCTGATGAGGAGGCGCGACCTGGGCCGGCGCGCCCAGAACAGGCCCTTGATGGCGAGGTTGTCGGCCTCGGTGCCGCCCGAGGTGAACACGACCTCGCTGGGCCGGGCGCCGAGCGCGTCGGCGATGGTCTCACGCGACTCCTCGACCACCCTGCGCACCTCCCGCCCGGCGGCGTGCAGGGAGGAGGCGTTGCCGACCCGGCCGAGTTGCTCCGTCATGGCCTCGATCGCCTCGGGAAGCATGGGCGTGGTCGCCGCGTGATCAAGATAGGCCGACGGTCTGTTCACGCCGCCAGGGTATCTCGTTTGCCGCTGTACCGTCCGGACGGTACAGTACACGCATGACAAGGGACGAGCTGCTGGACGCCGCTGAGGAGCTCCTCTGCGACCAGGGCTCGACCTCGCTGACCCTGGCCGCGGTCGCCGAGAGGGCGGGCGTGAGCAAGGGCGGCCTCCTCTATCACTTCGGCACCAAGGAAGCCCTCATCAAGGGCATGGTCGAGCGCCTGATCGACGACTTCGACGAGCTCATGGCCGCCCAGCGGGACGAGACCTACACCGAGCGCTACATCGGGGCCACGCTGGCCGCCGTGCGCTCGGGCAGGCTCCGACGATGGGCCGTCGTCACCGGCGCCTCGGGCAATCTCTTCCTCCTCACGCCGCTGCGCGAGGCGATGACCCGGTGGCATCGCGAGGAGCTGGACGCGGAGCCCGATCCGGTCGCGTCACAGATCGCCCGGCTGGCCTGTGAGGGCCTGTGGGACGTGGCGAGCCATGACCCCTCGCTCAACAGCGAGAGAGACCTGCTGGCCCTGGAGGCCAGGCTGCGGGCTCTGGTCAGAACGCCTCCGGTCTGACCGCACGGACCCGCGCCGGTTCCTCTGTGAGGTTCCGCGCCGCGAGAGGTCCTGACCCTGCCGGCTCCCCGGTCCACGGGGATCCGCGCCGTACCGGCTCCTGCCAAGCCGAAACCGCCCGGCCGTCGCCGGGCTTTCCTTCTGCGCTCAGCGCGCCGCGCTGACCGATTCTCGCGACTGATCCTGATGACGAATGAGGTGTGCCTTATGACGCGCGACCTGAGGACCGCCCGCTACGGGGCCGTTCTCACCTTCCTCCTCGGTGGCCTGATGGTGGGCACGATGACCGTGCGCATCCCGGCGCTGACCGACAAGCTCGGCCTGTCCGAGTCCATGGTCGGCACGATCCTGCTGGTGTGGGGTCTGGGCGCGCTGGTGACCATGCAGTCCATGCGCCGGGTCATGGCCCGGACGGGGAGCAGGACGGTCCTGCGCGTCGGCGGCCCGGCGACCGCGATCGGCCTGGTGGCCGTGGCGTTCGCGCCGAACCTTCCGCTGCTGCTGGCCGCGGCGGCGCTCTTCGGCATGGCCTTCGGGATGATCGACATCGCGATGAACGCCCAGGGCTCGACCGTGGAACGTGCCTACGGCAGGCCGCTGATGAACGGCCTGCACGCGGGCTGGTGCGTCGGCGCCATCGGGGCCGGGGCCGGGGGCAGCCTGTCCATCGCCCTGGGCCTGTCGTTCACCGCCAACCTGGCGCTGGTCGGCCTGGTCTCGCTGCCCGCGATGATCGTGCTGGGCCGTACCTACGTCCCCGACGCCCCGGCGCGTGAGTCCGCCGCCACCGGACGCCGCCGCCTGCCGCCGGTCGTCTACCTGCTCGGCGCGCTGATGTTCTTCGCGTTCATGGTCGAGGGCACGGTCGCCGACTGGAACGGCCTGTTCATGCGCGACTCGCTCGGCGCGCCCGAGGCGCTGGCCGCGCTGGGGTACCCGATCTTCGAGGCGGGCATGCTGATCGCCAGGCTCACCGGAGACCGGCTGCGCTCCCGGTTCGGCGTGCGGGGCATGCTTACCGTCTCCGGCCTGGCCACGGCGGGGTTCTTCGCGGTCGTGCTGGCCGCGCCCGCCCCGATGGTCGCTCTCGGCGCGGTGTTCTTCGTCGGGCTGGGCGTGGCGACGATCTCGCCGCTGACCCTCTCCCTGGCGGGCACCGCCACCGGCAACCCCGGCCCGGCGATCGCCCAGGCCGGCGCCATGGGCTACGCGGGCCTCCTGCTGGGGCCGGTGGTGATCGGCTTCCTGTCGGACGCCACGTCGCTGCGCACGGCGCTCGGGCTCGCGGTCGTGCTGGGCCTGCTGATCGCGGCGGCCGCGCGTTTCCTGCCCCGCGAGGAGCCCGTGGCGATCGAGCCCGTCCCACGGCTCGAGCACGCCACGGTCGGCTGAGCGGTGACAAATGTCATGCGGCGGCCCCGCGAAATTCCCAGGTCATAGCTGAGAGCGCGCACTGCCGGGCGGGGGCCGCCCACCGGCAGAGTGTGGCACGTGAACACGACAGCGATCGAGGTGCGGGATCTGCACCAGAAGTACGGCGACTTCGAAGCCGTCAGAGGGATCGATTTCGAGGTCGGCCGGGGCGAGCTGTACGCGCTGCTCGGCACCAACGGCGCGGGCAAGACGACGACCCTCGACGTTCTGGAGGGCTACCACGCCCCCACCCGTGGCCAGGTGCGCGTGCTCGGACACGACCCGATCAGCGAGCGGGCCGAGGTACGCCAGCGGATGGGCATCGTGCTGCAGGAGGCCGGCTTCTACAAGGACCTCTCGGTCGCCGAGACCGTGGACGCCTGGCGCCGCTGGACCCCGCGCCCCCTGGGCCGGCGCGAGGTGCTGGAGCGGGTGGGGCTCGCGCACCGGGAGGCGGTGCGCGTCTCCCAGCTCTCCGGCGGTGAGAAGCGCCGGCTCGACCTTGCCCTGGCCGTGCTGGGGCGGCCCGAGGTGCTCTTCCTCGACGAGCCGACCACGGGCCTGGACCCGGAGGCGCGGCGCAACGTGTGGGAGCTGGTGCGCGGGATGGTCGCCGACGGCGTGACCGTGCTGCTCACCACCCACTACCTGGACGAGGCCGAGCAGCTCGCGCAGCGCCTGGCGATCATGAACGCCGGCCGGATCGTCACCGAGGGCACGCTGGCGGACGTGCTCGGCGAGCGCGGCACCCGCATCACGTTCCGGCTGCCGGCCGTCCGGCCCAGCGATCTGCCCTACGCGCCCGGCCTGGCCCGGCGTTCGGTCCGGCTGGACGGCGAGGCGTTCACCGTCGAGACCCACGAGCCGCAGGAGGACCTGCGGACGCTGCTGGAGTGGGCGCACGAGCGTGGCTGGGAGCTCGGGGGCCTGGAGGTGCGCAGGCCGTCGCTCGAAGAGCTCTTCCTTGAGGTGGCGGAGACGGAGAGGGTCGCGGCATGAGCTGGTTGTCGATGGTGTGGGCGCAGGCGAGGCTCAACCAGACGGTCCTGATGAGGCAGCGCGGCCTGGCGTTCAGCGTGCTGCTGCTGCCCCTGTTCCTGGCCTTCGCCAACACGGCCAACGCGCGGTCGCTGGACACGGTGAACGGCGTGCCCGCCGCGGCCTTCGCCGCCGTGGGGGCGATCGCGGTGGTCTTCCCGTTCTCCTACATGACCATCGCCACGAGCATCGTGGTGCGGCGGGAGGAGCGCGTCTACAAGCGGCTGCGCGGCAGCGCCCTGCCCACCAGCGCGATCTTCGCGGGCGACATCCTGCACGCGTCCCTGCTGGGGGCGGTCCAGGGCGTGGTCATCCTGGTCTACGCCATCACGGTGGCGAACGCGCCGATGCCGAGCAACGTCCCGCTCATGCTGCTGGCCTTCGTCCTGGGCGCGGCCGTGTTCGCGGCGCTGGCGATCGGGACGGCCGGGTTCATCCCCAACTACGAGGTCGCGCAGCTCGTGGCGCTGCCGGTGCTGTTCATCAGCCTGGTGGGCACGGGGATGATGATCCCGCTGTCGGCGCTGCCCGAATGGGGGCAGCGGGTGGCGGAACTGCTGCCGCTGACGCCGGTCGTGACGATGATGCGCACGGCCTTCCTGGGCCGCGACTTCGCCCAGGAGGCCGCTCCGGTGGTCGGCTTCCTGGAGGCCTTCCAGGTCTCCGCGGCGGGGCTGGGGATCGGCCTGCTGTGGATCGGTGTGGGCCTGTGGTCGACCCGGAAGTATTTCAGGTGGGACCCGCGCCGCGCATGACCGCCATAATGCGACAAATGACCGCACCTGTCGTGAGCACCAGGGTCATCGCCGCGGTGGCGGTGGCCCTGTTCGCCGGCTCCATGGCCACGGCGCTCGCCCTGCCCGCCATCTCGATCGCGATGGAGACGGGATCGGGCGCCACACTGCTGCTGACGGGCGTGGTCGGCCTGCTGCTCACCACCTGCTACACGCGCGTGCTCTGGGCGGCCTTCCTGCGCCGGCTGACCTGGCGGCACTACCTCGACGTGAGCGTCGTCGGTGTCATCTCCTACGGCGTCCCGCTCTTCGCCGGCCAGGAGTGGATCGCGCTGCCGATGGCGTTCATCTCGGTGGCCACGGTGGTGTTCGCCAGGCCTGCCGTCGCCTGGACCGCCACTCTCGCCTCGATCGCCGCCGCGCCGCCGCTGCTGCTCTTCATGGGCATCCCGCTGCCGCTGGCGCTGCTGTACGGGCTCGGCGTGCTGCCGTTCATCGCGCCGATGACGTACGGCGTGGCCTGGCTCTGTCACGTGATCGACGACCTGCGCGAGGCGAGAGCCGAGCTGGCGCGCCGGGCGGTGGACGAGGAGCGGCTGCGCTTCGCCCGCGACCTGCACGACACGCTCGGCCACACCCTGCACGCGATCGCGCTCCGCGCCGAGCTGGGCGAGCGGCTGGTCAGCACCGATCCCGGCGGCGCGGGCGCGGAGCTGGCCGAGATCCAGCGGATCGCGCGCACCGCCGTGCACGACGTGCGCGAGGTCGTCCGCGGCTACCGGGCCACGTCGCTGGCCACCGAGCTGGACGGGGTCGCGGCCGTGCTCGGCGCCGCCGGGATCCGCTGCGAGCGGCCCGAGCTCCCCGGCGATCTGCCCGGGCATGTGCACGAGCCGCTCGGCTGGGTGGCGCGCGAGGCCGTCACGAACGTCCTGCGGCACAGCACGGCCACGTGGTGCGAGGTCACCGTACACACCGAGAAGGGGCACGTGGTGCTGGAGATCGCGAACGACGGCGGGCCGCCCGGCCCCCGGTTCGCCCGGGGCAGCGGGCTGACCGGCCTGGCCGAGCGGGTGCGGGCGGCGGGCGGCACGCTGGAGGCCGAGTCCGGCGGTGGCCGGTTCAGGATCAGCGCGGCGGTCCCCGTGGAGGCCAGGTGATCAGGCTGCTGCTCGCCGAAGATCACCATCTGGTACGAGGCGCGTTCGTGGCGCTGCTGGGCTCCGAGCCCGGCATCGAGGTGGTGGCCGAGACCGGTCGCGGGGACGAGGCCGTACGGCTCGCCGTGGAGCTGCGACCGGACGTCGCGATGCTCGACATCGACATGCCGGGCCTCGACGGTCTCTCCGCCGCCGAGCGGATCGGCGCGGAGGCGCCGGGGTGCCGGGTGGTGATCGTGACCGGGCACGGACGGCCCGGCTACCTGCGCCGGGCGATGGCGGCGGGGGTGCGCGGCTTCGTCGGCAAGGACAATCCCGCGGCCGCGCTGGCGAAGGTGATCAGGCAGGTGCACGAGGGCGGCCGCTACATCGACCCCGAGCTGGCGGCGGACGCGCTGTCGACGCAGGAGTGCCCCCTGACGCCGCGGGAGCTGGACACGCTGCGCGCCGCCGCGAACGGCGCGCCGGTGTCCCGGATCGCCCGCGACCTCAGCCTGTCGGAGGGCACCGTGCGCAACTACCTGTCCGCCGCGGTGACCAAGCTGGCCGTCGAGAACAGGCACGCCGCCGTCCGCCGCGCCCGTGACATGGGCTGGCTCTGACAGGCATGATCAAGGACATGCCCCCTGAGAGGAATGTCCGTTTCGACGTGGACGCCTACGTGGCCCGCGTGCGATCCAGCCCCTGCTTCATCTGCGCCATCGTCTCCGGGGATCCGGCGTACGACCTGGAGGAGGTCGTCTACGAGGACGACCGCCACCTGGCCTTCCTGGCCCGCTACCCCACGATGCCCGGTTACGTGCTGGTGAGCCCGAAGGCGCACGTCGAGCATGCCGTGCGGGACCTGGACGAGGACGCCTACACCGACCTCATGAGGCTGGTCCGCCGGGTGGCGCTGGCCGTCGAGGCGGTGATCCCCTCCGAACGGACCTATCTGCTCTCCCTGGGCAGCCAGCAGGGCAACGCCCACCTGCACTGGCACATCGCCCCGCTCCCGCCGGGCACCCCGTACGAGCGGCAGCAGTATCACGCGCTCATGTCCGAGAACGGGCTGATCCCGTGGAGCCTGGAACAGGCCGCCGACCTCGCCACCCGCCTCAGGCGGGAGCTGTGAGTCCCCGGTGAGTCCCGCGCGGCCGGGCTGAGCCCGCAGGAGGCGGCGAGGGGCTTCGACACGGCGGACCGGACATGGACTCCGGGGATGAGAACGGCGCCGCACGAAGGATCGCGCGACGCCGGTCACGGACGGCGGCTCGGGCACCGCCCGGCCCTCCGCGAGGAGGACTGGACGTGGCCCGCCGGAGCGCCGCCCTACTTGCGCTTGTCCACCTCTTCGGTGAGCTGCGGGACGATCTGGTGCAGGTCGCCCACGATGCCGTAGTCGGCCAGCTCGAAGATGGGAGCCTCGGGGTCCTTGTTGATCGCGACGATGGTCTTCGCGGTCTGCATGCCGGCCCGGTGCTGGATGGCGCCCGAGATGCCCGCGGCGATGTAGAGCTGCGGCGACACCGTCTTGCCCGTCTGGCCCACCTGGAACTGATGCGGATACCAGCCCGCGTCCGTGGCGGCGCGGGAGGCGCCGACGGCCGCGCCCAGCGCGTCCGCCAGGCCCTCGATGACCGAGAAGTTCTCCGCCGAGCCGACCCCGCGGCCGCCGGAGACCACGATCGCGGCCTCCGTGAGCTCGGGGCGGGCGCCCTTCTCCTGCTTGACACGCTCGACGATGCGGGCGGCCTTGGCGGAGTCGGACAGCGTCACCGACACCTCCTCCTCGGCGCCGGCCCCGGCGGCGGCCACGGGGGCCGTCGAGTTGGGCCGCACGGCGACGATCGGGATGCCCCTGCTGACCTTCGAGTGCACGTTGACGCCACCGCCGAAGATGGACTGCTCGGCGACGAAGCCCTCGCCGAGGCCGACGGCGTCGGTGATGACGCCGGAGTCGGTCTTGACGGCGAGCCGCCCGGCGACCTCCTTGCCCTCGGCCGTGGCGGCCACCAGCACGGCGGCCGGCGACTTGGCGGCCACGAGCTGGGCGAGCAGCTCCGCCTTGGGGGCGACCACGTAGCCGACGATCTCCTCGGAGCCGGCGACGTAGATCGTGTCCGCGCCGTACTCGGCCAGCTTGGCCTTGGCCTCGGCGGTGATGCCGGGGCCTGCCCAGACGGCGGCGGGCGTGCCGAGAGAGCGGGCGAGGGTCAGCAGCTCCAGCGTGACCTTCTTGACCTCGCCGTCGACCTGCTCGACGAGAACGAGAATCTCCGACATATCAGTAAAACCCCCGTTCTCAGATGAACTTCTTGGCGGCGAGGAACTCGGCGACCTTGGCGCCGCCGTCACCCTCGTCCTTGGCGATCGTGCCGGCGGCGCGCGGCGGCGCCGCGGCGAAGTCGACCACCTGGGACCAGGAGGCCTCCAGGCCGACCTGACCGGCGTCGATCTCGGCGTCGGCGATGGCCAGCGTCTCGACCGGCTTCTTCTTGGCCGCCATGATGCCCTTGAAGGACGGGTAACGCGGCTCGTTGATCTTCTCCACGACGGAGACGACGGCCGGCAGCGAGGCCTCGACCTTGTCGTAGCCGTAGTCGGTCAGCCGCTGGACGGTGATCGACGAGCCGTCCACGTCCACCTTGTTGGCGAGCGTGAGCTGCGGCGTGCCGAGGCGCTCGGCGAGCATCGCCGGCAGCACGCCGGTGCGCGCGTCGGTCGACTCGGAGCCGAGGATGACCAGGTCGAACCCGATCTTCTTCAGCGCCTGCGCCATGGCGTAGGAGGTGCCCAGCGCGTCGGAGCCGTGCAGGGCGTCGTCGAACAGGTGGACCGCCTTGTCGGCTCCCATTGCCAGGGCCTTGCGGATGGTCTCGGTGGCCTTGCCGGGACCCATGGTGAGGACGGTCACCTCACCACCGTGGGCCTCCTTGAGCTTGAGCGCCTCCTCCACGGCATACTCGTCAAGCTCGTTCACCACGCCGTCGACCGCGTCACGGTCGAGCGTATTGTCATCGGACCGCAGCTTGCGCTCGGTCGCCGTGTCGGGGACCTGCTTCACGCAGACGACGATGTTCATGGCCGGTGGCCGACCTCCCGTGTTCGCGTGCGCCACCGCGTCGATGCGGTGGCGCCGGATGCATGCTGTCCAGACTGCCAGGTGCCCCATGGGGGTCGCGACAGTGGGTGTGCCCGAGGCGTGTCCCGGACTCCCGCGGCCATGTTACCCATGAGTAGCTTACGCGCAAACACACAGCTGGTGCGGTCTGCGCGAAACTGCCTACGGCCCACCCTACCGAACTTTGTTCCGTTACTGCTCGACGGGGCCGATCACGCGGAGAGCAGGAAGACGACCCCCACCACCAGCGCCGTGCCGGCGAACAGCGCCAGCACGGGCGTGCTGAACAAGGCGCTCAGCGCCACGGACAGGCCCAGCGTGCCGGCGATGCCGGTGAAGTCGGCGACGACCCTGCGCCGCTTGAACGGCCCGCTGGAGAACAGCGCGAACCCCGCGTCGACCACCACCGCCAGCGCGAACGCGGCCAGCAGGAACAGCGACACCTCCGGCAGCAGCCCACGCGCGGCGGCGGCCAGCAGCGAGACGAACAACCCCGAGCCGATCAGCCAGCGCCTGCGCACCCGCTCCCGGTGTCGCGCCCTCGACAGCGCCGCGGACTCCGCGTGCCTGTCCCTGCCCGGCCGCCACTCCCGCGTGGACAGGTGGTGAACGTCACCTTCCCCCCGCTGCGCCGTACCCATGGACCAGCGCGACAGGCGGCGCGCCGGGGGGGCCGCCTCGACGCCGAGAGTGGCGCAGATCCCGGCGGCCGTCGGCCGCGCGGCCGGATCGACGGACAGGCACTCGCGCAGCAGGGGCTCCAGCCACGCGGGCGTGCCCTCCAGGTCCGGCTCGTGGTGGACGACCCGGTAGGCGACCGCGGACGGCGGCCCGTGCCCGTACGGCTGGCGGCCGGTCGCGGCGTAGGCCAGCGTGGCGCCGAAGGAGAACACGTCGGCCTGCGGGCCCGCCTCGCCGCCCTCCAGCACCTCCGGGGCTAAGTAGCCGGGAGTGCCGACCACCGCGCCCGAGGCGGTGACCGACAGGGAGTCGAGCGCGCTGGCGATGCCGAAGTCGATCACGACCGGATCGCCCTCGGTCATCATCACGTTCGCGGGCTTGAGATCGCGGTGCACGACCCCCGCCTCGTGCACGGCCAGCAGGGCGTCGGCCAGCCCGGTCGCCAGCGACCTCAGGTCGGCCACCGGCACGGGGACGGCGCTGAGCGGCCTGCCCTGGACGTAACGGGTGACGAGGTAGGGTCTGGCGCCGTCCAGCGAAGCGTCGAGCACCTCGGCCACATGCGGCCCGCCCACCCGGCGCATGGTCTCCACCTCGCGCGCCAGCCGCGCCAGGGCGCCGCCGTCGGCCGCGACGTGCGGGTGCAGCACCTTGACCGCGACCGTGCGGCCTTCGGGGTCCAGCGCCAGGTGCACCTCGCCGAACCCGCCCGCGCCCAGCCGCGAGAGCAACTGGTAGGGGCCGAGTCGCTCGCTCATACCCCCTACTCTCCCCCCGCCCGGAGGCGGGGACACTCAGGACCAAGGGGACAGGAACCCCAGGTTCAGATCCTTCAGAAGGTCGTTGAGCAGACCGGTGATCAGTCCCGTCGCGCTGTTGCGCGCCTGGCTGGTCAGCTCGTTGATCACCGTCTCGGGCGCCCGCCACGGCTCCCACGACGTCTCCGCGCCCAGCGCGAACATCACCGCGAACAGCGCGAACGTGCCGGCGATCATGGCGGCCACCAGCGCCGCGCCCGGCGTGCGCAGGACGCCGGTGAGAGAGCGGGTGACCGCCTGGCGGGGCGCCCCGCCGCCCGGCAGCACGAACAGCCCGGCCGCGAAGGCCCCGGCGGCGTAGGCGGCGGCGTCGTTCACGCTGAACCCGCCGCCCCAGCGCAGCACACCCCAGACGCACGCGCCGAACGCGATCGCCAGCGGCACGTGGACCAGGCTCACGAGCGAGGCCTTGACCAGCGCCCACGGCGTGCCCACCAGCACGAGCAGCGGATCGGCCGCACTGCTGCCGCGCACCTGGCGGCGCTTGACCATGTCGCCGAACAGGTATTCGCCCACCCGGAAGACCACCGCGAGCGCGATCGCCACCGCGCCCACCACCACGGGCATCATCACGGCCAGCGCGATCAGCGTGACCAGCAGCAACAGCGCGACGAACTGGCTGCCTACCAGATAGCGCTTGCGCTCGGCGGCGGGGGCGTGGGGCGCGGGCGGGGTGTAGGGCCTGGCCTGCGGCTGGTGTTGCGGCTGCTGCTGCGGCGGCGGATGGGCCGCGCGCTGGGGCGCCGGGTAGCCGGCCACCCGCTGGTCGGCCACGGGCGGCCTGGCGGACATCGGCGCCGGGACGTACGGCGGCGGCCGCTCCTGCCGGGACGGCTGCGGCTCGCGCCGCCGGCGCTCGTACTCCACCGGCGGCAGCAGGTCGGAGTAGGCGTCCATGGTCCGCGTCCGGCTCGGGAGCCGCTTGGTGCGGCCGGGGCCGTCATCAGGCGTCGTCTCGTTGAACGTGGTCACCGACGGGTCCAGCGACCGGGCCATCTTCAGCAGCTGGTGGGCGTTGGGCCGGGCGGCGGGATCCACCTGGAGCGCCCGGCTCAGCCAGCCGCGCAGCCACGCGGGCGCCCTGTCGAGCTGCGCCCGCCCTTCCATGATGTTGAAGCAGACCGCCTCGAACGTGCCGGTGCCGAACGGCGGCGCCCCGGTCGCGGCGAAGAACACCGTGGAGGCCAGCGAGTGCACGTCGGCCGCCTGGGTGATGTCGGAGTCGCGGATGATCTCGGGCGCGAGATAGCCGGGGGTGCCGACGAACATCCCCGTCTGGGTCAGCCTGGTCGCGTTGACCAGGTGGGCGATGCCGAAGTCGATGACCAGCGGCTCGCCGTCGACGAGCATGACGTTGGACGGCTTGAAGTCGCGGTGGATCACGTCGGCGGCGTGGATGGCCACCAGCGCCTGGCAGAGCCCCTGAGCCAGCCGGATGATCTGGCGCGCCTGCAGCGCGCCCTCCGTCAGCACGGTCTCCTCCAGCGTGCGGCCGGGGGCGAAGCGGGTCACCACGTACGGCTGGCCGCCGACGAGCTCGGCGTCGACCACCTCGGCCACGTGCGGGCTGCGCACCCGGCGCATGGTCTCGACCTCGCGGGTCAGCCGGTCGCGCGCCTTGAGGTCGGCGGCGACGTGCGGATGCAGCACCTTGATGGCGACCTCACGGCCTTCGCCGTCGAGGCCCAGGTGGACAACCCCCATGCCACCTTCGCCGATCTTCCTGACCAGCCGGTAGGGGCCGAGCCGCTCTGGCGTCTGGGTGTCGCCCGTGCTCATTGCCACCTGCCTCGCGTCATCCCCCCGAGTCCCCCTTCAGATCGTTGAGCAGCCCGACCACCGGCCCTACGTTCACCGGAGTCCATACGGCCCTCCTCGCGTTGTCCCCGAATGTGGTGATGGCGAGGAGCAACGAGAGCGCGGCCGCTGCCGCGAAAACTCCCGCCATCACCATCGCCGCTGTTCTCGAGGGTACGAGGGATGAGAGCGTCCTGCGCATCTGCCTGCCGGGTCCCTCGACTCCCGGACCGGCGCAGACGGTCCACAGCGCCACCGCCGCTCCCCAGGCCAGGGCGTTGTACGGGCTCATCCTGACCACCACGGTGAGCAGGAGGGTCACCGGCAGCCCGAGGATGAGCGCGTAGAGGACCAGGGCGAGCGTGATGCCCGCCGACTTGGCCAGCGCCTGCGGGAAGGCGAACACCCTGAACACGTCGAACGCGGCCGCGCCCGTCGAGCGGCGCGCGATGAGCTGCGGCTGGGCCAGGTCGGCGGCGCGCAGCAGCACGGCGAACGGGATCGCCAGCACGGCCACGAGCACGGGGGCCAGGGCCGCCAGCACGATCATGATGATCAGCAGCATCGCCCCCGCCACGCCGTAGGCGGCCGAGCGCTGCAGCGCCTGCCCGGGGATCGCGCCGGGGATGAACGGCTCGCGCCTGGTCTTCGGGTCGGGCTGGAACTGGCCCTGCGCCGGGATGTAGGGCGGCGGCTGGACCGGGTTGCCCCTGCCGTAGTCGGGCCCGTCGGGGCGCACCCGCCTGGTCGGCACGTCGCCCTCGCGGTGCTGGGCGGCCGGGCCGTGGTTGCCGGGCTGCGCGGGCGCCTGCTGCCAGGGCAGGCTCGGCTGGGCCGCCGCCTCCCGCTGCATCTGGCGCAGCTCCTCGGGGCTCACCCTGCGGGTGGGCCACGGGTCGCCCTGGCCGGGCAGCAGGGAGACGTACTGCTGGTCAGGCCCGGGCGGCTGCTGGCCGTAGGGGGGCGGCAGGGCGCGCGGGTCCTGGCCGTCGACGAGCTGCCTCGGCGTCATCGGCGGGGTGGAGATGTCCCACGGCGGCTTCTCGCCGGGGAACGGCGCTCCGGGCGTCTCCTGGGGCGGCCGGTCACCGTAGGAGTGCGCGGCCGGGACGTCGCGCGGGCGGTCGGCGATGTAGGGCGGCGTGACCGAGGGGTCGCGCGGCGGCGCCACGTTGTCGCCGGTGCGCGGCGGCTCGCCGTGGTCCGGGCGGGGCACCGTGGAGATCTCGTCGGAGGCGTTGCCGGCGGGCTTGGGCAGCATGCGCGCGGTCTGCTCGGCCAGCTCGGCGGCCTTGGGCCGCTTGGCCGGGTTGCGCTGGAAGGCGGCCTTGAGGAGCGGCTGGATGGCCGCCGGAGCGGCGCTGACGTCGGCCTTGCCCGCGGTGATGTTGTAGAAGATCATCTCCAGCGTGCCCTTGCCGAAGGGCGGCTGGCCGGTGCCGGCATACAGCAGCGTGCCGGCCCAGGCGTGGATGTCGACCTCGGGGCCGGCCTCCTGGCCCTCGATGATCTCCGGCGCCAGATAGCCGGGCGTGCCGATGAACATGCCCGTCTGGGTCAGCCTGGTCGCGTCGACCGCCTGGGCGATGCCGAAGTCGATGAGGACGGGCTCGCCGTCGAGGATCAGCACGTTGCCGGGCTTGAGGTCGCGGTGGATGACGCCCACCGAGTGCACGGCGGCCAGCGCCGTGGCCACGCCGTGCGCGATCTTCACCAGCGCCGGCAGGTCGAGCGGCCCGTCGTTCTTGATGATCTCGTCGAGCGGCCGGCCCGGCACGTAACGCGTGACGATGTACGGACGATGACCGGTCACGTCGGCGTCGAGCACCTCGGCGATGAACTTGCTGCGCACCCGCCGCATCGTCTCGACCTCGCGCGAAAGCCGCCGCCTGGCGACCTCGTCACCGGCGACTTCGGCGCGCAGGACCTTGACCGCCACCTGCCGCCCCTGAGGGTCGACAGCGAGGTGGACAACACCCATTCCGCCTTCACCGAGCCGCCTGAGCAGCCGGTAAGGGCCGAGTCGGTCATCGTTCATGGCATGAAGCACCATACCGGCTTAATCCCCGCCCACGAGATGAACCATGAGGCCACATTCCCACTCGTACAACGTCTGGAACGAGGCCATCGGTTTCCCAAACGATGGTCTCGAATTGGCTACGGCGTCTGATCGTCGCGCCCGCGCGGCCCTGTGCCGGCATCGTCCCTCGCTCTCTACGCCTGCGCTCAGCCGGCCAGGGAGAGCACCTCGGCGCTCTTCAGCCCGGCCAGCGCGGCTCCGGAAACGGCGAGTTTGGAGCGGCGCACCCCGCTGCCTATGACCACCTCCGGGTGCCGGGCGACGTGCGTGTCCACCAGGACCGGCCAGTCGTCGGGCAGGCCGAGCGGGGTGATCCCGCCGTACTCCATCCCGGTGAGCTCCACCGCCTCCGCCATCGGGGCGAAACTCGCCTTGCGCCCGTCGAGGTGCTTGCGCACCACGCCGTTCACGTCAACCCGCATCGTCGCCAGCACCATGCAGGCGGCGTAGCGGACCTCGCCGCCGCGCTTGGCCGCGACGACCACGCAGTTGGCCGACGCGTCGAGCGCCACGCCGTAGCGCTCGCAGAACGCGGCGGTGTCTGCCAGATCCGGGTCGATCTCGGCCACCCGCACGCCTTCGACCTCCCGCACGGCCCGCGCCACCGGATCGGCCAGCAGGTCGCTCCGGTCGGCGGCGGGCACCCAGTCCAACGTCATCCCATCTCCTCGATCGCTCTTCCAGGACCCTAACCCGGTCACGGGAACAGCGTGCGACGTCACGGCGACCGCAGCACCCGTTCGTGCAGCTGGGTGACCGTGCTGCGCGCGGACTCCATGGCGCCTGCCTGCCAGGCGATCAGATGAGTGAGCCAGTCGCCCGCGAAGTACACCCTTCCGCTGGGACGTTGCAGAAGAGTGAAGGACGAATCAAAGGCCGGCCAGCGCACCCAGCCGCCCTGGATGTGCTCCTGGCGCTCCCAGGCGATCGAGACGGCCGACAGCACGCCGTCCCGGTACTTCTCACCGTGGATCTTCTTGCCCTGGGTGAGCGCGCGCCGCCTGCGGTCCTCCGGGCTGAGCGCGCCGTACAGCTCGGCGTCGCGCTCGGTGTTGTAGTAGCCGACGACCACCCCGCGCTGGGCGTGGTAGTCGTGCGAGGGGTACCAGATGTGGGTGATGTCCAGGTCTGTCTCGGTGACGCCGCCGTAGATCCGGTCCTCGATCTCCCACCAGCGCCTGCCGTACTCCAGGCCGATCTTGCCGGCGGCGACCGGGGCGGGGGTCTTGAGCGCGGCCGTGACCGGTGCGCCCAGGTTGTGCGGGATCTTCGCCAGCACGTGCGGCGGCAGGGCGGCGACGCAGTAGTCCGCCGTGGTCCGGCCGCCGGCCCAGGTGACCTCGACGCCGTCGGCCAGGCTGGTGATCCGGGTGACGCGGGCGCCGGTCGTGATCCGGTCCTCGCCCACCGCCTCGACGAGCCTGGTGACGATCGCGTCCATGCCGCCGACGGGCTGGAACATCGGGGTGGCCTGGTCGTAGCCGAAGTCGTTGGTGATCGCCCGGCCGGTGCCCGCGGCGAGAATCTGGCTCAGCGTGCCAGGCGCGCCGAGCGGGGTGCCGCCGTCCATGCCGGGGAGTTCGGCGTAGCCGCGCCGGCTGGATCCGTCGTACTCCAGCCGGGGGCCGAGGTCGCCGAACCTGCGCAGGAATTCGAGCAGCCGTTCCCGGTCGTCCTTGGTGATCTTCCGGTTGAGCGCGCCGATATTTGTCGCTTTGGCAAGAAGTTCAGCGACATAGCCGTACATGTCGGCTCGGGCCGCTCCCGACCGCACCGTCTGACCGGCCGTGTGGACGTACGCCTGCGCGTTGCGGTTCACGAACGTCTCGATGGGGATGCCCAGCTCGCGGCAGTAGTCCAGGGTGACCATCCACGGCGCGATCCGGGCCGGCCCCGCGTTGAAGTAGACGCCCTCGCCGAACGCCACCTCCTGGGCGGGCCCGTTCAGCTCGGTCAGCCGGTCCCCGCCCCGCAGGGTGAGATTGCGTCCCCCGGCCCTGGCGCCCGCCTCCAGCAGGGTGCAGTCGTAGCCCGCCTTGCCCAGCTCGTACGCCGCGGTCAGCCCGGCGACCCCGGCCCCCAGGATCACCACCTTGGCCGCCGCCCGGCCCCGCAGGGAGAAGTCGCTCGCCTGAGGAGGGACGAACGCCTTGTCCTGCTCGCCGGGCGCCAGTCCGAGCGCCCCCATGGCGGCGTACATGGCCCCGGCGCCTCCCGCCGCCCCGATGCCCACGAGCAGCCCGCGCCTGGTCAGATCCGCCATGTCAGCTTCTCCCGCACGTTCAGCCGTACGGACCGCTGCCGCAGGCGACCTGGCCGCCGATGGTGGCGAAGATGCCGAACAACGCCATGATCTGTGTGAAGTCGTCGGTGGTGAACTCCGTGTGCCGCGAACCCACGGACTTGACGCCGGGGACCAGCGCCACAGCGGCCGCGATGGCGGTGGAGTTCCACTCCACCCCCAGCGTGTACGGCGGGGCCATGGTGTAGGGCGTGAAGTCGCTCAACCGGTTGAGTGCCCTCACCGTGGCCTCACGGATGCGGGCCTGGGCGACACTCGGCGGCAGCAACTCGGCCGAGAACTTGTCGATGCCCTTCTTGACCGCGACGGTCTCGACGTCGCCGAGCAGCTCGCGAGCCTCCTCGCCGACGGCCTCGTCGCCGGTCACCAGCACGACCGGGACGCCGTGGAACCCGGCGCAGGCCGCCACCACCCGCGTCTCGCCGCACACCTCGCCGTTGAGGTAGACGTTCTGGATCTCCTTGCCCATCCACGTGTGGTTGAGCACCCCGTGCTGCACTCCGGCCCGCGCGTGGTAGCCGACGAAGCAGGCCGCCTGGAAGGACCCGTCCAGCCCCTGGGCCATCCGCTGCGCCTTCCCCGGCCCGCGGATCAGGCTGGCGCGCGGGTCGAGCAGCTCGATCCGCAGGTTCTTGGTGGACCCGTGCGCGTCGTTGACCAGCACCCCGTCCGCCCCGGCCGCGAACGCGCCGTCGATGGCCGCGTTGGCGTCGGCGGTCATCAGCTCGCACCCGCGGTCGTAGCCGCGCTTGCCCGCGTGCATCTCCTCGGGGTCGGTCAGGCCGGTGATGCCCTCCATGTCAACCGACAGGTACACCCTCATCCGCCACACTCCTCGCCACTCATCGCAGAGCATTCTCCCGGCCGGGCGCCGCGCCCGGCGCGGCGCCCCAGGTCTCCACCCGGCGCGCCTCGTCCTCGGTCATGAGACCGACGTCGGCCCTCATGAAGGCTGCCGCCTGGTCACGCCACGGGTCCGGGATCTCGTCGAGCGCCGGAGGGTAGCAGCGGTCGAGCCAGCTCGTGGACTCCTCGGTGGCGTCGAAGTGGTCCAGGGCTCCGCCGAAGAGGGTCCGCTCGATGCCGGGGACGCGCGCCAGGCCGTACTCGACCATTTCCTGGCCGCCGTAGGGCGGCGGCCGGAGCCACTTGCGCGCTCGCGGATGGTCGGCGGGGATGGGGGTGTCGAGCGGGCGGCGCTCGACGGCGGCCTGGATGAGCTCCTTGTACAGGCACTTGGCGCAGGTGCGGCAGGGGCCGTCGGTGCCCGTCAGGCACCACCGGACGTGCTCCCTGAGCGCCGAGCCCAGCGCCAGGCGCATGGTGACGGCCTCGCTCACGCCACCCACCGGCAGCACGATGTGCACGCCCGCCGAGGCGAACAGCCGCCCCCACGCGCCGTGCGGCGCCCACATGGGGTTGTCCGGCGTGTAACGCAGCAGGTAGCGATCGCCGCCCAGCCAGCGGGAGCCGAGCTCGTAGCCGAAGGCCAGACCGCCCAGGCCCAGCCGGTCGGCGAGCAGCAGCGCCCCAGCGGCGACCGCGTGGTGCTCCGGATAGCCGGGCCTGGGCTCGGCCAGGGTGTACTCCAGGTCGGAGGCCACGACGGTGAGCTCGCGTCCGGTCCGCCTGGCCAGCTTGGCCAGCACGTCGGAGCGGTAGTGCGGCCAGCGGTTCGGCACGCGATCGTGCGGCACCCGCTTGAAGTGCACGAACGGCGCCTCGGGGTAGACCGTCGCCGCGGCCACGGAGTCGGCGCCGCCGCTGTAGGAGATGGCCAGGACCGGTCCCGCCGGGCGCGGCTCGGCGCCCACGGGCCCGGCCTCGATCCCCCAGCCGTCGTGCAGCGCGGCGGCCACCTCCGCGGAGACGGCCCGGTCGAAGGTGATCCTCCTGCGCGTCCACGGCGCGACGACGGTCCAGGCGGCGACGGCGAAGAGGTCGGGATGGGCGTCGTCAGGCGCGCCGGCGACGGTGCAGGCGTTGATGGCGAGCTTGACCGGGTGCCCGTCGGCGGCCTTGCCGGTGATCTCGTCCTCGGGGTCCAGGCGGAAGGTCAGCCGCCCGGCGGACCAGCTCACACGCACGGCCGCTCCTCACTCGTGGCCGCGCCCTCCCGGGGCAGCCGCGCCCTGAGGTCGTCGACCGCCTGCCACAGCAGCACCTCGTTCTGCAGGAGCCCGTCGAGCGCCTTGGCGGTCTCCTGAGCCAGCCGGCGGGTGTCCTCCACCATGCTCTTGTCGATCTTGGCGGACGCCGGGGAGCGGGCTTCGCGCAGCCGCTCGACCTCGCTCTGGAGGCTCGCCATCTCGCGGCGGAGGGTCTGCACCTCCCACAGGGCGTCCCTGATGTCCTGGCGGTGGTCCGCTATCGAGATGTAGCGGGAGTCGAACCATCTACGCACGGCCGAGCGCAGCCGTGCGGGGACCGGGACGCGCATCATGAAACGCCACCATAGTGGCAAATCTGCCACCCTCAGGCCGGGCCGCCCGCGATCGGCATCGGAGCGTTCCAGAGATGGAAAGTAGCGAAAGATCCTGACATGGGTGTTGACGTCGTCGCCGTCCCCGCTTACGTTTCCGGCGTTCGACGAAATATATCGTCATAATTCCGAAACTTTCGGAGGCGCCCATGTTACGAGGCGTTGTCGCGGTCACCCTGCTCGGCTTCACAGCGGTGAATCCCGCGCACCCGGCGGATCCCCCCGCGATCACGGTGCACGACCGCGTCCGGCACCAGGAGATCGACGGGTTCGGCCTGTCGCAGGCGTTCCGGCGCAACGAGCTGCTGCGCCTGCTCTCCGAGCAGCAGCAGCGCGAGATCCTCGACCTGTGGTTCGACCGCGAGAAGGGAGCCGGGCTCAGCATCCTGCGCCTCGGCATCGGATCCTCCCCGGCGGGCAGCCCGTACGACCACATGGTCTCGATCCAGCCGGAGGATCCCGGCGGCCCGGACGCGCCGCCCAGATACGTCTGGGACGGCGACGACAACAGCCAGGTCTGGGTCGCCAAGGAGGCCAAGGCCTACGGGGTGAAGCGGTTCTTCGCCGACGCCTGGAGCGCCCCCGGCTACATGAAGGACAACGGCGACGACAAGAACGGCGGCACCCTCAAGCCCGAGTGGGCCGAGGCCTACGCCCGCTACCTGATGCAGTACACGAAGTTCTACGCCCGCGAAGGCATCAAGATCACCGACCTCGGGTTCACGAACGAGCCCGACTGGACCGCGACGTACGCCTCCATGCGCTTCACCCCCGAGCAGGCCGCCGCCTTCGTCAAGGTGCTCGGGCCGATCGCCAAGGGCGTCAAGGTGACCTGCTGCGACTCCTTCGGCTGGAACGAGGCGAAGGCGTACACGGCGGCGATCGAGGCCGATCCGCAGGCGCGCCGCTGGGTGAAGGTCCACACGGGCCACACCTACGCCAGCCCGGTCGACGCCCCGCTGCCGACCAGGCGGAACACCTGGATGTCGGAGTGGAACCCGAACGGCGACACCTGGAACGAGAACTGGGACGACGGCAGCGGCTACGACGGCTTCACGATCGCGCAGGCGGTGCACGACGCGCTCACGCTGGGCAACGTCAACGCCTACGTCTACTGGTTCGGCGCCTCGCGCGGCGCCACCCGGGCCCTGATGCAGATCGACGACGTGGCCAGGACCTACCGGGTGTCCAAGCGGATGTGGGCGCTGGCCGCCTACAGCAGGTTCATCAGGCCCGGCGCGGTGCGGCTGGGCGCCTCGGCCGCCGACCCCGCACTGAAGGTCTCGGCGTTCCGCAACCCCGACGGCTCCAAGGTGATCGAGGTCCTCAACACCGGCACCGCGCCCGTGACGTGGCGGGGCGTGCACGGCAGGGCGACCTCCTACCTCACCGACAGCGCCAACTCGCTGACGCCGCAGCCGGTCGCCGGCTCGGCCGTCACCCTCCAGCCCCGCGCGCTCACCACCATCGTCATCAGGGGACACCGATGAGACCGCTGATCCTCGCCCTGGCCCTGGCACTCGCCGTGCCCCCGCTCGCCCTCGCCGCGCCCGCGACCGCCGCCGGGCCCGGCAGCGGGTCGGCTCACGGCCCGCGCGACCTGCGTGACCTGGCACGCAAGCACCGCATCAGCATCGGCTCCGCCGTGGACGTAGCCGCCCTGCGCGCCGAGCCCGACTACAGGACCGTGCTCAACCGCGAGTTCGACCACGTCACCGCGGAGAACGCGATGAAGTGGGAGTCCGTCGAGCCCGAGCGCGGCGTCCACACCTGGGACGACGCCGACGAGGTGGTGCGCAACGCCCGACGCCACGGTCAGCGGGTGCGCGGTCACACGCTGGTCTGGCACAACCAGCTCCCCGGCTGGCTGACCCGCGGCGTCGCCGACGGCACGATCGACGCCGCCGAGCTCAGGACGATCCTGCGCGAGCACATCACCACCCAGGTGCGCCGCTACAAGGGCAAGATCAGGGCCTGGGACGTGGTCAACGAGGCGCTGGAGGAGGACGGCACGCTGCGGCAGAGCATCTGGCTGACGCACCTCGGCCCCGGCTACATCGCCGACGCCTTCCGCTGGGCGCACCGCGCCGACCCGCACGCCAAGCTCTACCTCAACGACTACAACGTGGAGTGGAACGCGCCCAAGATCGAAGGCACGCTGACCCTGGTCAAGGAGCTGCAGGCGCAGAAGGTGCCGATCGACGGCATGGGCTTCCAGGGACACCTCGGCATCCAGTACGGCTATCCGGGCGACTGGGCCAACGTCATGCGGCGGTTTGCCGACCTCGGCCTGGAGATCGCGATCACCGAGATGGACGTGCGCATGGTGCTGCCCGTGACGCCCGAGAAGCTCGCCACCCAGGCGGAGTACTACGGCAGGGCGCTGTCGGACTGCCTCAGCGTGAAGGCCTGCCGCGAGTTCACCGTCTGGGGCTTCACCGACCGGCACTCCTGGGTCCCGGGCTGGTTCGACGGTGAGGGCGCGGCCTGCCTGTTCGACGAGAACCTCGCTCCGAAACCGGCCTACGAGACCCTGCTCGCCACGAGAAGGGTCAGCGGCCGGTGAACTTGGGGGTGGACTTCTCGGCGAACGCGCTCATGCCGATCTTCGCGTCGTCGGTCGCGAAGAGCCCGGCGAACTGGAGCCGCTCGATCTCCAGGCCGGTGTCGAGGTCCACCTCCAGCCCCTGGTCCACCGCCTGCTTGGCGGCCCGCAGCGCGACCGTGGGCCCGCCGGTGAAGGTGGCGGCCCAGTCCCGGGCCACCTGGTAGACCTCGGCGTCGGGGACGACGCGGTCCACCAGGCCGATGGCGAGGGCTTCGGCGGCCGGCACGTGGCGGCCGCTGTAGATGAGGTCCTTGGCCCGGGAGGGGCCGATCAGGCGCGGCAACCTCTGGGTGCCGCCGGCGCCGGGGATGATGCCGAGCTGGATCTCAGGCTGGCCCAGCTTGGCGGACTCCCCGGCGACCCGGAAGTCGGCGCAGAGGGCGAGCTCGCAGCCGCCGCCGAGGGCGTAGCCGGTGACGGCCGCGATGACGGGCTTGCCGACGCGGGCGACGGCGGTGAAGCAGTCCTGCAGGGTGCGGGAGTGGGCGGCCATGTCCGCATACGACATGCCGGCCATCTCCTTGATGTCGGCACCGGCGGCGAAGACGCGCTCGCCGCCGTAGAGGATGACGGCGTGCACCCCGGGGTCCGCGTCCACGGCGCGGGCCGCCTCGGCGATCTCGCGCTGGACCTGGCCGTTGAGCGCGTTCATCTTCGGACGGTCAAGCCTTATCGTGGCGATCTGGTCGGCCACCTCGACGTTCACGAACTCAGCCATGATCCGACCCTACAAGAGCGGCGTCGTGCTGTCGGCGCACCAGCTCCAGCAGGTCCGTCTCGGGCGTCCAGCCGATGATCGAGCGCAGCCTGCGGGTGTCGGCCAGGGAGTCCGCGGGCTCGGCCGGCGGGGCGGGCACGATCTCCAGGCGGACCCGCGTGCCCGTGGCCTCGGCCACCGCGCCGATCATGGCGCGCAGGCTGCGCCCCCGTCCGGTGCCGAGGTTGACCGTGCCGTCGAAGCCGGTGAGTTCGATCAGGGCGCGGGCCGCCTGCTGTACGTCGGTGACGTCGCGGGTGCGCTCCGGCGAGCCGAGCACCCGTAAGGGGCGGCCCTCGCGGGCGGCCGCCAGCCAGAGCGACAGCGCCATGTCGGGGCGCTGCCCCTCCCCCGCGACGGTGAACGGGCGCACGATCGTGACCTGGCGGCCCCGGCAGAGGAGTTCGAACGCCGCCTTGCTCCGGGCGTAGCCGCCTGCCGGGCGCAGCGGGTCGGTCTCGGCGCTGGGCCGTCCGTCCGTGGCGCCGCCGTACACCGAGCTGGAGGAGGCGACCAGCAGGGGTACGGCGCGCGGCGTGAGGGCGAGCACGCGCGCGCCCGCGAGCACGTTGTCGCGGTGGCGGGCGCGGGCGGCGGCCGGGCCGCGTTCCCGCACTCCGGGACGTCCGGCCAGGTGGTAGACGGCGCCGGCCGCCGCGAATGCGGCGCTGAGCCGGTCGTCGTCGTCGAGCACGTCGGCGGTCAGCCACGTGAGACCCGGGCGGCCGGCCGGGCTCTCGTGAGCCGGCGGCGGGCGGCGGTCGACGCCGATCACCAGCTCACCCGCCGTGAGCAGGGCAGAGGTCAGCGCGCGGCCGATGAATCCGGCGGCTCCGGTCACGATCGCCGTCATCCGCCCCATCCATAAGGTGTTAACGACTGAAAAATTCCTTCGCAAAACTCTCGCCGAAGAAGGAAATTGTTGAGACGCTGACTCCGTCCAGCCCCCCAGTCAAGGAGCGATACATGCGCAGAGCGCTGGCGATCGCCGCGGTCGCCATCCTGCCATTAGTGAACACCACGGTGACGTCCACGGCCGCGCGGGCCGCGGAGCCGGACGACCGGCAGCAGGCATTCGCCGCGGCGGCCGAGGAGTACCAGGTCCCCGAGAGCGTGCTGCTCGGCGTCTCCTACCTGGAGTCGCGGTGGGACGCCCACGCCGGCCGCCCCAGCAACGACGCCGGATTCGGGCCCATGCACCTGACCGACGCCGCCGCCTACACCGGGACCAACCACCACGCCGAGGGCGAGGAGGACGCGCGAGGCGACGAGAGCAGGCCACTGGCCCCGCCCACCGAGACGCCCGCCCCCGTGGAGATCCCCGCCTCGCTCCGCACCATGGAGAAGGCCGCCCAGCTCACCGGCGAGAGCCACGAGGAGCTCCGCACCGACCCGGCGGCCAACATCAGGGGCGGCGCGGCGCTGCTGGCCGACTATCAGAAGTCACTCGGCGCGCCGCTCAGCGACGACCCCGGCCAGTGGTACGGCGCGGTCGCCCGATACTCGGGAGCCGAGGAGTCGGAGGCGGCCAAATTCTTCGCCGACGAGGTCTACGCCACCATCAAGTCGGGCGAGGAGCGCGTCACCGACGACGGCCAGAAGGTCCGGCTGGCGCCGGTGGCCGGCCTGTCCACGGTCGCGAAGTGGCTGGAGAAGCTGGGCCTGCGCCCGCCGCGCCGCGACGGCGTGGAGTGCCCGTCCACGATCTCCTGCGAGTGGATCCCGGCAGGCTACGCCGAGCTGCCCACCGGCAGTTACGGCAACCACGACCTGTCCGACCGGCCGAAGAACCAGAAGATCGACTACATCGTCATTCATGACATGGAGGGCTACTTCCGCCCGTCGATCGGGCTGGTGGAGAACCCGACCAACCGGGCGAGCTGGCACTACTCCCTGCGCTCCGCCGACGGCCACATCGCCCAGCACATCAAGGCCAAGGACGTAGGCTGGCAGGCCGGCAACTGGTACATCAACGCCAAGTCCATCGGCCTGGAGCACGAGGGATTCCTGGCCGAGGGCACCACCTGGTACACCGAGGCGATGTACCGCACCTCGGCCAGGCTCGTGCGCTATCTGGCGATCAGGCACGGCGTGCCGCTCGACCGCGCGCACATCATCGGCCACGACAACGTGCCCGGCACCCTGCCGACCACGGTCCGGGGCATGCACGAGGACCCGGGACCGTTCTGGGACTGGGCGCACTACTTCAAGCTGCTCGGCGCGCCGCTGCACCCGTTCGGCGGCCCGAAGGCCGGCAGCGTGATGATCAGGCCCGACTTCGCCACCAACAAGCCGTACTTCTACGGCTGCGACCGCAAGAACCCGGAGGCCGCCTGCCCGCCGCTCAGCGCGCACACCGTCTGGCTGCGCACCGAGCCGCGCGCGGACGCGCCGCTGGTCAAGGACATCGGCAAGCACCCCACGGGCGAGTCGCTCTACAGCGTGTACGACCACAGCGCCAGGGCGAGCACCGGCCAGCGCTACGCGGTGGCCGAGCGGCAGGGCGACTGGACGGCGATCTGGTATCTCGGCCAGAAGGCCTGGTTCCACAACCCGGCCTCGGCGCCGACCGCCATCCCGTCGGCGGGACTCGTGGTGACGCCCAAGCCGGGCCTGGCGACCGTCCCGGTGTACGGCAGGGCGTATCCGGAGCAGGAGGCCTACCCCGAGGGCATCCCGTATCAGGCGGTCACCCCGCTGCAGTACACGTTCTCGGCAGGCGAGAAGTACACGCTGTCCGGACTCGCGCCGGCGGAGTACTACCGGGCCGTCACCTTCGACCCGGCCGGCCACACGGTGGTCCGGGGCAAGACGAAGTATCTGCAGATCCAGTTCGGGCACCGGGTGATGTTCGTCAAGGCTGACGACGTGCGGGTGTCGTTCGCCTGGTGAAGTCCGCGACGGCGCGCCTGGTGCTCGTGAGAGCCTCCTGAGAGGAGTCGAACGTGCGCTGGGCGACGCCGACGAACACACAGTCGACGACGAGGAGCTGGCTGATCCGGCTGGCCAGGGCGCCGGGACGGAACTCCGTCTCGCGCCCGGCCGAGATGAGCACGTGCTCGGCCAGCTCCGCGATGGCGGAGCGGGGGTTGTTGGTGATCGCGACGGTGGTCGCGCCCGCCTCCCCCGCCAGCCGCAGCGGCTCGATCACGTCGGGCGTCTGACCCGAGGTGCTGATGCCGATCGCCACGTCGCCCGGCTTGAGCAGCACCGCGCTGGTCAGCGCCAGGTGGGCGTCCTGGAAGGCGTGGCTGGACATGCCGATGCGCAGCAGCTTCTGGGCCACGTCCTCCGCCACCAGACCGGAGGCGCCCACCCCGTAGGCGTCCACCCGGCGCGCGCCGGCGATGGCGTCGACGACCAGGCCGAGCCGCTCCGAGGTGAGCTGGGCGACCGTGTCGTTGATCGCCTCGGACTCGGCCCTGGCCACCTTCTGGATGACCTCCGACAGCGGATCGTCGGGAGCCAGGTCGCCGGGCACCAGCCGATCGGGCTGGGCGGCGGCCGCCGCCAGGGCGAGCCGGAGCTGCGGATAGCCGGCGAAGCCGAGCAGCCGCGCCGTCCGCACGATGGTGGCCTCGCTGGTGCCGGAGGCGGCCGACAGCTCGGTGATGGTGCTCCGCGCCACCGTCGCGGGATCCTCGAGGATCAGGCGGGCGACGGTCCGCGCGGCCGGCGTCAGGGACGGCAGCACACCTCGGACCGTGGCCACCAGATTGTCAGCCCGCAGGCCGTTGCCGCTGTCGTCCACAGTCCCGATTATGCCGGTCGTTCACCGCTTTGCTACCGGCACCGGATCAGCGCAGAGTGCCGTTCGTCATCCCGGCCGGCTCCTCGGGCACGGCGATGAGGCCCAGCTCGGCCTTGGCGGCCATCAGCGGGTGGTGCGGGACCACGCGGACGGTGTAGCCGAACGCGCCGGTGCGGTCCAGCGGGACCACGCCGGTGTAGTGGGCCCGGCCGTCGTCGTCCACGTCACCGGGCGTCAGCTCGATGTAGGCCGGGTGGACCAGCTCGTCGTGCGGGCCCACCTTGCCGTAGGCCGCCTCCACCAGCACGTCGCCCGGCTCCAGGTCGCCCAGCGCGATCGTGGCGCGCAGCTCCAGCGCCGCGCCCACCTCCGGGGTGTCGCCGATGCCCGCGGCCTCCACGTGCTCCACGCGCACGCCCGGCCATGCCCTGGTGACCTTCAGCCGCCAGGCGGCGAACGCCTTGGCAGGTGTGTAGGAGTCGGCCGACAGCGCGCGGGCCGCGCCGGCGGCGGGCGAGTAGAGGCCCACCACGTAGTCGCGCAGCATCCGGCCGGCCAGCACCTTGGGCCCGAGCGAGGCCAGCGTGTGCTTGACCATCTCCATCCACCGGCGCGGCAGCCCGTCGCCGGCCCTGTCGTAGAAGCGGTCGGACACCTCGTGCTCGATCAGGTCGTAGAGGGCGGTCGCCTCGAGCTCGTCACGCCTGTCGGAATCGCTCACCCCGTCGGCCGTGGGGATGGCCCAGCCGTTGGTGCCGTCGTACCACTCGTCCCACCAGCCGTCGCGGATGGACAAGTTGAGTCCGCCGTTGAGCGCCGACTTCATGCCGGACGTGCCCGAGGCCTCCAGCGGGCGCAGCGGGTTGTTGAGCCAGACGTCGCAGCCCTGGACGAGGAGCTGGCCCAAGGTCATGTCGTAGTCCGGCAGGAAGACGATGCGGTGGCGCACCTCGGGTCGGTCGGCGAACTTGACGATCTGCTGGATCAGCTTCTTGCCGCCCTCGTCGGCGGGGTGGGCCTTGCCCGCGATCACGATCTGCACCGGCTTGTCCGGGTCCAGCAGCAGCTCGGTCAGCCGGTCGGGGTCGCGCAGCATCAGCGTGAGCCGCTTGTAGGACGGCACCCGCCGGGCGAACCCGATGGTCAGCACCTCCGGGTCCAGCACGTCGTCGATCCAGCCGAGCTCGGCCCGGGACGCGCCTCGGGCGCGCCAGGACTTGCGCAGCCTGTCCCTGGCGCCCTGGACCAGGCGGGCGCGCAGGATGCCCCTGATGTTCCAGATCTCGGCGTCGGGGATCTTCTGGACGCCCTCCCAGCCGCGCGCCCTCTCCAGCAGCGAGGGCAGCTCGCGGGCGACCAGCTCCATGAGCTCGCGCCCCACCCAGGTCGGCGCGTGCACGCCGTTGGTGATCGAGCCGATCGGCACCACGTCCAGGTCGAATCCCGGCCACAGTTCTTTGAACATGTCGCGGCTGACCTGGCCGTGCAGTTTGGAGACGCCGTTGACCCGCTGCGCCAGGCGCATGCCCATGACGGCCATGTTGAACCTGCTGGGGTCGGCCTCCGCGCCCAGCGCGAGGATGCGCTCGACCGGGACGGTGGGCCAGGCGTTGTCGCCGCCGAACTGGCGGGCGATCATGTCGACGGGGAATCGGTCGATGCCCGCGGGGACGGGGGTGTGGGTGGTGAAGACCGTGCCGGCGCGCACCGCCTCCAGTGCCTCGTCGAAGGAGAGCCGGGCCTCGGTCAGCTCGCGGATGCGCTCCAGGCCGAGGAATCCGGCGTGGCCCTCGTTGGTGTGGAAGACCTCGGGGTCGGCGTGCCCGGTGATGCGGCAGTAGGAGCGGATGGCCCGCACCCCGCCCACGCCCAGCAGCAGCTCCTGCATCAGGCGGTGGTCGGTGCCGCCGCCGTAGAGACGGTCGGTGACGTCGCGGGCGGCGTTGTCGTTCTCCGCCACGTCGGAGTCGAGCAGCAGCAGCGGCACCCTGCCGACCTGCGCCACCCAGACCTGCGCGTGCAGCACCCGCTCGCCGGGCAGCCCGATGCGGACCCTGACCGGGGTGCCGTCGTCGTCCTTGAGCAGGCTCAGCGGCAGGCCGCCCGCGTCGAGCGACGGGTAGTGCTCCAGCTGCCAGCCCTCTGGCGAGAGCGACTGAGTGAAGTAACCGTGGCGATAGAGGAGCCCGACGGCCAGGATCGGCACGCCCAGGTCGCTCGCCGCCTTGAGGTGGTCTCCGGCCAGGATGCCCAGGCCGCCCGAATACTGCGGCAGGGCGGCGGCGATGCCGTATTCGGGGGAGAAGTAGGCGATGGCCCGCGCGGCGTCGGGCAGCGTCTGATACCACCGCGGCGCGGTCATGTACTCGCGCAGATCGTCGGCGGCGTCGGCGAGACGGCGCAGGAAGCGGCGGTCGGCGGCCAGCTCGGCCAGCCTGTCGGGCCCCACGGCGCCCAGCAGGGCGACCGGGTCGTGGCCGACCTGCTCCCAGAGGTCCGAGTCGACCTCGGCGAACAGGTCCAGCGTCTCGGGATGCCAGGACCAGCGCAGGTTGTGCACGAGCTCGCCGAGTGCGGCCAGCTCCGCGGGCAGGACAGTCCGGACGGTGAACCGGCGGATAGCTCTCACAGTTTCGAACCCTACGGGCTAGGAGGGACCTCTGAGTCCTTCACCCCCGGCAACGGCCTTCAAACCACCTTCCGGGACGAAGCATGAAGAGGGACGATTGGGGCAACTTTCTCCAATGTCAGCTCTCCCGGTGACACTCGGGAGGTCTATCCACTGCTGCCCGCAATTTACATGCAAGGATCGTTCCTGCTACGGAAAGCCTCCGGCGGTACCGAGTGTGCCGTCGCAACCTTGAAATGCGATGATCGGACGAATTCCCATCACGGACATCTCCCCCGTCGTCGACTGCGGGCAGTGGCCCGCCAAGGCGGTCGCCGGCGAGACCTTCGAGGTCTCGGCGACCGTGTTCAGAGAAGGCCACGACGCCGTGGCCGCGGGCGTGGTGCTCACCGCGCCCGACGGGCAGCGTGGCCGGCTGAGACGGATGCGCGAGGTCACGCCGGCCACCGATCGGTGGTCGGTGGAGGTCAGCCTGCCCACCGAGGGCGACTGGCTGTTCCGCGTGGAGGCGTGGAGTGATCCCATCGCCACCTGGCTGCACGACGCGGAGATCAAGATCCCGCGTGGCATGGACACCGATCTGATGTGCGAGGAGGGCGCCCGGCTGTTCGAGCGCGCCGCCAGGGCCGTGCGGCAGGCCGACTGCCCCGGCTCCGACGGCTCCGGGCACCCGGCCGTCCAGGCCCGCAACGACGTTCGCAAGAACGGCCGGAACGGCGCCAACGGCGAGGCCGCGTGCGGGCACCGGGCCGCCCTGCTCGCCATCGCGGCCACGCTGCGCGACGAGGAGCTGGACCCGCGGGCCCGGCTGTCGATCGCGCAGTTGCCGGAGACAGCCTCGCTGCTGGAGGCCCATCCGCTGCGCGACCTGGTGACCAGGGCCAAACAGCAGCGGATCAGGGTGGACAGGCGCCGGGCGCTGTACGGCTCCTGGTACGAGTTCTTCCCGCGGTCCGAGGGCGCGGTGGTCAACGAGGACGGCATCTCCAAGTCCGGAAATTTCCAGACTGCCGCGAAGCGCCTGCCCGCGGTCGCCAAGATGGGCTTCGACGTCGTCTACCTGCCGCCGATCCACCCGATCGGCCAGACGTTCCGCAAGGGCCGCAACAACACGCTCAGCCCCGAGCCCGACGAGCCGGGCTCGCCGTGGGCGATCGGCTCGGAGGACGGCGGGCACGACGCGATCCACCCGGACCTGGGCACCATCGAGGACTTCGACGAGTTCGTCGCCCGCACCCGTGAGCTGGGCATGGAGGTGGCGCTCGACTTCGCGCTGCAGTGCTCTCCCGACCATCCATGGGTCAAGGAGCACCCGGAGTGGTTCACGATCAGGGCGGACGGGACGATCGCCTACGCCGAGAACCCGCCCAAGAAGTATCAGGACATCTACCCGCTCAACTTCGACAGGGATCCCGAGGGCATCTACGCCGAGGTCAAGCGGGTGGTGCGGCACTGGATGGACCACGGGGTGCGGATCTTCCGGGTGGACAACCCGCACACCAAGCCGGTGGCCTTCTGGGAGCGGCTGATGGCCGACATCCACGCGAGCGACCCCGACGTGCTCTTCCTGTCGGAGGCGTTCACCCGGCCGCCGATGCTCCAGGCGCTGGCCAAGGTGGGCTTCCACCAGTCCTACACGTACTTCACCTGGAAGAACACCAAGTGGGACGTGGAGGCGTATCTGGCGGAGCTGGCGGACGAGACGTCGCACTTCCTGCGGCCCAACCTGTTCGTCAACACGCCTGACATCCTGCACGAATACCTCCAGCACGGAGGCGTGCCCGCCTTCAAGATCAGGGCCGTGCTCGCCGCTCTCGCCTCACCGACCTGGGGTGTGTACTCCGGTTACGAGCTGGCAGAGAATGTCCCGGTACGGCCCGGCAGTGAGGAATATCTAGATAGCGAAAAATATCAGTACAAACCTCGTAATTGGGTTCTTGCTGAACGAGAAGGCCGCAGTATGGCTCCTCTCATCACGCATTTGAATTTGTTTCGAAGAGCCCATCCCGCACTGCAGGAATTGCGTAATCTACGGTTCCACAGGGTCGACCAACCGGACATGATCTGCTTTTCCAAGCGACTCCCGGGCGCCTATGACACGGCCACACGAAGGCACGGGCTGGGCGACGTCGTTCTGGCAGTGATCAACCTGGACCCTCACCACACCCACGAGGCGACGGTCGATCTCGACCTGCCCGCGATCGGGCTCGACTGGAACGCCGAGTTCGTCGTGGACGACGAGTTGTCGGGCGAGTCCTACCGCTGGCGGCAGAGCAACTACGTGCGTCTCGACCCTCACATCCAGCCTGCCCACATTCTCACCGTCCGGGCCTCGCCACGGTAGAACTGAATTCAGCGGGGAGTCTTCAACGTGTGTGAAAGCGCCTCCCTCATGAGCCCCCGAGGGGAGAGCTCATGAGCTCCACACCCATTCCCAACTCCTTCGACGAGGAGAAGCCTCGCGATCCCTACTGGTACAAACGTGCGGTCTTCTATGAGGTCCTGATCAGGGGCTTCGCCGACTCCAACGGAGACGGCACCGGCGACATCAAGGGCCTGATCGGCAAACTCGACTACCTGCAGTGGCTCGGAGTCGACTGCCTCTGGCTGCTGCCGCTGTACGAATCGCCGCTGCGCGACGGCGGTTACGACATCGCCGACTTCATGAAGATCCTTCCCGAGTTCGGCGACCTCGGAGACTTCGTCAAGCTGGTGGACGAGGCGCACAAACGCGGCATGCGCGTCATCGCGGACCTCGTGATGAACCACACCAGCGACGCCCACCCGTGGTTCCAGGCCGCCCGGCACGATCCGGAGGGACCGTTCGGCGACTTCTACGTGTGGTCCGACACCGACACGGCCTACTCCGACGCCCGGATCATCTTCATCGACACCGAGACGTCCAACTGGACCTACGACCCGGTGCGCGGCCAGTACTACTGGCACCGCTTCTTCCACCACCAGCCGGATCTCAACTACGAGAACCCGGCCGTGCAGGACGCGATGCTGGAGGTGCTGCGCTTCTGGCTGGACCTGGGCATCGACGGGTTCCGGCTGGACGCGGTGCCGTACCTGTTCGAGGAGGAGGGCACCAACTGCGAGAACCTGCCGAGGACGCACGAATACCTCAAGCGGGTCCGCAAGGAGGTCGACCGGATCTATCCCGACAGGGTGCTGCTCGCCGAGGCCAACCAGTGGCCCTCGGACGTGGTGGAGTACTTCGGCGACTCGGTGGGCGGCGGCGACGAGTGCCACATGGCCTTCCACTTCCCGCTGATGCCGCGCATCTTCATGGCGGTGCGCAGGGAGTCCCGATACCCCATCTCGGAAATCCTCGCACAAACCCCGAAGATCCCCGAAAACTGCCAATGGGGGATTTTCCTCCGTAACCACGATGAGCTGACGCTCGAAATGGTCACGGACGAGGAACGCGACTACATGTACACCGAGTACGCCAAGGATCCCCGCATGCGGGCCAACGTCGGCATCCGCCGCCGTCTCGCCCCCCTGCTGGAGAACGACCGCAACCAGATCGAGCTGTTCACCGCGCTGCTCCTGTCGCTGCCGGGCTCCCCGGTGCTCTACTACGGCGACGAGATCGGCATGGGCGACAACATCTGGCTCGGCGACCGCGACGGCGTGCGCACGCCCATGCAGTGGGACCCCGACCGCAACGCCGGCTTCTCCGACTGCGATCCGGGGCGGCTCTACCTGCCGGTCATCATGGACCCGCTCTACGGCTACCAGGCGCTGAACGTCGAGGCGCAGCAGAAGAGCTCCGGCTCGCTGCTCCACTGGACCAGGCGCATGATCGAGATCCGTAAGCGCCATCCGGTGTTCGGGCTCGGCGAGTTCGCCGAGCTCAACTCATCCAACCCGAGCGTGCTCGCGTTCGTCCGCGAGCTGGGCGACGACCGGATGCTCTGCGTGAACAACCTGTCCCGCTTCCCGCAGCCGGTGGAGCTGGACCTGCGGAGATTCGTCGGCGTCTCGCCGGTCGAGACGATGGGCGGGGTTCCATTTCCACCAATTGGTGAGCTTCCGTATCTTTTGACGCTTCCTGGGCATGGGTTCTACTGGTTCACTCTCCCGCCTGCCATCACCCAGGAGGAGTAAGACGTGCTGGATGAGCTCCTTGCCGCGTGGATCGGACATCAGCGCTGGTTCGGTGGCAAGGGGCGCCCGATCGACTCCCTGTCGATCGAGTCCGACGCGACGATCGAGGCGGGCGACCCCTGCCTGCGCCACCTGATCGTCGCTGTGTGGCAGGAAGGCTCGCGGGAGCGCTACCAGCTCCTGCTCGGCATGCGCAGGCAGCTCCCCGACACCCTCCAGCACGCCCTCATCGGCCGGCACGAGCAGTGGCAGGTCTACGACGCCGTCCACGACCCGGAGCTGACCCACTGGATCCTCGAGTCCATGGCGAGCGGCGCCGGTCAGGGCGAGGTGCGCTTCAGGCACATGCCGGGCGTCGAGATCGACACCTCCATCCGCAGCATGGTGCTCGGCGCCGAGCAGTCCAACACCTCGCTGGTGTTCGGCGAGGGCTACATCTGCAAGCTGTTCCGCCGCCTCATCCCGGGCGTCAACCCCGAGCTCGAGATCATCACCGCGCTGGCCGACCGGCACGCCCCGCACATCGCCCAGCCGTACGGGTGGATCGAGACCGGCCTCGACGGGACCCCGACCACGCTGGCGATCATGCAGGAGTTCCTGTCCAACTCGACCGACGGCTGGGACCTGGCGCTCACCAGCGTGCGTGACCTGTACAACTCGCTGCCCGGCCTCGCCGCGGCCGAGGCGGGCGGCGACTTCGCCGCCGAGGCGTGCCGGCTCGGCGCCGCCACCGCGCGCGTCCACCATGAGCTGGCCCAGGCCTTCCCCACCGGGACCGTGGAGACGCACGAGGTCAAGCGGATGGCCGAGGGGTTCCGGCGCAAGCTCGGGCGCGCCGTGGCCGAGGTGCCCGAACTGCGCGAGCACGTCGGCGTGCTGGAGGCGGCCTACCACCAGGTCGAGGACCTGACCACCGAGGTGCCCGTACAGCGCGTGCACGGCGACTACCACCTGGGCCAGGTGATGCGCACCACCTCCGACTGGGTGGTGCTCGACTTCGAGGGCGAGCCCGGCCAGCCGCTGGCCGAGCGCAGGGCGCTGTCCTCGCCGCTACGCGACGTGGCCGGGATGCTCCGCTCGTTCGACTACGCCGCCCGGCACCTGCTTGCCGGGCACGCCGAGGCCGCGAAACTGGAGCCGAAGGCCGAGCAGTGGGCCGAGCGCAACAGGGCCGCGTTCCTCGACGGGTACGTCCAGGGCGGCGGGACGATCACGACGGGTGACGCGGCCCTGCTGCGCGCGTTCGAGCTGTCCAAGGCGGTGTACGAGGTCGTCTACGAGTCCCGCAACCGCCCCTCGTGGATCTCCATCCCGCTGGCCGCCTTCCGGCACGCCTAGGCCCTCGATCTTCTCCGTCCACTCCGGGATGAGGTCCGCCATCGCGTGCGTCCACGGCAGCAACAGCGTGTCGGTGAAGTCGGCCACCGGCGCCTTCTCCGAGGCCACCGGCGCCCCGCCTCCAGGAAGCCGGCGATCTGGCCGGCCGATCATCTGGGGGACGGCCATGATGCCGCCGTCGAGGTGGTCGCCGCCGCGCCCGGCCGCCGACCGGACACCGGCCCGCCTCGTCGCTCACCGTGTTCCCCGTGGAGACCCGGCCCCGCCGGGTCACTCCCCCAGTGGCACCGGTTCGCGTTCCGCCGGGGCGTCGGCGGGAGCGCTGCCCGACGGGGGGACCTGGCGCAGCACCGTCGCGGCGAGCGCCGCCGCCACCAGCAACACCACGGCGCTCGCGACCGCCACGGCGGCGAGGCCCCCGGTGAAGGCGGCGCGGGCGGAGTCGAGCAGCGCGGCGGCGATCGGCGCCGGCTGCTCGACCGCGACCGCGACCGCACCGCCGAGCGTGTCGCCGGCGGCCTCGGCCGCCGACGCCGAGACGCCTTCGGGCACGTCGAGCCCGGCACGGTAGACGGCGGCCGCGATGCTGCCGAAGACGGCCAGGCCGACCGCGCCGCCGAACTCCTGGGCCGTCTCCGACAGCGCCGCCGCCGACCCCGACCGCTCGGGCGGCGCCGAGCCGATCACCAGGTCGGTGCCGAGCACGAGCAGCGGCGACCCGCCGAGGAAGTACGCCGTCTGCCCCGCCACCACCAGCCCGAGCCCGGGTTCGCCCACGGTGAGCAGCAGGATCCCGGCCGCTGCCAGCACCAGACCGCCCACCGCCAGGTAGCCGGGCCGGATCCGGCGCGCCAGCATCGGCGACACCACGAACCCGGTGATGACCGCCACGACCGAGGGCAGGCTCCACAGTCCGGCCTCCAGCGGCGACAGGCCGAGGACGAGCTGCATGTACTGGCCGACCAGCAGGCCGACTCCCGGTCCCGTCAGGATGACCAGCATCAGTGTGCTCAGCGAGCCGCTGAAGCGCCGCTCGGCGAACAGCTTCAGGTCCAGCAACGGTTCGGGGATCGTACGCTGACGCCGTACGAAGGCGAGGGCGAGCCCGAGACCGGCGAGCACGGCGAGCAGGGGAACCGTGCCGGGCCCTTCGGCGGCGAGCTCCTTGACGCCGTAGACGGTGGTGAGCGCGGCGACCACCGACAGGACCACGCTGACCAGGTCGACGCGGCCGGTGGCAGGGGCGCGGTATTCCGGCAGGAGCAGCGGGCCGGTCACCAGGAGCACGGCCATGACCGGCACCCCGAGCAGGAACACCGACCCCCACCAGAAGTTCTCCAGCAGCACCCCGCCCACCAGGGGCCCGATCACCATGCCGCCGGTGAACCCGACCATCCACAGGCTGATCGCCGTGGTGCGCTGGGCGGGGTCGTGGAACATGTTGCGGATCAACGCCAGCGTCGACGGCATCAGCGTCGCCCCGGCCACGCCGAGCAGCGCCCGCGCGGCGATGAGCACGTCGGCGCTCGGCGCGTAGGCGGCCAGCGTCGAGGCGACGGCGAACGCGGCCGCGCCGATCAGCAGCAGCTTCCTGCGGCCGATCCGGTCGCCGATGTTGCCCATCGTGATGAGGAACCCGGCGATGAGGAACCCGTAGATGTCGTTGATCCAGAGAAGCTGCGCGCCGGTCGGCCGGAGTTCCTCGCTCAGGGCGGGCACCGCCAGGTGCAGGACGGTCACGTCGATGGAGAGCAGGAGGGTCGGCAGGATGAGGACGGCCAGTCCGATCCACTCCCGCCGGCCGGCACGTTGCATGTTCATGCATGGAAATCTAGAAGGTCAACCAAGCTTGAGGTCAAGTCGATAGTGATCGAAGTGGTGGTTTCCGCTCCGGATAAACCCAAGATTCCGCACTTTCGGTGATTGTCTCGGTGAATGCGGGCAGTGGCTGGGTTGGACGGTCGTCGTAGGGCAGGGTTGGGAGCATGCCGATGAGGACAGAGCTCGACCGCCTCGCGGGCGGGGCGCACCACGATCCGCACTCCGTGCTCGGAGCGCACCCCGTGGCAGGCGGGGTGACCTTCCGCGCGCTGCGCCCGCTCGCCGAACGTGTCCGGGTGGTGCTGGAGGACGGCACCGCCCACGACATGAGGCATCAGGCTCACGGGGTGTTCGAAACCACTGTCCCAGGACTGGACAAGGTGCCCGAGTACACGCTGAGCGTGCAGTACGGCGGAGGCGAGACGCACGAGGTGCGCGATCCATACCGCCACTGGCCCACGCTGGGGGAGGTGGACCTGCACCTGATCGGCGAGGGGCGGCACGAGCGGCTGTGGGAGGTGCTCGGCGCCCGCGTGATGGAACACCAGGACGTGCCGGGCACGGCGTTCGCCGTCTGGGCGCCGAACGCCCGCGGCATCAGGGTCGTCGGCGACTTCAACCACTGGGACGGCACCGCCCACCCGATGCGCTCGCTGGGCCGTTCGGGCGTCTGGGAGCTGTTCGTCCCCGGCATCACGGCGGGCGAGCGGTACAAGTACCAGATCCTCGGCGCCGACGGCGTGTGGCGGGACAAGGCCGACCCGATGGCCAGGCGGACCGAGGTGCCGCCGCAGACCGCCTCGGTGGTCGAGCAGTCGAGCTACTCCTGGCAGGACGAGGAGTGGATGGCCGAGCGCGGCGGCAAGCAGGCACAGCGCCGGCCGATGAGCATCTACGAGGTGCACCTGGGCTCGTGGCGGCCCGGCCTGTCCTACCTGGAGCTGGCCGACCAGCTCTCGGAGTACGTCGCCGACCTGGGCTTCACGCACGTGGAGCTGCTGCCGGTGGCCGAGCACCCGTTCGGCGGGTCGTGGGGCTACCAGGTGACCTCCTACTACGCCCCGACGGCCAGGTTCGGCACGCCCGACGAGTTCCGGCACTTCGTGGACGAGATGCACCGCAGGGGCGTCGGGGTGCTGCTGGACTGGGTCCCCGCGCACTTCCCGATGGACGAGTGGGCGCTGGCCCGCTTCGACGGGACCCCGCTGTACGAGCACGCCGACCCGGGGCGCGGCGAGCACCCCGACTGGGGGACCTACGTCTTCGACTTCGGCCGCAGGGAGGTGCGCAACTTCCTGGTGGCCAACGCCGTCTACTGGCTGCGGGAGTTCCACATCGACGGCCTGCGGGTGGACGCGGTGGCCTCGATGCTCTACCTGGACTACTCGCGGCGCGAGGGCGAGTGGACGCCGAACGTCTACGGCGGCAGGGAGAACCTCGACGCGGTCGAGTTCATCAAGGAGATGAACGCCGTCTGCTATCGGGAGGCGCCCGGCATCACCACCATCGCCGAGGAGTCCACGGCCTGGCCCGGCGTCTCGCGGCCGGTGCACCTGGGCGGGCTCGGGTTCGGCTTCAAGTGGAACATGGGCTGGATGCACGACACGCTGGAGTATCTGCGGCACGAACCGGTCTTCCGGCAGTATCACCACCACCAGATGACCTTCTCCCTCATCTACGCCTATTCGGAGAACTACGTGCTGCCGCTGTCGCACGACGAGGTCGTGCACGGCAAGGGCTCGCTGCTGGGCAAGATGCCGGGCGACGAGTGGCAGCGCTTCTCCCAGTTGCGCGCCCTGCTGGCGTTCATGTGGGCGCATCCGGGCAAGCAGCTGCTGTTCATGGGCGGGGAGTTCGGCCAGGGCTCGGAGTGGTCGGAGGAGCGCGGGCTCGACTGGTGGGTGCTGGAGTTCGACGGGCACCAGGGCGTGCAGCGGCTGGTGCGCGACCTCAACCGGTTCTACCGGGAGACCCCGGCGCTGTGGGAGCAGGACACGAGGCCGGAGGGGTTCCGGTGGATCGACGCCGACGACGCTCCGGGCAACACGCTGTCGTTCCTGCGCTACGCGGCCGACGGGTCCGCGGTGGCGTGCGTGGTCAACTTCAGCGGCGGGGCGCACGAGAACTACCGGCTCGGCCTGCCCTACGGCGGGCAGTGGACGGAGGCGGTCAACACCGACGCCTACGAGTACTGGGGCAGCGGAGTGGGCAACCTGGGCTCGGTGGAGGCGGTCGAGGAGCCCTGGCACGGCCTGCCGTACTCGACGACCTTGCGGGTGCCGTCGCTGGGCGCGGTCTGGCTGTCGATTCCGGCGCCGACTGACTGAAAGTCTGGTGGGAAAGCGCCTCCCGGGCCTGTGCGCTTCTGACAAATCACTCTAAACTCCGAGATCATCCCTTCTCGGAGGACCCCGGTGCGACTTCGCCCCCTGATCGTGTGCTCGATCATGCTGGCCCTGATCCCTGCGGCGCCCGCCTTCGCCGAGGATCCGACCCCCACTCCCGGCGTCACCCGGAGCGCTGAGGAGAAGGTCGAGGAGGGGTTAGCCGTCGACGGCGGCACCGTGCGCGCCATCGTCGAGCTGACCGACCCGGCGCAGCACGCGGCGGTGGCCGGCCAGGCGGCGGCGGACAGCGTGGAGGTCCTCCTCCAGCCGGCGAGCCAGCCGTTCATGGTCGTCGAGGGCACCGCGAAGGAGCTGGCCGCACTCGCCGAGAACCCCCGGGTCACCTCCATCCACCGGGACCGCGCCTACCCGCCGTCGCTGGCCTCCAGCATCAAGCAGATCGGCGCCGACCAGGCGCACGCCGCGGGCCACACGGGCAGCGGCCAGAACGTCGTCATCCTGGACACCGGGATCGACCGCGACCACCCGTTCTTCGGCGGCCGGATCGTCGCCGAAGCCTGCTTCTCCGCCATGGAGCAGGGCGTCGATACGCTCTGCCCGAACGGGCAGATCAGCCAGACCGGCCCGGGCTCGGCCGACGCCACCACCGCCAAGTGCCTGGCGGGCGGCGTGAACCTGTGCGAGCACGGCACCCACGTGGCCGGCATCGCCGCGGGCAGCGGTGGCGTGGCCCCCGGCGCGGGGATCATCGCGGTGCAGGTCTTCAGCCGGGTCGACGACGAGGACATGTGCGGCGAGCCGTCCTGCCTGCTGGCCTTCGAGTCGTCGCTGCGGCTGGCCCTGGACCACGTGGCCTCGCTGAGCGAGCCGATCGCCGCCGTCAACCTGAGCCTGGGCGGCATGCCGTCCGAGAGCTCCTGCGACGGCAGCGAGGAGGGCCTGGTCTTCAAGCCGAAGATCGACGCCCTGCTGGCCAAGGGCATCGCGACCGTGGTGGCCGCGGGCAACGAGTTCTTCGAAGGCGCCTCGTTCCCCTCCTGCATCTCCTCGGCGGTGGCGGTCGGCGCGAACGACGACGGCGACGCCATCGCCGACTTCTCCAACAGGGGCGCGCTGCTCGACCTGTTCGCGCCGGGCGTGGACATCGAGTCGTCGGTGCCGGACAACCAGATGGCGGTCCACAGCGGCACCTCGATGGCCACCCCGCACGTGGCGGGCGCCCTGGCCCTGCTGAAGGCCAGGTTCCCGCAGTCCCCGATGCCCGAGCTGATCGACAAGCTCAAGACGACCGGCAGGCCGTACGTCTACCAGGCGAACGGCGCCGAGGTGCGCACGCCGCGGCTGGACGTGGCCGCCGCGCTGAACGGCACGGCGCCGCAGCCGGACATCAGCCAGAGCCCGCCGTCCGCCCCGGCCCCCGGCCCGGACGACCCGGGCCCCGAACCGGAGCCCGACCCCACGGGCAGCGGCCCGACGCCCGAGCCCGACGACCCGGGGGCGGACGAGCCGGACCCGACGCCGATCCCGCTGCCGACCATCACGGTCACGGTGACCCTCACGGTGACGCCTTCGCCCGCCGCCACCACCCCTGCCGCCACCGTCTGCACGCGTGGCACGGCGGGCAAGCGGATGACGGCCAAGCAGTGGGCCGTGGAGATCCACCGCGGCAGTGGCACGATGGCCGACGCCACGCTCACCTGCTATCTGAAGCTGGCGCACAAGGCCAGCAAGGTCTTCCCCGAGCTGACCAAGGCCTCGTCGCTGGGCAAGGCCTACCGGGTGCTGAAGGGCGCCAAGACCGCCAAGCAGCGGCTGGACAGCGCACTGCTCACGGGCTGGCTCAACTGGGCGCAGGGGATGAACAACACCAAGACCCTCAACTCCGCCGAGAAGGTGCGACTGAGTAGCAAGTCCACGAGCGCGGCGCTCAAGCGGGCGGTCACGAGTATCGCTAAATCTCGCTAAAAGCCTCCTCCGTCACTTAGGAAACCGACGCATCACCGGCAACACCTGCGGGGATCTATCGCCCAGCCGCCCCCCGACTGTCTGCGACATCTCGGAGGAACCGGTGCGTTCACGTTCTCTCACGGCGGGCGGCCTCGCGCTCGCCACGGCCACGGCGCTGCTCGCCGGGGCGCCGGCCACGGCACGGGCCGGCGCCCCGGACACCGGCGACCCGGCCATCAGCCCGACGCTGGCCGCCGAGATCGACGCCCGGCAGAAGGTGCGCTCGATCGTCGAGCTCAGGCCCGGCCACAGCGTCAGCGCCGTCGCCGGCGACATCGAGAAGGCCTCGACCACGGCCAGCGTGCTGGAGGCCACGGAGTCGCCGAACTTCCTCGTCGCCGAGATCGACAGCACCACGCTGGCCGAGCTGCGGAAGGACCCCCGGGTCAAGGCGGTGTACCAGGACACGCTGAGCGTCGCGTTCCTGGACGACAGCACCGGGGTGATCGCCTCGGACGACGCCAACGCATCGGGCTGGACCGGCCGGGGCACCACCGTCGCCGTCCTGGACACCGGGATCGACCGCGACCACCCGTTCCTGAGCGGCAGGATCGTGGACGAGGCCTGCTTCTCGACCTCGGACGCGACCTCCGGGGCCGTCTCGCTCTGCCCGAACGGCCAGTCCAGCCAGACCGGCCCCGGCGCGGCCGACGCCGAGATCGCGCCGTGCATGGTCAGCGGCGGCAACCAGTGCAGCCACGGCACCCACGTGGCGGGCATCGCGGCCGGCCGGACGGTGGCGGGATCTCCCGGCAACGGCGTCGCGCCGGCCGCCGGAATCCTGCCGATCCAGGTTTTCAGCCGCATCGACAGCCTCCTGACCTGCGGGGGCGCGGCGCCCTGCTTCATGAGCTTCACCTCCGACCAGAAGCTGGCACTGGAGTACGTGGCGCGAACGGCCCGCACGCACAACGTGGCGGCGGTGAACATGAGCTACGGCGGAGGCGGTCCGCACCGGGAGCACTGCGACGGCGACCCGCAGGCCGGGGCCCTGAAGGACCAGTTCGACGGGCTCCTGAACGCCGGCGTCGCGCCGGTGGCCGCGGCGGGCAACGCCGGCTGGCGTGACGCCGTCGCCTCCCCCGCCTGCGTCTCCAGCGCCGTCGCCGTGGGGGCCACGAACGACCGCGACCAGATCACCGCCTTCTCCAACCGGGGCAAGCTGCTCGACCTGTTCGCGCCGGGCGCGGAGATCAACTCTTCGGTACCGGACGACACCTACGGGGTGCTGAACGGCACCTCGATGTCCACACCGCACGTGGCGGGCAGCTTCGCGCTGATGAAGCAGGCCTACCCGCACCTCAATCCGGTCCAGATACTCCAGCGGCTGCAGGCGAGCGGCGACCGGGTCGTCTCCAACCCCTTCGGGCCGCGGGTGTCCACGGTCCGGGTCGACGTCGGGGCGGCCACGGGCAGCGTGCCGCGCGTCTGACCCTTCCGCCACCTTGACGTCGGCCGTCTCCCTGCGCGGTCCGCTTCGGCAGGAGTTGGCCACCCATGGCCGACTCCTGCCGCTTAGGGTGGCTCTATGGATGCAGGCAAGGCGATCATCGACAGCATCGACAAGCTCCGTCAGCGGCGCACCGGACCTCTGATCCTGGAGCTTGACCTCACCGAAGGGCTGACCGACGGGCCCCCTGCCGACCCACTCACCGCAGTGCTGTCCATGCGCAAGACCCGCCTGTCCGACGTACGAGCCGGGCTCAGGCGGGCCGCCAAGGACTCCCGGGTCAAGGCGCTGATCGTGAAGATCGGCGGCAACCCGCTGGGGCTGGCGCTGGTCCAGGAGGTGCGCCAGGCCGTGCTCGGCTTCCGCGCCTCCGGAAAGCTGACGGTGGCCTTCGGCGAGACGTTCGGCGAATTCGCCGGCGGCACCGTGCCTTACTACCTGGCCAGCGCGTTCGAGCGCGTCTACCTGCAGCCCAGCGGCGACATCGGGCTGACCGGCGTGGCCCTGGAGCAGCGCTTCGTCAAGGGCGCCCTGACCAAGCTGGGCGTCGACTTCGAGATGGGCCAGCGGCACGAGTACAAGACCGCCGCCAACACCTTCACCCAGGACCACATGACCGAGCCGCACCGCGAGTCCATGACCCGCATCGTCGAGTCGGTCACCGACCAGCTCGTCGCCGGCATCGCCGAAGGCCGCAGGCTCGACCCGGCCAAGGTGCGCGAGCTCGTCGACCGCGGCCCGTTCATCGGCCCCGAGGCCCTGGAGGCCGGGCTGGTCGACGGGCTCGCCTACCGGGACGAGGTCTACGACGAGGTCAAGCAGTCCGCCGGCGGCGAGGCCCAGCTGCTGTACGTCTCCCGTTACGCCCGCGCCGCCGCCGTGCGCAAGCTGCCGCACCCGACGGCCGACGGCATCGCCCTCGTCCACGGCGCCGGACAGATCCGCACCGGCCGCAGCGGCCGCAGCCCGCTCGGCGGGGGCGGCGCGATGGGCTCCGACACGATCAGCGCCGCCCTGCGGGCCGCCCGCCGCGACGAGCACGTCAAGGCCGTCGTCTTCCGGGTGGACAGCCCCGGCGGCTCGTACGTCGCCTCCGACACCGTCTGGCGGGAGGTCGTGCTCACCCGCAAGGTCAAGCCGGTCATCGTCTCCATGGGCGACCTGGCGGCCTCCGGCGGCTACTTCGTCTCGATGGCGGCCGACGTGATCGTCGCCCAGCCCGGCACGCTGACGGGCTCGATCGGCGTCTTCGGCGGCAAGCCGGTGCTCGCCGAGCTCCTGGAGAAGATCGGGATCAACTCGGAGCTGGTCTCCGAGGGGGCCAACGCCGGGATGTTCTCCACCTCGCGCGCCTTCTCCCCCGAGCAGTGGGCGCGGATCAACGCCTGGCTGGACCGCATCTACGACGACTTCGTCGGCAAGGTGGCCCAGGGCCGCGACCTCACCCCCGAACGCGCCCACGAGCTGGCCCGAGGCCGCGTCTGGACCGGCGCCGACGCCCAGGAGCGCGGGCTCGTCGACGAGCTGGGCGGGCTGGAGGACGCTCTCGCCCTGGCCAGGAAGCGCGCGGGCCTCTCCGACGAGGCACCGGTGCGCGCCTTCCCGCGTCTCAACCCGCTGGAGCGGCTGCGCGGGCCGGAGTCCAGCGAGGACCGGGCCGCCGCCCTCGCCAGGGTCAGGCTGGACGCCTGGGGCCCGCTCGCCCGGCTGTCCGCCGAGCTCGGCCTCCCCGCCACCGGCCCCCTGACCCTGCCGGCCTGGTACGTGATCCGCTAGGAGTCACAGCAGGTCCGGATGCGTGTCAGCGTGAAGACTCGTCTCGCTCAGGCGCCTGCCGCGCGGTAGCGGCCGCGGAGCCGTACCAGGGGCTGGAGTGAGGGCGTCACGTAGTCGACGGCGAGGACCGTCGCGATGAACAGCGTGTGGTCGCCCGCCGGGACCACCTGCGACGTCTCCGCCTCCAGGGCGGCGACGCCGCCCTGGAGCACCAGCGCGCCGGTGTGGGGGCCGCGGTGGTGCGGGGCGCCGGCCACGAGGTGGCGGGCGCTGGGACGGCCGGCGGTGGCGAAGCGGCTGGCCATGGCCGCCTGGCCGGAGGAGAGCAGGGAGCAGCCCCAGCGGTCCCGCCTGAGCATGACCTCGTTGAGATAGCCGCTGCTGGACAGGCTGACCAGAAGCAGCGGCGGCTCCAGCGAGACGGACATCAGCGTGGAGACCGTGGCGCCGAGGTCGTCGCGGTCGTCGCGGACGGTGATGACCGCCACGCCGGCCGCGAGCTGTGCCATGGCGTCGGTGAACTCGCTCACGACGAGGGCCCCCGGGGGACGGGGACCCTCGCCGGGCGGGTCAGCCGAGGCCGTTGGCGGTCAGCCATTCCTTGGCCACCGTGGCGGGCTCGTCCTTGTTGACGGCGATCTTCTGCATCATGTCGAGCAGGGCCTCGGTCGTCAGCTTGGCCGAGACGCCGTTGAGCGTGGTCCGCACGGCGTCGGTGGCTCCGGCCTTGTAGAGCAGCGGGGTCACGTTCTGGGCGGGGAAGATGTTCTTGGTGTCCTCGAGGGGCACGAGGTTGTTGGCGGTGATCTTCGGGTCGGTGCTGAAGACGTTGCCCACCTGGATCGAGCCGTCCTTGATGGCGTCCGCGGTCGTCGGGCCGGTGGACTTCCACTGCTTGAACTCGATGCCGTAGACGTCCTTGAAGCGCGCCTCCCAGCGCTTCTTGAACTCGGGCGGACCGCCGACGATCATGTCCTTGGAGACCTTGGCCAGGTCTTCCATGGTGTTGAGCGACTGCTTGGTTTGGGTGTCCTTGGAGATGGACAGGGTGTCCTTGTCCTCGGCTGGGGCGGCGTCCAGGACCTCGACCTCGGCCGGGAGCTTCTCCTTCAGCGCCGTGTTGATCTCGTCGGTGGTGGTCGCGGTGTTCTGCTGGTCGATGAAGGCCAGCAGGTTGCCGTTGTACTCGGGCACGAGGGTCAGTCCGCCGCTCTTGACCTGGTCGTAGACGACCTCGCGGCTGCCGATGCGCGGCTTCTCCTCGACCTGGACACCCTTGGCCTCCAGCGCCTGGGCGTAGATCGAGCCGAGCAGCACGCTCTCGTCGAAGTCGAACGACCCGATCACGACCGTCCCCGCGCCGGAGGCCGAGCCCGTGGGCGCCGCGCTCGTGGTCTCGAGCGGGTTGCCCCCGCCGCCACCGCCGCCGCAAGCGGACAACGCGAGCGTCGCGGACAGGAGCACCGCCGCGGTGCCGAACATGCGTCTCATAAGATTTCCCCTTCTGCGGGAGTTAGTACGAAAATCATCGAGTCTTCAATCGCTGACTCACCCCCGGAGAGACGGTCACCCTCTGTACGAGCGTGAAGGCGATCTGCACCACGAGTGCGAACAGCACAATCAACACTGAACCGCCGACCACGCTCGCGTAATCCTTGGTCGCGAAACCGTCGATCACGTAGCGCCCCAGCCCGCCCAGGCCCGTGTAGGCGGCGACGGTCGTGGTCGCGACCACCTGGATGGCCGAGAGCCTGAGCCCGAGCAGGATCAGGGGCAGGGCCACGGGCACCAGCACCCGCCCGAGCACCTGCCCGCCGCGCAGCCCCATCCCGTACGCCGCGTCACGCAGCTCGGGATCCACTCCTCTGATGCCCTCGAAGGTGTTGACCAGGATCGGCGGCACGGCCAGCAGCACCAGCGGGATGATCACCGGCCAGATCGACGCGGTGCCGAGCAGCAGCACGAACAGCACCAGCATGCCCAGCGTGGGCAGCGCCCTGGCCAGGTTGGCCGACAGGACCACGGCGACCCCGCCGCGCCCGGTGTGGCCGATCAGCAGCCCGAGCGGGATCGCGATCAGCATGGCCAGCGCGAGCGCCAGGACGGAGAACTCCAGGTGCTCCAGCAGCCGGATGGGGATGCCGTCGGGCCCGGACCACCTGGCGCCGTCGCCGAAGAAGTCGGTCAGCCAGCTCACGAGGCCCTCCTCGCCCGCACCCATGGGGTGAGCAGCCGCTGCGCGAGGACCAGCAGGCCGTCGGCGACCAGCGCCAGGGCCACGATCAGCACGATCCCGACGATGACCGGCGGCAGGAACGGGTTCTGGTAGGCCCTGGTGAAGAGCATGCCGAGCCCGCCCTGGCCGATCAGCGCGCCCACGCTCACCAGGCTGATGCTGGAGACCGCCACCACGCGCAGCCCGGCGAGCACCACGGGCGCGGCGATCGGCAGCTCCACCTGGACCAGGCGGCGCAGCGGCGTGAAGCCCATCGCCACCGCCGACTGCCGCACGTGGTCGGGCACCGAGCCGAGCCCGTCGACCACGGCGGGGATGAGCACGGCCATGGCGTAGAAGGTGAGCGGGATGATCACGGTGACCGGGGACAGTCCGGTGATCGAGATGAGCAGCATGAAGACCGGGAGGGAGGGCAGCGCGTAGATCACGTTGAACACGCCCGCCGTGGGCTGGTAGAGCCAGCGCCAGCGCACGCTGGCCAGCCCCAGCGGCAGCGCCAGGACCAGCCCGACGACGATGGGCACCAGCGACATCAGCAGGTGGTCGCCGAGCAGGTCCCTGATGCTGCCGACCCGCCCGGTGTCCCAGTTGCGCGCGAACCACTCCCAGAGTGTGGGCGGGCCCTCACCCATCGGCGGCCTCCGTCATCGCCTGGTCGAGCGCCTGCCTGGTGACCACGCCGACGACCTTGCCCTGCTCGTCCACGGCCACCGCGCAGCCCGACGGCGACAGCAACGCCGCGTCGAGGGCCGAGCGCAACGGGTCCTGGCCGTGCACGTAGGTCCCGAACGGCTTCGGCTCGCCCGGCAGGTCCTTGGAGATCCAGCCCGCGGGCCGGTCGTCCGGGGTGACGGCGAGCAGCCACGGCTCGTCCGTACTGCCCTCGAACCCCACCGGGACGGTGAGGTCGGTGCGCGGTCGCAGGCCGGCGGTGGAGACGAACTGCAGGCGGCGGATGCCCCTGTCACGGCCGAGGAACTCGCTGACGAAGTCGTCGGCCGGCTCCGACAGCAGCGTCTTCGGGTCCGCGAGCTGCGCCAGCTTGCCGCCCACGCGCAGCACCGCGACGCGGTCGCCGAGCTTGATGGCCTCGTCGATGTCGTGGGTGACGAAGACGATCGTCTTGTTCAGCTCCGCCTGGAGCCTGAGCAGCTCGTCCTGCAGGCTGGTGCGGACGACCGGGTCCACCGCGCTGAACGGCTCGTCCATCAGCAGCACGGGCGGGTCCGCGGCCAGCGCGCGGGCCACGCCCACGCGCTGCTGCTGGCCGCCGGAGAGCTGGAACGGGTAGCGCTGGGCCAGCCCCGGATCGAGGCCGACGCGCTCGAGCAGCTCCATGGCCCGGTCGCGGGCCTTCTGGCGGCTCCAGCCGAGCAGGAACGGGACGGTGGCGACGTTGTCCACGATCTTGCGGTGCGGGAAGAGGCCGGCCTGCTGGATGACGTAGCCGATGCCCCGGCGCAGCGTGGGCGGGTCGATGCTCTGCACGGGCTTGCCGTCGAGCAGGATCTGCCCTTCGGTGGCGTCGATCATCCTGTTGATCATCCGTAGGGACGTCGTCTTCCCGCAGCCAGACGGGCCGACGAACACGGTGATCTCGCCGGTGGGCGCCTCCAGGCTGAGGCTGTCCACGGCGACGGTTCCGTCTGGATAGCGTTTGGTGACAGCGTCGAACGTGATCACGCGCGACCTTCCGCTTCAGGGCGGGGCCGCGGCCCCCCTGCCACGACCGCCACATGATCTCTTGGAGCACAGACTACGGCGATCCAGCCCGGTCTGTCCTCCCGGCCCTCGCTTAAACGCTTCACTGACCAGGGATTCTGTAGGAAATCCCGCTGTGATAGTGCGCTGGACCTGGGTGTGTTGGCATGATTACCTTCACAAACCTCCGACGCCGCTCCTCACCCTGCGGTGTCAGCTCTTCCAGTAAGAGGAACCGGTCACGTGACTCACTCGCTCACCGATCAGCGCTCGCGCCCCGAGCTGGTCGCAGAGCTCTACGACCGTCACGCCGCCGGGCTGTACGCCTACTGCGCGGACCAGCTCGGCGACCCCGGCTCAGCGGCCGACGTCCTGGTGGCCGTCCTCACCAGCGTGCCGGTTGCGGACGGTCAGCCTGGGCCCCCGCGGGCGGCTCTCTACGCGTTCGCCCGCCGCGAGATCCACCGGCGAGACGTCGTCTACTCGCCTCCCGTGGTGGACCCGCTCATCGACCCCGCCTCCGCCCTGGTGGAGCGGGCGCTGCGCGAGCTGCGGCTCCAGCAGCGCGAGGTGCTGGTGCTGACGCAGATCTGCGGGCTCAACCGGGCCGAGCTGGCCTGGGTGCTCGACGTCGCGCCCGACACCGCCGAGGAGCTGGCGATCAACGCCGCGCACCGGCTCACCCAGGCTCTGGGGCTCGCGCTGGCCACCACCGAGCGGCGGGTGCCCAAGCCGGTCGCCGACGTCTACGGCGCGCTGACGGTCGCTCCGCTGCGCGACGTGCTCGGCCGCCTGCCGTGGCCGTCGCCGCCCGGCTCGCTGCGCGTCCACTTCGCCGGATCCCTCACCGCGGGGGCCGCGCCGCTGTTCGTCAAGCCGCGCTGGCCGGTTCCCCCCACCTGGCCGCTGCCACTGGGCGAGGCCGACCCGGCGACCACCACCGGGCTCTTCCCCACCGAGCTGCTGACCCCGCCGCCTTCGCGCGTCGCCGCCCACGAGGCGACCACGGCGCCGATGCCGAAGCTGAGCGATCCGCTCGCCGCCTCTCCCGAGAGCGCGGGCCCGTTCCCGTCGAAGGCTCGCAGGGTGTTCGACGCCCCGCCGACGCCGTTCGCCGCGTTCGAGCCCCGGCGCAGGACGCCTGCCGGGACGCCGCCGAGGAAGGCGCCGGTCGAGCGGCCGTTCATCATGCCCTCGCCGGTTCCGGCCGACGTGCTGGACGACCTGCCGAGAGTGCAGGAGCCGCCCGCGACCGGCGACGTGATCGTGCCGGGCGATGCGGGCCGCCTGTTCACGCCCCGGTCGGCGGCCGCGGAGCCGGTCTACCGGATGCCGCTGCCCGAGCCCGCCGCCCACCCGCGCACCGAGGCCGTCCGTCCGCAAGCCGAGGAGCCCGAGGCGCGGGTCGAGGAGCCCAGGGCCGCCGCGCGGCCGCGGATCGCGCCGGAGGGCGCGCAGTCCGAAACACGGCAGTCCGAGCCGCGCATGGCCGACACCCGCAAGCCGCCGGCCCAGAGGTCAGGCGCCCAGAGGCCGGGCGCCGGCAGGCCCGCGGGCAAGAAACCGGGGGCTCAGGGGACCGCGGTCCGCAAGCCCGCGCGGCCGAGGCAGGGGCCGCCGGCCCGGCGTCCCGGCAAGAAGAAGCGGCGCCAGCGCCACCACGACTGGGCGTGGGAGCTGATCGGCTTCGGCATCTGCGTGGTGATCGCGATGATCGTGTTCTTCTCGGTGCCGATGATCATCAGCCCGTGACCGCGTCACGGAGCTGAGAGGATCAGACCGCTGGTCGGCACCCCCGTGCCGGCGGTCACCAGCACGTTCGCGACCCCGCCGACCTGGTTGACGGACGTGCCGCGGATCTGGCGCACCGCCTCGGCGATGCCGTTCATGCCATGGATGTACGCCTCGCCCAGCTGGCCTCCATGCGGGTTGACGGGCAGGCGGCCGTCGATCTCGATGCCCCCGTCCTTGAGGTAGTCGGCGGCCTCTCCCCGCCCGCAGAACCCGAGCTCTTCCAGCTGGGTCAGCACGAACGGGGTGAAATGGTCGTACAGGATCGCGGTCTGGATGTCCACGGGCGTCAGCCCGGACATCTCCCACAACCGCCTGCCGACCACTGACATCTCCGGCAGGCCGGTCATGTCGTCCCGGTAGTAGCTGGTCATCATCATCTGGCCTGCCCCCGCGCCCTGCGCCGCCGCCGTGATCACCGCCGGCGAGCGTCGCAGGTCCCGCGCCCGTTCGACCGAGGTCACCACCAGAGCCACCGCGCCGTCGCTCTCCTGGCAGCAGTCGAGCAGCCGCAGCGGCTCCACGATCCACCTGGACGCCTGGTGCTCCGCCAGCGTGATCGGGCGCCCGTGGAACCAGGCGGCGGGGTTGGTCGCCGCATGCCTGCGCATCGCCACGGCCACCCGCCCGAAGTCCGCGGAGCTCGCGCCGTAGACGTGCATGTACCGCTGGGCGAACATGGCCACCCAGGCGGCGGGCGTCATCAGCCCGTACGGCACGTGCCAGCTCATCTCCAGCCCCTGCGACGACGGCTGCCCGCCGAGCCGGGCGTCGGGCTGGCCGAACCGCCGCCCGGAGCGCTCGTTGAAGGCCCGGTAACAGACGACCGTGTCGGCCATCCCGGTGGCCACGGCCATCGCCGCGTGCGCCACGGTCCCGCAGGCCGCGCCGCCGCCGTACTCGACCCGGGAGAAGTAGCTCAGCTCGCCGATCCCCACCTCCCGTGCCACCGCGATCTCCTGGTTGGCGTCCTGGGTGTAGGTGACCATGCCGTCGACCTCGGACGGAGACAGCCCGGCGTCGTCCAGCGCGGCGAACACCGCCTCGGCCGCCAGCCGCAGCTCCGACCGGCCCGAGTCCTTGCTGAAGTCCGTGGCTCCGATGCCGGCGATGGCCGCGCGAGATCTCAACACGTTCGCTCCTTGATGACGGCGCGGCCGTTACCGGCGTGACGGGAGGACGAGGGCGACGGTCCCGGTGGCGTGGTCGCCGAGGCTGACCTTGCCGCGGACCTCGACCGTGATCACGCCGGCCTCCAGCGAGGCGACCGTGCCGCTGAAGACCAGCCGGTCTCCCGCGTACGCGGGGACGCCCAGCTTGACGTTGATCCGCCTGATCACGGCCTCCGGGCCGGCCCAGTCGGTGACGTAGCGCTCCACCAGCCCCATCGTGGTCAGGATGTTGAGGAAGATGTCCTTGGACCCCTGCGCGCGGGCGCCTTCGACGTCGTGGTGCACCGGGGTGAAGTCCATCGTGGCGAGCGCGGTGGAGACGACCACCGTGGGCGTGAGGCCGATCGCCAGCTCGGGTAGCGCCGAGCCGAGCTCGACCTGCTCTTCTGTCAGCGTCCGCATCACGGCTCCCGTGGTGCCCACATGGGCAGAACCAGTTCGTCATCCATCGAGCGGTACGTCACGCGCAACGACATACCGATACCCACCGCCTCGGGCGGGCAGTCCACAATGTTGCCCACGATCCGCACCCCCTCCGGGAGGGACACCACCGCCACGACGAAGGGCGGCTCGCGCCCCGGCACCGGCGGGTGGTGGTGCACCACGTAGCTGTAGACCGTGCCTTCGCCGCTCGCGACCACGTGCGCGCGGTTGGTGGATCGGCAGTGGGGGCAGATCGGGCCCGGCGGGTGGCGCAGTTCGCCGCAGTCGGCACAGCTCTGGATGCGCAGCTCGCCCTGCCGCACGCCTTCCCAGAAGAACTCGGTGTCCCTGTTGACGGCGGGCCTGAGCGGGTACGGCCTGCGCTCCTCGGCCGGTGGCGATGGCGGTCGCCGCTCCGGTGGACGGAACTTGAGAACCCGGAACAGCATCTCCGCCACCGCTTCGCCGGATTCGGCATACCAAGTGACATTCCAGGTGGCGAAGTACCCTTCGCCGAGCGCCGTCCGTTTCGGTCCGGCCAGGTCGGTGAAGCGGGTCGCGGAGGTCAGCCGCTCGCCCAGCCGAGCGGGGCGGTGGTAGGTCTGCTCGCAGTTGGTCGCCACCACGCCCGTGAACCCGCCGGCGTCGAGCGCGGCCATGACGTCGTCCACCGGCGAGCCCTGCTTGGCCCCCCGGCGCACGCCCGGCATGGTCCACACCTGCGCCATCGCCGGCGGCGCGATCCCCTGGTCGAGGTAGACGGGATTGGCGTCGCCCATCGCGTCCAGCCAGTGCCTGATCATGGGGGCGTTGACCGGGTCCGCCGCCGGGGCGCCCCGCACCTCGCCGAGCGCCGCCTGCTTGACCGCCAGCTCGTGCAGGTCCCTGTCGGTCGTGTCGCTCATCGGGGCGGCCTCGGCAGGCTCAGGCCCAGCATGGCGATCAGCTCCCGCTGCACCTCGTTGACGCCGCCGCCGAAGGTGAGCACCACCGCGCCCTTGGCCCCGTGGTCCGTCCGCTCGATCAGCTCGGCCGTCTCCGGGTCCGACGGGTCACCGTAGCGGGCCAGGATGTCGCCGACCAGCCGGCCGGTCTCCTGCATCCGCTCCGAGCCGTAGACCTTGGTGGCCGACGCGTCCGGCGCGCCCAGCCAGCCGAGGTCCATGTTGGCCGCGACCTGCCAGTTGAGCAGCTCGTTGGTGCGGAAATGGGCCCGCACCCGGCCGAGCGCGCGCCGTACGTCGGGCTCGTCCACCAGTCCGGTGCGGCGGGCCCAGGCGAGGAAGCGGTCGTAGGTCTGGCCGAGGTTGCCCGCCGGGCCGAGCGTGACGCGCTCGTGGTTGAGCTGGTTGACGATCAGATCCCAGCCCCTGTCCACCTCGCCCACGACCATGTCCGCCGGGACGCGCACGTCGGCGTAGTAGGTGGAGTTCGTGTGGTGGCGGCCGTCCATGGTGGTGATCGGGGTCCAGGAGTAGCCGGGATCGTCGGTCGAGGCGATCATCATGGTGATGCCCTTGTGCTTCTTCGCCTCGGGGTTGGTGCGGGTGGCGAGCCAGATGTACTGGGCGTAGTGGGCGCCGCTGGTGAAGATCTTCTGGCCGTTGACGACGTAGTGGTCGCCGTCGAGCACCGCCGTCGTCCGCAGCGAGGCCAGGTCGGTGCCCGCCTCGGGCTCGCTGTAGCCGATCGCGAAGTGGCACTCGCCGGCCAGGATGCTCGGCAGGAACAGGTCCTTCTGCTTACGCGTGCCGTACTGCATCAGGGTGGGGCCGACCGTCTGCACGGTGATGATCGGGTACGGCACGCCGGCGCGGGCGATCTCGTTGGCGAAGATCTGCTGTTCGAGTGGGCCGTGGCCGCCGCCGCCGTACTCCTTGGGCCAGCCGAGGCCCAGCTTGCCGTCGCCGCCGAGCCTGCGGCAGTGCGCCATGTACGCCTCGCCGAACGGGTCTTCGGCGATCTTCCTGCGGTCCTCGCCGGTCAGGCAGCCGTTGAAGTACTCGCGCAGCTCGTCGCGGAGCCTGCGCTGGTCGGGTGTGAGGTCGATGAGCATCAGACCAGCGCTCCGATCAGGTCGAGCTGGGCGTCGGCGCCGCCGAGCAGGTGTGCCAGGTGCTTGGCTTGCGCGAAGTAGCGGTGCAGCGGGTAGGTCACGTCGAGGCCGAGGCCGCCGTGCAGGTGCTGGCAGGTGTAGAGCGCCCTGACCGCCTCGCTCGCATGGAAGGCGGCCAGGGCCAGGTCCTCCTCGGCGGGCAGGCCGGCGGCCAGCCGCCAGGCGCCCGACCACATCGCCACGTCCAGCGCCCGCCCGGCGATGTAGACGTCGGCGATCTGCATGGTCACCGCCTGGAACTCGGCCAGCGCCCGGCCGAACTGCTTCCTGGTCCTGATGTATCCGGTGGTGAGCTCCAGCGCACCGGCCAGCACGCCCGAGGCCTGAGCGACGGCGGCGGCCGTGTACAGGTGCCGGACCCCCTCGATCGCCTCCTGCCCCGCCACCCGCTCGGCCGGGGTGCGGTCGAGCGTGATCGTGGCCGAGGGCTCCCCCGTGGAGGCGAAGGCGGGTGTCGCCGGTGGCGCGTGCACCAGGAACAGACCCTGATCGGCCGTCACCAGGACGTCGCCGTCCGCGTGCGCGACGCCGGTCTTGCGCCCGGTGAGCGCCCAGCCGTCCGCCACCTGCTCGGCCGCGGTGGCGGGCGGATCGGCGAGCGCCCTGCCCGGCTCCCTGATCGCCACCGTTGACACCGTCGCCCCGGACAGCCTCTCCTGGTGCTCGCGGGAGCCGTACGTGCTCGCGGCCAGGGTGCTCACCAGCGTCGCCGCCAGCGGGCCCGGCACGGCCCGCGCCCCCGCCTCGCGCAGCACCACCGCCATCTCGACGGGCCCGAGCCCCGCGCCACCGGCGTGCTCGGGCACGCAGACGGCCGTCAGGCCCGCCTCCCGCAGCGCCTTCCACAGCCGCTCGTCGTACGGCCTGCCGCTCTTGTCGTGCGCCTCCAGCCTCTCGTGGCTCGCCTCCTTCGCCAGCAGGTCCGCGGCCAGGGTCCGCAGCTCCTCCTGGGTCTCGTCGAGGTTGAAATCCATCAGCTGCCCTCCAGTAGGTGGTGCCTGCCGTGCCGGACGAACTCGCCCTCGATCGCCGCGATGTCCTCCCGGCCCAGTAATCGCGCCCTGGCGGAGGCCGACGGCCACCACCAGACGGGGTCGGAGGTCCGCCAGGCGTCCTCGGCCAGGATCCGCTTGATCACCTTGTGCGAGGGCGTCTGGGGAAGCGAGCGGCACAGTCGCACATAGCGCGGCCGCGCCTTCGGGCCCAGGTCCCGCCGGGAGGCGAGGAACGCGGCGAACCCGGCCGGATCGAACGCCGCGCCGGAATCGCTCATCACCAGGGCGGCCATGACCTGGTCGCCGGCCTCGGCGTCCGGCACCGGGTAGACCGCCGCCTCGACCACGCCGGCGAACTCCCGCACGGCCGCCTCGATCGGGGCGACCGCCATGTTCTCCCCGTCCACCCGGAGCCGTTCGGTGCCGCGCCCGGCGAAGAACACGTAGCCGTCGCCGTCCACGTAGGCCAGGTCGCCGGACCAGAACGCACCGTCGCGGACGCGCTCGGCGTCGGCCTCCGGGTCGTTGTAGTAGCCCTCGAACAGGCCCAGTCCCGTCACGTTGACCAGCTCGCCGATCGCCTCGTCCGGGTTGAGCAGCCGCCCGTCCGCCAGCACCGCCGTGGCGCACCGCTTGCCGGTGAACGGGTCGCGAATCTCCACCCCGTCCGGGAGCCTGCCGAGGCAGCCGGGTGGGCCCGACGGATCCGGGGTGATCGCGATCGCCGTCTCCGTCGAGCCGAACGCGTCGATCACGTAGCAGCCGAAGCGCTCCCCGAACCGCCGGGTCGCCGTGGCGCTGCCCTCGTTGCCGAAGGCGATCTTCAACGGGTTGGCGGCGTCGCCGGGCAGCTCCGGGGTGGCCAGCACGTAGGAGAGCGCCTTGCCCACATAGTGCAGGTACGTGCACCCGTACCGCCGGATGTCGGGCAGGGTGCCGGAGGCCGAGAACTTGCTGCGCAGCGCCAGCGCGGCCCCCGAGGCGACCGCCGGGGCGTAGGCGGCCATGATCGCCGCGGAGTGGAAGAGCGGCATCGAGCAGTAGACGACGTCCTCCGGCGTGAGGAGCGCGGCCAGGGATCGTCCCGGGACCGCGACCTTGCGCTGCGTGACGCGGACCGCGCGCGGGCGGCCGGAGGTGCCGGAGGTGAAGATCAGCATCACCAGGTCGCCAGGCTCGCGCTCGTCCGGCCCGGTCTCCGGCGCCGGGATGCGGTCCAGGACCGAGACGGGGACGGGCTCCACGCCGGTGTCGCGGGCGAGCTCGCGTGCGAGCGCCTCGTAGGGCTCGTCCCAGAGCAGCACGTCCACGTCGGTCGCGCGGGCGTCGCGGGTCAGCTCGGCCACCGGCCGGGTGCAGTTCAGCGCCACCACCACATGCCCGGTCAGCGCCGCCCCGCCCAGCAGGAAGACCAGCTCGGGAACGTTGTCGCAGAGCACGCCCACATGCAGCGGCCCGGGGCGGGCGAGGTCGGCGCGCGGGGCGGCGGCTCGCGCGTCCAGCCACGCGCCCGCCCGGCGGCAGGCGGCCACGCACTCCCGCCACGACCAGCGCCGGTCCTCGTGCAGGAGCCCGGGACGGTCGTCCTCGGCCCGGGCCGCCAGCAGGGCGGCGAGCGTGTCCGCGGTCATCGCGCCTCCACCAAGCGCTCGGTCAGCCGAACCGCAAACTAGAACAGATTCTAATATCTGTCTAGAGGGAACGTTCTGGGACAAGTCCGGATATACGGCTGTAGCGCCAAAGACATGCATCTATACGGGCTCTTTGTGACTGACGAGTAACAAGCCCGGCCGCCGAGAAATCAAGTAACGTGTTCTTATGCGCACCCCGCAGGCGGCAATCGCCACGCCCCCCAGCGACACCGGGGAGGCCATGGAGCACCCGACCACCAGCGGGCACAGCGTCCGGACTCGCAGCCAGCACCAGCGCCGCAAGCGCATCGTCCAGGCGGCGGCCGCCCTGGCCTCGCGGGGCGGCGTCGAGGCGATGCAGATGCGCACGGTCGCCGAGCGGGCAGGCGTGGCGCTCGGCACCCTCTACCGCTACTTCCCGTCCAAGATGGACCTGGTCGTGGCCGTCGTCGGCGAGGAGATCGACCTCCTGGAGAGCAGCATCGAGCGCAGACCGCCGAGCGCCTCCACCCCGGCGGGCCGCGCGGTCGACGTCCTGATGCGCGCCACCCGCGGCCTGATGCGCGAGCCCGAGCTGGCCGACGCGCTCATCCGCTCGCTGATCCTGGCCGAGGTCGAGACCCCGTTCGGCGACCGGATGACCGGCTTGCTGCTGCGCGTCTCGGCCAGTGGCATCAGCCGCGACCAGGCGAGCGAGGAGCAGGTCGCGCTCGCCGGTTCGCTGTCGAGCGTCTGGGTCCAGGAGCTGCTGGAGATGCTGCGCGGCCGCCGCACCTACGAGCAGATCCAGCGCCGCATCGAGATAGCCTCCGACCGGCTGCTGAGCGGCATCTAGCCCGGCGAGGCCCTGGCCGCGATCCCGCTGGCCGCCCTCACCGCCTGGCAGTCGCTCGTGGACGTCGCCGGGGTGCGATCGGGCGACCGCCTGCTCGTGCACGCCGCCGCCGGCGGGGTGGGGCACTTCGCGGTGCAGATCGCCAAGGCACGCGGCGCGTACGTGATCGGAACGGCCAGCGCGGCCAAGCACGGCCTCCTGCGCGACCTCGGCGCCGACGAGCTCGTCGACTATCGCGACACCGATTTCGCCGAGGTGGTGGGCGACGTCGACACGGTGCTCGACACCATGGGCGGCGACTACGGCGTCCGCTCGCTGCGCACCCTGCGCAGGGGCGGCACGATCGTCTCCCTGGCGCTGTCGAAGCTGGACGGGGACCTGGACGCCCGGGCCGCTGAGCTGGGCATCCGGTCGGAGGCGCTGCTCGTCGAGCCCGACCACGCGGCGATGCGAGCACTGGCGGCGCTGGTGGAGGCGGGCAGGCTGCGCGCGGAGATCGCCGCGGTGCTCACCCTGGCCGACGCGGCCAAGGCGCACGAACTCGGGGAGACCGGCCGCACCTCCGGCAAGATCGTCCTGACCGTTCCGCACTGAGCCGTACGCAGTCTGTCGGTGGCGTGGCCTATACAGGAGGTATGAGCGACAAGCCATCGAACGAGGATTTCCTCCGCCTGGCTGACCCGATGCGGCGCGAGCTGCTCGCGCACTGCTATCGCATGCTGGGTTCGGTGCACGACGCCGAGGACCTGGTCCAGGAGACCTACCTACGGGCCTGGCGGGCCTATGACGGGTTCGAGGGGCGCTCGTCGCTGCGCACCTGGCTCTACCGCATCGCCACCACGCAGTGCCTCACCGCGCTCGACAGCCGCGGCCGCAGGCCGTTGCCGACCGGCCTCGGCGCACCCGCGTCGGAGCCGACCGCGCCGCTGGTCGAGCGCGGCGAGGTGCCGTGGCTGGAGCCGGTGCCCGACGGGATCGTGGGCGCCGGGGCCGACGACCCGGCCGCGATCGTCACCTCCCGCGAGAGCATCCGGCTCGCGCTCGTCGCCGCCCTGCAGCACCTGCCGCCGCGCCAGCGCGCGGTCCTGATCCTGCGCGACGTGCTCAAGTGGCGGGCGGCGGAGGTGGCCGAGGTGCTCGACACCACCACCACCGCCGTCAACAGCATCCTGCAGCGGGCCCGCGCGCAGCTCGACGAGGTGGCGCCCAGCCTCGACGACCGGCCCGAGCCGCTGACTCAGGAGCAGCGGGCCCAGCTCGACCGCTACGTGAAGGCGTTCGAGAATTACGACGTCGGCGCCATCGTGGAGCTGTTCGCCAAGGACGCGATCTGGGAGATGCCCCCCTTCGACGGGTGGTATCAGGGGCCCGAGGCCATCGTCGCGCTGGTGCGGACCCAGTGCCCGGCGAAGGGGCCAGGAGACCTGCGTCTGGTACCCATCCATGCCAACGGCCAGCCGGCGTTCGCCCTCTATCTGCGCGAGGGCGACCTCTACCAGCACTTCGCACTGGCCGTGCTCACGTTCACCGGCTCACTGGTCAGCCATGTCGGGATGTTCTTCGACGACCGGCTCTTCGAGCTGTTCGAGCTGCCGGCCTCCCTGCCTGCCGGGACTTCCACGGCAAAGTAGAACGCGTTACAGTCACGACCAGAGCATCGTTCTGGAGGCGACTGTGGGCACACCGGTGATCGTCGAGGCCGTCCGTACTCCCATCGGCAAGCGTGGCGGCCGGTTGGCCGGCCTCAAGCCTCAGCAGGTGCTGGCCACCGCGCTGACCGGCCTGATCGAACGCGCCGGGATCGACCCCGCGATCGTCGAGCAGGTGTTCGCCGGGTGCGTGACGCAGGCGGGCGAGCAGGGTGGGCACGTCGGGCGGCACTCGTGGCTCTATGCCGGGCTGCCCTACCAGACAGGCGTCACCACCGTCGACGCGCAGTGCGGATCCTCGCAGCAGGCGGTGCACCTCGCCGCGGCGATGATCAGGGCCGGGGTGATCGACACCGGCGTGGGCTGCGGGGTGGAGGTGATGAGCCGGGCGCCGCTCGGCAGCAACGTGTTACCGGCCAACCCGCGACCGGACGACTGGAGCATCGACCTGCCCGACCAGTTCACCGCCGCGGAGCGCATCGCCCGGCGGCGGGGGCTCACCCGCGAGCGGCTCGACGCCTTCGGCGCGCGGTCCCAGCAGCTCGCCGCCAAGGCCTGGTCCGACGGGAGGTTCGAGCGGGAGATCGTGCCGGTCGGGGAGGTGAGCAGGGACGAGGGGCTGCGCGAGACGACCGCCGAGACGCTCTCCAGGCTGAAGCCCGTCCAGGGCGAGGGCACGCTGCACACCGCGGGCACCTCGTCGCAGATCTCCGACGGGGCCGCCGCCGTGCTGGTGATGAGCGAGGAGGTCGCCGCCAGGCACGGGCTGCGCCCCCGCGCGCGGATCCTGGCCCAGGCGCTCGTCGGCTCGGAGCCGTACTACCACCTGGACGGGCCGGTGGACGCGACGGCGAAGGCGCTCGCGGCGGCCGGGATGTCGATCGGTGACATCGACAGGTTCGAGGTGAACGAGGCGTTCGCGTCGGTGGTGCTGTCCTGGGCGAGCGTGCACCAGCCGGACCTCGACCGGGTCAACGTCAACGGCGGCGCGATCGCGCTCGGCCATCCGGTCGGCGCCACCGGCGCGCGGCTGATCACCACGGCGCTGCACGAGCTGGAACGCTCGGACTCGGCGACGGCGCTGGTGACGATGTGCGCGGGCGGCGCGCTGGCCACGGCCACGATCCTCGAGCGCATCGCGTGACCGGACAGGTCCAGAAAAGTCGTATCCAATCCGCGCCAGCCTCCCCCACACTCTACGAAGGACACGCACGCACGACGGGGGACCCGCGATGAGCCGAACACGGCGCATGCCGTATGCCCAGCAACGCCCGCAGGACCTCGGCGGCGGGGTGTGGAGCGTGCCCGTGCCGATCCCCGGGAACCCGCTCGGCTACACGCTGGTGTACGCCCTGGAGTCGCCCGCGGGTCCCGTGCTGGTGGACGCGGGGTGGAACCACCCCGACGCCTGGGAGGCGCTCAGCGGCGGGCTGGGGGCGCTCGGGCTCGATGTGACGTCGGTCAGGGGCGTGGTCGTCACCCACTTCCACCCGGACCACGCCGGGCTGGCCGGGCGGGTCAGGCAGGAGTCCGGCGCCTGGATCGCGATGCACGAGGCGGACGCGGCGCTGGTCGAGCTCATGAACGGCCTGTCCGACGACGCCCACCGGGACTTCCAGTCGGAGATGCTGAGACGAGCCGGCGCCAGCGCCGGCGAGGTGGCGGCCGTCGACGGGGGCGGACCGGCCGGAGACGACCCGGCCCCGGCCGAAAGGCAGGCGCCCGCGATCCCCGACCGGCGGCTTCGAGACGGCGATCTGGTCGACCTGCCGGGCAGGAAGTTGCGCGCCGTGCACACGCCGGGCCACACTCCCGGCCACATCTGCCTGCACCTGGAGGACGCGGACCGCCTGTTCACGGGTGACCACGTGCTCCCCGACATCACCCCCCACATCGGGATTTATCCCTATGACCGGGACGATGTCGATCCATTGGGTGATTTCTTGGAGTCTCTGGACCGGGTGAACGAGCTCGGCTCCCTCGACGCCTTGCCCGCCCATGAGTGGATATTTCCTGATGTAGCGGCACGGGCGGTCGAGATCCGCCACCATCACGAGGAGAAGCTCGAACGGCTGCACGCCCAGCTGTCCGAGGTCGCCGAGCCGCCGACCATCTGGGAGACCGCCGCCATGATGACCTGGAACAGGCCCTGGGCAGACCTGCCGGCCATGCTGCGAGGCATGGCGGCCGGCGAGGCCGCGGCCCATCTGCGCACTCTGGAGGCCCGCGGCGCGATCCGCCGCGTCCCTGGAGTCGTTCCGGTGCGTTTCCAGGCCCTAGAATCCTAGACATCCGATGTCTAGGGAGAAAAGCGTGGCGGTCACCGACGCGGCCATCGACAAGATCAAGCAGATGATCCTCTCCGGCGAGCTCGCCCCCGGCGACCGGCTGCCCAAGGAGGCCGACCTCGCCGAGCGGCTCGGCCTGTCACGCAACTCGTTGCGCGAGGCCGTGCGCGCCCTCGCCCTGATCAACGTCCTCGACGTGCGCCAGGGCGACGGCACCTACGTCACCAGCCTGGAGCCGCGCCTGCTGCTGGACACCATGTCGTTCGTGCTCGACCTGCACCGAGACGACACCGTCATCCAGTTCTTCGAGGTGCGCCGCATCCTGGAGCCGGCCGCCACCGCGATGGCGGCCGAGCAGATGGCGGAGGAGGAGATCGAGGAGCTGCGCCTGATCCTGGAGTCGCTGCCCGCCGCCCCCACGATCGAGGAGCTCGTCGCCAACGACCTGGAGTTCCACCGGCGGATCGCGCTGGGCTCGGGCAACAGCGTGCTCTGCTCGTTCATCGAGAGCCTGTCGGGGCCGACCACCAGGGCCAGGATCTGGCGCGGCCTCACCCAGGAAGGCGCCATGGACAAGACGCGGGAGCAGCACACGGCGATCTACGAGGCCATCGCCGCCCGCCAGGCCGACGTGGCCCGCTCCTGGGCCACGGTGCACGTGGCGGGCGTGGAATCCTGGCTGCGCAAGGCCCTCGCCTAGCCGAACCGGGGTATGAGGCCTACGTGGCCGACAAACTCGCGAAATATCGGAGCAAACGCGACGCCAGCCGTACCCCCGAGCCTGTCCCCCAGGCATCCCCGGAGCCGCGACGCGGCGACGCGTTCGTCATCCAGGAGCACCACGCCCGCTCCCTGCACTGGGACCTGCGCCTCGAACGTGACGGCGTCCTGGCCTCCTGGGCCGTTCCCAAGGGCCTGCCCGACGACCCCGGCACCAACCACCTGGCCGTCCACACCGAGGACCACCCCATGGAGTATCTCGACTTCCACGGCGAGATCCCCAAGGGCGAGTACGGCGGCGGCACGATGACGATCTGGGATCGGGGCACGTACGAGACGGAGAAATGGTCGGACCGCGAGGTCAAGATCATCCTGCACGGCGCCCGCGCCAGCGGCCGCTTCGTCCTCTTCCAGACCAACGGCAAGAACTGGATGATCCACCGCATGGATCCCCCGGCCCGCGACCCGATGCCGGACCTGTCCCCCATGCTCCCCGCCGAACGCACCCGCCCGCCGCGCGACGTGGCCGCCTACGCCTTCGAGTTCGCCTGGGGCGGGCGCCGCCTCCTGGTCCCCGTCGAGGGCGGGCGCACCGCCGCCGCCCGCGAGCACCCCTGGCTCCGCCCGCTGGCGGAGTCGTTCGGCAGCCGCACCGTCCTGCTGGACGGCGAGATCGCCACCCTCTCGGGCGCGGAGGTGCTCGTCTTCTACGACCTGCTGTACGACGACGGCCACTCGCTGGTCGACCAGCCGTACGAGACCCGCCGCGCCGCCCTGGAGGCTCTCGGCCTGTCGTCGGCCCGCTGGCAGACGGCCCCGTCCTGGCCCGGTCAGGCCGAGCCGGTCCAGCAGGCCGCCCGCGAACAGCACCTCCCCGGCGTGATCGCCAAACGCCTCGACTCCCCCTACGAGCCTGGCGAGTCGGCGGCCTGGCTCTTCATCCCCGCCTGACGCCCGCCCAGCACATGGCTGGGCGACGACTTCATCGCAGGTCCGGTCCTCCACACCGGTGACAGGATGCGGGCCATGCCTCTGAGTACGGTGTGGGAAGCAGGACAGGGGATGATCGGTCGATGCTGATAACAGAGATATCGCCCGAAGAGGTCGGCCCCCAGCTGCTCGGCCTGCAGCACGCGGCCTATGCGGTCGAGGCCGAGATCATCAAGGATGACCGGATCCCGCCCCTGCGCGAGACCTGGGACGACCTGCTGGCCCAGCCGTTGACCTGGCTGGGCGCGGTGGAGGACGGCGGGCGGCTGCTCGGGGCGGTGGCCTGGGCGCAGACATCCGATGAGGTGGACATCGACCGGTTGGTCGTGGATCCCGGGGCGCACCGGCGCGGGATCGGCCGGGCCCTGGTCGAGGAGGTCATGGCCAGGGCCGGGGAGCGCAGGATCGTGGTGGCCACGGGACGCGACAACGTGCCCGCGCGGACGCTCTACGAACGGCTCGGCTTCGTGGCGCAGGACGAGGCCGAGCCGATTCCCGGGTTGTGGATCGTGAACTACGCCTCGTGAACTACGCCTCGTGAAGAAGGCCCTCCGCGTGCAGGTCCGGCCACAGGGCGTCGGGCACGGGCTTCTGCCACAGGGCGGCGTTGGTCCCGATCTCCTCCGGAGTGCGTGCGCCCAGGACGATCGAGGCGACCGCCGGGTGGCACAGCGGGAAGGCCATCGCCGCCTGGGGCAGCGTCACCCCGTGGCGGTCGCAGACTTCGGCGATGCGCCGGGCCCGGTCCACGAGCGCCGCGGGGGCGGGCGCGTAGTCGAAGGTGCCCGACGGGTCCGGGGTGGCCAGCAGGCCGCTGTTGAAGACGCCCGCCGCCAGCACCCGCACGCCCCGCTCGGCGCAGGCGTCCAGCAGGGGCCGGCCGGACTGGTCCAGCAGGGTGTAGCGGCCGGCCAGCATGACCAGGTCGATGCCGGTCTCCTGGACGAACCGCAGCGGCGCCTGCCACTGGTTCATGCCGACCCCGATCGCCTTGACGACGCCCTGCGCGCGCAGCTCCGCCAGCGCCGGGTACGCCTCGGCGATGGCCTGGTCGACGTGGCCGTCGGGGTCGTGGATGAGGGCGATGTCCACCTGCGGCAGACCGAGCCGCGCCAGGGAGTCCTCCAGGGAGCGCAGCACGCCGTCGCGGGAGAAGTCCCACACCCGCTCGACGTCGGCGGGCACGTCGAAGCCCTCGTCGTCGCGGCCGCCGCGGGTGGAGGGGACGAGCAGGCGGCCGACCTTGGTGGACAGCACGTAGCCGGAGCGACCGGCGAGCGCGGCTCCCAGGCGGCGCTCCGACAGGCCGAGCCCGTAGTGCGGCGCGGTGTCGAACAGCCGGACGCCGCTCTGCCAGGCGGCGTTGACAGTGGCCCGCGCCTGCTCGTCGCTGACCGCCTCGAACAGGCCGCCGATCGGCGCGGTGCCGAGCCCGTGACGGGGCAGCTCGATCACGACAGCTCCCAGACCAGCGCGAGTCCTCCGGATCCCTTGTCGAAGTCCCCGTCGAGCAGCCGGTTCATCCGCGCCTGCCAAGCCTGGTCGGCAGGATGGTCGCGGAGGGCCGCCTGCAACGCGGCGTAGTCCTCGACCTCGACGAAGTGGAACAGGTCCAGCCCGTCGCGGTAGATCCGCCAGGAGCGCAGGCCATGCTCGCGCATGGCCTGCTCCAGCTCGGCCGGGATCCGCGCGTGCTCGCGGTCGTAGGCCTCTTCGCAGCCCTGCTTCAGCCGGGTACGCAACGCGAGCCGTTGCATCAATCCTGCGCCTTCCCACCGGCCACCCGGCTGATCATGAGCGCGATCAGGATGATGCCGCCGTAGACGACGGGCTGCCAGAAGCCGGAGACGCCCTTGAGGGTGAGCAGGTTCTGCACCAGGCCGATGACGAGCACGCCGGTGAGCGCGCCGAGAATCGTGCCCTTGCCGCCGTCCATGCTGACGCCGCCGATGACGGCAGCCGCGAAGACCATGAAGATCCAGCCCACGCCCTGGTTGGAGCCGATCGCGCCGAGGCGCCCGGTCTCCAGCACTCCGGCGAGCGCGGCCAGCGTGCCACCCAGGATGAACACGCCCCACAGCACCCGGTCCACCCGGATGCCGGCGGCGCGGGCTGCGTCGCTGTTGCCGCCGATGGCGTAGAGCGAGCGGCCGACCCGGAAGTAGGCCAGCCCGGCGATGCCCGCCGCGAACAGCACGCCGGCGATCCAGATGGACGCGGGCAGGCCCAGCCAGGTGGCGCTGCCGAGGTAGAGGATGGACTCGGGCAGCTCGAACAGGGTCTTGCCCTCGGTCGGGCCGAGCTGCAGGCCGTGCACGATGATCAGCATGGCCAGCGTGACGATGAACGCCGACAGCTGAAACTTGATGATCAGGAACCCGTTGAAGGCCCCGATCAGCGCCCCGACGAGCAGGCAGAGCGGGATCACCAGCATGCCGGGCAACTCCAGGCCGAACCCTCCGGCCGAGACCGGCACCACCAGCATCACCGCGATGGCGGGTGCCATGCCGACGGTCGACTCCAGCGACAGGTCGAACTTGCCGGAGATCAGGATCAGCGCCTCGGCCAGCACGAGCAGCGAGATCGCCGCCTGCTGCTGCAGCACGTTCGTCAGGTTGCCCGCGGTCATGAACGTCGGGTCCAGGAACGTGCCCACGATCAGCAGGAGCACGATCACCGGCACCAGGGTCAGGTCCCGGAACCTGGCGAGCCGCAGCCTGGGCGCGGACGCGGTAAGTGTGGTCACTCCTCAATGCCTTCCATCACGGCCACGAGCTCGTGGTCTGTCCAGCCACGCGGCACGTCCTTGACGACTCTGCCGTGGAACATCACCAGCACCCGATCGCAGATGCGCAGGTCGTCGAGCTCGTCCGAGACCAGCACGGCCCCGGCGCCCCGCTCGACCGCGTCCTCGACGGCGCCGAGCAGGGCCTGCTTGGCCTTGACGTCGACGCCCGCGGTCGGGTTGATCACGACCAGCGCGGCCGGGTCGTCGGCCAGCGCCCGCGCGAACACCACCTTCTGCGCGTTCCCCCCGGACAGGTCCCCGACGGGCTGGTCAGGCCCTTCGGTCTTGATATCCAGATTTTTGATCATCTGTACGGCCTTGGCCCGGCGCTGTGCCGGTGAGACGGTGCCGAACCGGCCCAGCTTGCGCGCGATCGGCATCGTGGCGTTCTCGCCCACCGACAGCAGCGGGACGAAGCCCTCGTGGTGCCGGTCCTCGGGCACGAAGCCGAGCCCGGCACGCAGGGCGGCGGGCACGTCGCCCGGTTTGACCGGCGTGCCCTTGACCGTGACCGTGCCCGAGTCTGCCTTGCGCAGCCCGACCAGGGTCTCGGCCAGGGACACCTTGCCGCTGCTGCCGGATCCGGCCAGCCCGACCACCTCGCCCGACCGTACCGACAGGTCGATCTGCTCGTAGCGGCCGGCCAGCGACAGCCCCGCGGCGGCCAGTACGACGGGCTCGCCCGCGACGCGGGGCCTGGCCTCGTACGCCGTGGTGGCCTCGCCGGTCATCGCGGCGAGCAGCTCCTCGTGCGGCAGGTCGGCGACCGGCTTGGTGAGGACGTGACCGGCGTCGCGGAAGACCGTGACGCTCTGGCAGATCTCGTACACCTCGTCGAGGTGGTGGGAGATGTACATCATCGTCACGCCCTGCTCGCGCAGCGCCCGCATGCGGGCGAAGAGCCGCTCGATGGCCGGGCCGTCGAGCCTGGCCGTGGGCTCGTCGAGGATGATGAACCGGGCGCCGAACGACAGCGCGCGGGCGATCTCCACGAGCTGGCGCTGCTCGACGCCGAGGTCTCCGGCGAGGGCCTCGGCGTCCACGTCCACCTCGTAGGTGTCCAGCAGCTCCCTGGCCCTGACCCGCAACGCCCTCCAGTTGATCACCCGGCCGGTGGTCTGGCGGTTGACGAAGAGGTTCTCGGCGACGGTGAGGGCCGGAATGATCGTGGACTTCTGGTAGACGCAGGCGACCCGCTGCCGCCAGGCGTCGCGGTCCGCGAGGGCGGGCGCCGCCTCTCCCGAGAACCGCACCTCGCCCTCGTCAGGCCGCTGGAGCCCGGTGAGGATCGACACCAGGGTGGACTTCCCGGCGCCGTTCCTGCCGACGAGCGCGCGGGTCTCACCCTCCGCGATCGCGATGCCCGCACCGTTGAGCGCCGTGGTCGGGCCAAAGCGCTTCACGATATTTCGGGCTTCAACGTGATTTTTCATTACTTGACCTGGTTGCCCCAGAGATTCTGGTCATCCACATTGTCCTTGGTGACCAGGGGTGCGGGGAGCTGGTCCTCCAGGCCGTTCGGTAGCTGAATGATCGTGCTGTCGTGGTCCGTCGGCCCCGGCTTGAACGTCTTGCCGTCGACGGCCGCCTTCGCGTAGAACAGCGCGTACTTGGCGTACAGGTCGGCCGGCTGCGACACCGTGGCGTCGATGTCCCCCTTGCGGATCGCCTCGAACTCCTGCGGGATGCCGTCGTTGGAGATCACGAAGACGTGCTTGGGGTCCTCCGGCGGGACGAGCAGACCCTTCTGCTTCAGCACCTGCAGCGTCGGCGCCAGATGGACACCGCCGGCGTGCATGTAGATGCCCTTGACGTCCGGGTTCTGCTCCAGGCGGGTCTGCAGCATGGACGCGGCCTTGCTGCCCTCCCACTCGGTCGGCTCGTCGAAGACCGTGATGCCGGGGAACTTGGTCTTCATGCACTCGCCGAACGCCTCGGCCCGGTCGCGGCCGTTGACCGAGCTCAGCGCGCCCATGAGCTGGACGACCTTGCCCTTGCCGCCGAGCTTCTCGCCGAGGAACTCGCACGCCTTGGTGCCGTAGGCCCGGTTGTCGGCCCGTACGACCATGAAGACCTTGCCCTTGTCGGGGCGGGTGTCGACGGTGACGACGGGGATCTTCTTGTTCTCCAGCTGCTGCAGCGTGGAGGCGATGGCGCCGGTGTCCTGCGGGGCCATGACGATCGCCTTGGCGCCCTGGCCGGTCAGCGCCTGCACGTTGTTGACCAGCTTGGCGACGTCGTTCTGGGAGTTCGTGGCCGGCATGAGGTCGACCTTGAGCTCGCCCGCCAACTGCGGGACGTACTTGATGTAGGAGTTCCAGAAGTCGGAGTCGGCGCGCGGGTGGTCGATGCCGATCTTGCCGCCGCCACCTCCTCCGGCTGAGGGCGTGGTGCTTGTGCCGCACGCGGTGATGACCGCCAAGAGGGCCGCGCAGGCGGCCACCGGACCGAGCTTCATCGTGGGGGGTTACCTTCCTTGGTTGTGGGGCCGGAGCCGGAGTCCCTGCATGCCGCCGTCGACGGCCAGCGCGGTCCCGGTGGTGGCGCCGGCCTCCGGGCCGGCCAGGTAGGCGATCGCCGCGGCGACCTCTTCCGCGCTGACCAGGCGGCCCATGGGCTGCCTGGCGTTCAGCGCCGCCCGTTCGGCCTCGGGGTCGTCGGCGGCGTCGAGCAGCCTGGCGACCCACGGGGTGTCCGCGGTGCCCGGGTTCACGCAGTTGACCCGGATGCCGTCGTGGATGTGATCGGCGGCCATCGCGAGCGTGAGCGACTGCACCGCGCCCTTGGTCGCGCTGTAGAGCGCACGGCTGGGCAGGCCCGCCGTGGCGGCGATCGAGCAGGTGTTGACGATCGCGGCGTGCTCGGACCTCCTGAGGTGCGGCAGCGCTGCCCTGGTCACTCTGACCAGGCCGAACACGTTGACGTCGAACACCTTGCGCCACTCGTCGTCGCCGTTGTCCTCGACGGTGCCCTGGGCGCCGATGCCGGCGTTGTTGATCAGGATGTCGATGCCGCCGAGGCGCTCGGCCGCCTCCTCGACGGCCTGCCGCACCGCCGCGTCGTCCGTCACGTCCACCTTGACGCCGATGAACGGCTCGCCGGGCGGGTGCAGGTCGAGGCAGGCGACCCGCATCCCGCGCCCGGCGAGCAGCGTGGCGGTGGCCAGGCCGATGCCCGAGCCGCCGCCGGTCACGATGGCTTTGAGACTCATGCCTGCCTCCAGACCTCTCCACCGGGGTAGGTGTGCACGGTGATCGACTCAGCGTGCATCTCGGCGCTGAACCCCGGCGTCGAGGGTGCCCGGTAGCGGCCGTTGTCGATCACGACCGGGTCGACGAAGTGCTCGTGCAGGTGGTCCACGTACTCGATCACGCGGTCGTCCATGGATCCGGTGACCGCCACGTAGTCGAACATCGACAGGTGCTGCACCAGCTCGCACAGCCCGACCCCGCCCGCGTGCGGGCAGACCGGGATGCCGAACTTGGCGGCGAGCAGCAGGATCGCGATGTTCTCGTTCACGCCGCCGACGCGGGCGGAGTCGATCTGCAGGTACGAGATCGCGCGGGCCTGCAGCAGCTGCTTGAACACGATCCGGTTCTGGACGTGCTCGCCGGTGGCCACCGGGATGGGGCTGATGCCCTCGGCGATGGCGGCGTGGCCGAGCACGTCGTCCGGGCTGGTCGGCTCCTCGACCCAGTGCGGCCCGAACGCGCCGAGCGCGTTCACCCACTCGATGGCCGAGTCGACGTCCCAGCGCTGGTTGGCGTCGATCGCGATCGGGTAGTCGGGGCCGCACACCTCGCGGGCCACCTTGAACCGGCGGATGTCGTCGGCCAGGTCGGCGCCGACCTTGAGCTTGATCTGGCCGAAGCCCTGCTCCAGAGCCTCCTGGCAGAGGCGGCGCAGCTTGTCGTCGTCGTAGCCGAGCCAGCCGGGCGAGGTGGTGTAGGCGGGGTACCCATCAGCCTTAAGCCGATTTATCCGCTCTTCCTTGCCACTCTCGGCATTTTTCAGGATCTGGAGTGCTTGGTCCTTGGTCAGCGCGTCGCTCAGATACCGGAAGTCGACGAGGCCGACGATCTCCTCCGGCGACATCTCCGACAGCAGCAGCCAGACCGGCTTGCCGGCCCGCTTGGCCTTCAGGTCCCACAGGGCGTTGACCACGGCGGAGATCGCCATGTGCATGACGCCCTTCTCCGGCCCCAGCCACCGCAGTTGCGAGTCGTTGACCATCTCCTTGTAGAGCGCGCCCAGGTCCTCGACGTCCCGCCCGATCACGTACGGCTCCAGCGCGCTGATCGCCGCCGTCTGCACGTCGTTGCCGCGCCCGATGGTGAACGCGAACCCGTGCCCGGCGAACCCGTCGTCCGTCTCCAGCACCACGTAGGCGGCGGAGTAGTCGGGATCGGGGTTCATCGCGTCGGACCCGTCGAGCTCGCGCGAGGTGGGAAAGCGCACGTCGTGCGTCTCCATCCGGACGATCCGGTACGCCCCCGCCTGCGCGGCGGCGGCCTGCGGAGCCGTCATGCCTGCCCCACCGTCTGCCGCTGCCGGCCGAGACCCTCGATCTCCAGCTCCATCACGTCACCCGCGCGCAGGTAGGGCTGGCCGGGCATGCCCATCGCCACTCCGGCGGGCGTGCCGGTGTTGATCACGTCGCCCGGCTCCAGCACCATGAACCGGCTCAGGTAGCGCACCACCTCGGCCACGTCGAAGATCATGTTCCTGGTGTCGCCGTTCTGCCGCAGCTCGCCGTTCACCCACAGGCGCAGCGGGAGGCTCTGCGGGTCGCCCACCTCGTCGGCGGTCACCAGCCAGGGGCCCAGCGGGTTGAACGTCTCGCACGACTTGCCCTTGTCCCACTGGCCGCCGCGCTCAAGCTGGAACTCCCGCTCGGACACGTCGTTGGCCACCGCGTACCCGGCCACGGCGTCGAGCGCCTCTTCGCGGGACTCCAGGTAGCGGGCCCGCTTGCCGATGACGACGGCGAGCTCCACCTCCCAGTCGGTCTTCACGCTGTCGCGCGGCACGAGCACCTCGTCGTACGGCCCGACCAGGGTGTTGCTCGCCTTCATGAACACGACGGGCTCGGCGGGCACGTCGGCGCCGGACTCGGCGGCGTGGTCGCTGTAGTTGAGCCCGATGCACACGATCTTGCCGGGACGCGCGATCGGCGCGCCGATCCGCAGCCCTTCGGCGTCGACCACGGGCAGCGCGTCACGCTCAAGCGCGTCACGCACCCGCGCCACGCCCCCGGAGGCGAGGAAAGCCCCGTCGATCTCGGGCTCTCCGATGTCGCGCAGGTTACCGGCGCCGTCCATCACCACCGGTCGCTCCTGGCCGACAGGTCCTACTCGCAGCAGCTTCACACCGCATCCTTCGGTCATACATCGGATGTCTCTTCTCCTGATGCTGCTGCGATCCCGGCAATCCTGTCAAGAGGCGCGAGCCGGATACATCCGATCCGTGACCTAGCCAGATCCGCTGCGATCTCCCTGCTGGAAGGCCCTGCACCTCGGACGTTGCGCCGGGCGCGTTCACCTGGGCGAAATACTGGTCGAGCAAACATCGGAGGATCAGGAGATATCCCCTCCTGCGAACAGGCCGTTTCGCTCCGGCGACCAGAGACGTCCGCGTGAACGCCCACCCATGAGTGGCCCCGCGGGCCCGCCCCACCTTGCCTCGAGCTTTGCCTGCCTCCTTGACGGTCGTACAGTGCCGTAATAGAACACGTTTCAGTGGACTCAACCAACTGATCAAGAGGGTGAACCCGGGTGCACATCGACCTCGTCGACCAGGACCACTACGCCACCGCTGGACCGCCACACGAGCAGCTCGCCTGGCTCCGCGCCAACGACCCCGTTCACTGGCACGAGGGCGAGCCGGGTTTCTGGGCGGTCACCCGCTACGACGACGTCGTGCACGTCTCGCGGCACTCCGACCTGTTCTCCTCGTCGAGGAAACTCGCCCTGTTCAACGAGATGCCCGAAGAACAGCGGGCGATGCAGCGGATGATGATGCTCAACCAGGACCCGCCGGACCACACCCGGCGCCGCTCCCTGGTCAACCGCGGCTTCACCCCCCGGACGATCGGCGCCCTCGAACAGCACATCCGCGACATCTGCGATGACCTGCTGGACAAGTGCGGCACCGAGGCCGACTTCGTCACCGAGGTGGCGGCGCCCCTGCCGCTCTACGTGATCTGCGAGCTACTCGGCGCCCCCGTGACCGACCGCGACAAGCTCTTCACCTGGTCGAACCGCATGATCGGCGCCCAGGACCCCGACTACGCCGCCTCCCCCGAAGAGGGCAGCGCCGCCGCCATGGAGGTCTACGCCTACGCCAACCAGCTCGCTGCGCAGCGCAAGGCCAACCCCCGCGACGACATCGTCTCCAAGCTCATCCAGCCCGACGAGGGCGGCGAGACTCTCGACGAGACCGAGTTCGACCTGTTCATCCTGCTCCTCGTCGTCGCGGGCAACGAGACCACCCGCAACGCGGCCTCGGGCGGCATGCTCGCCCTCTTCGACCACCCCGACCAGTGGACCCGCCTGGTCGCCGACCCCAAGCTCGCCGCCACTGCGGCCGACGAGATCGTCCGATGGGTCTCCCCCGTCAACCTCTTCCGCCGCACCTCCACCGCCGACCAGACCCTCGGCGGCCAGCAGATCAAGGAGAACGACAAGGTCGTCGTCTTCTACTCCTCCGCCAACCGCGACACCACCGTCTTCCCGGACGCCGAGGTCTTCGACATCGGCCGCAGCCCCAACCCGCACATCGGCTTCGGCGGCGGCGGCGCCCACTTCTGCCTCGGCAACCACCTCGCCAAGCTCGAACTCCGCGTCCTGTTCGAACAACTCGCCCGCCGCTACCCCCGCCTCACCCGGACCGGCGAGGCCCGCCGCCTGCGCTCCAACTTCATCAACGGCATCAAGGAGCTCCCGGTCAAACTCACCTGACGCCCGGAGCGTCCGGGTGGCGGTCAGGGCCGGCCGGCGTCGTCAGGGGTCCGGATCGTCCCGGCCGGCGCGCTGGGCGGCCAGGCGGCCGGGTCGCGGCCAGTGCACGCTGTGGGCCCAGCCCGCCTGCTCGAACCAGCGGATCAGCCGGGCGCTGGGATCGAGCTGGCCCTTGAGCACGCCGTGTCGCGCGCAGGTCGGCTCCACGTGGTGCCAGTTGTGCCAGCCTTCGCCGAGCGTCAGCATCGCCACCCACCACACGTTCGACGAGCGGTCCCTGGTGCGGAACGGCCGCTCGCCGAAGGTGTGTGCCACGGAGTTCACCGACCACGTGACGTGGTGCACGACGGCGTAGCGGACCAGCCCGCCCCAGAAGAAGGCGGTCCATGCCCCCGCCCACGACATCGACCACAGCCCTCCCACCGCGGCGGGCAGGGCGAACGACAGCGCCACGACGGCCGGGTAGGCGGCGTCGAACCGCCGCACGTCCTGGTCGGCCAGCAGGTCCGGCACCCAGTGCCGGAGGCTGGACCGGTGACGGGCCGTGTAGAACCAGCCGATGTGGGCGTGCGCCATGCCACGCAGCAGGGCCAGGCCGCTGTCTCCGTAGCGCCAGGGCGAGTGCGGGTCGCCGTCGCGGTCGGCGTACTTGTGGTGGCGGCGGTGCTCGGCCGCCCACAGGCTGACCGGCCCCTCGACCGCCATGCCGCCGGCCAGCATCAGGGCCACGCGCAGCGGCCTGCCGCACTTGAAGGCCCGATGGGTGAAGAGCCGGTGATAGCCGATGGCGATCCCGAAGATGCTGATCAGATACATCACGACCGCGATGACCACGTCGCGCGGGCCGATGCCCCATCCCCACGCGGCGGGCACGGCGACGGCCACGAGCAGCACTGGCAGCACCACCAGGACGATCAGGTAGGCGGCGCGGCGACCGGTGGTGACCATCACCGTCTCCGCCGAGCCCGAACCCGAACCCGGCTGCGGGATGGATGGGATCACGCTACCTCCCTGAGCGGTGAAGACGGTCCGGCCTCTATCAAGGTCCGGGGCCTACGATCGGGGCTATGACCAGACAGTGACGAGCCAGTCACTTTGAGGAAGCAAAACAATGCGGATGGTAGCCATCCTGGATCCACAGGTTGCTCCCTAGATTGTGGTCACCAAGAGTGATCAAATCTGTTCGCTCCGGCTTCTGGCGAGGGGGACGGCATGGGCGCTGTCGATCAGGCGGCCACCGGCGGCCATCTGGAGAGATATGACCAGGCGCTGGCCCGCGACCCGATGTCCGCCTTCGGCCTCGTACACGGGTGGATGCGCACCGACTGGCGGGCGCTGTTCGCCGAGCTCCGCGAGCGACGCCCCATCTTCGTCACGCCCGCCTTCACCGTCGTGACCCGTTTCGCCGACGTCACCGAGGTGCTCACCCGCGACGAGGTCTTCTCGGTGCGCGCCTTCGCCCCGCGCCTGGACGCCGCGCTGGGCGGGCCGTTCATGCTGGGCCGGGACGCCACCGCCATGAACTGGCGCGACAAGGGTCTGATGCAGGTCATGCTCGACCCGCGTGACGTGGCCGGCGTGCGCGAGCTCGCCGGACGCGCCACCGACGAGATCCTCGACGCCGCCTGGCCCCAGGGCCGGGTCGAGGCGGTCCACTCGCTGTTCAGGCGCGTCGCCCTGGAGGTGTGCGCCCGCTACTTCGGCTTCCCCGGCCCGGACCCGCAGACCCTGTCGCACTGGACGCGGGCCATCATCAACGACAGCTTCGCCAACTTCCTGGGCGACCCTCACATCCAGGCCGCGTCGGTCCGCGCGGGCTCGGAGATGATGGCCTACGCGGGTGAGCGGCTCGCCGCGTACCGGAGCGCGCTGCGAGCGGGCCGGGACCTGCCCGACGACGTCCTCGCCCGGCTGGCCCGCACCACCCTGCCCGCCGGGATCGGCATGGACGACGAGCGCATCCTGATCAACATGGCCGGGCTGCCCCTGGGATTCGTGGAGAGCGCGCCCGGGGCCATGACCGAGGCCGTCGAGCAGCTCCTGCTGCGCCCGCGGGTGCTGGCGCGGGCGGTCGAGGCCGCCCGGGACCCCGCGCTCTTCGACCCCTACGTCTGGGAGGCGCTGCGGTTCAACCCGTTCTTCAAGCTGCTGCCCCGGCTCTGCGAGCGCGACCACGTCCTGGCGGCGGGCACCTCTCGCAGCACGATGATCCCCGCGGGCACGTTCGTGCTCGCCGCGCCGGCCTCGGCCATGTTCGACGCGGACGTGCTGGAGCAGCCCGAGGAGTTCCGCACGGACCGGCCGGGCCACCACCGGCTGTTCTTCGGCCACGGCCACCACGCGTGCCTGGGAGTGCATCCCGCCAGGGCCGTCATCTGCGAAGTCGTCCGCCGCCTGCTGCTGCGCGGCGTGCACCCGCTCCCACCGCCGGACGGGCAGGTCGTCCGCGCCGACGGGATCTTCCCCGACCGGTTCGTCCTGGGACTCGGCGAAGGGCCCGGCCAAGGGCACGGCGAGCCTGAGGGGCAGGAGGGCCGACGATGACGGACAGGGTCAAGGCGCGCGGCATCGCCACCGACGGGGCCGCCAACCGGCTCAAGTTCCTGGCCCTGACCAGCGGCCGGCCGTTCTGGGACCTCGTCCAGTCCGTCGAGCCGCTACGGCGACACCTCAACGTCTCGCTGATCGACCGGGCGGTCCGCGAGATGCCGCCACGGCCGGAGCCGCTGAGCACGATGGCCGACTACACCTCGTGGGCCTCCCTGACCGACCGCACCTACAGCGGCAGGCACATGCCCCCGGTCACCGTGGCCGAGGAGGGACGCCCCACCCCGGAGCGCGCCGCCGACCTGTTCACCCGCGGCGACACCATGGTCCCCTGCCCTCGCTCCACGGTGCTGTTCGCCTATTTCGCCCAGTGGTTCACCGACGGATTCCTGCGCGGCGACACCAACGTCCCCCGCGACCCCCGCAAGAACAGCTCAAACCATCACATCGACCTCAACCAGGTGTACGGCCTGAACACGACGGCGACGGCCGCGCTGCGCACGTTCGAAGGCGGGCTCCTCAAGAGCCAGCTCATCAACGGCGGGGAGTTCCCGCCCCATCTGTGCGAGAACGGGGCGATCAAGCCGGAGTTCGCCCCGCTGAGCGCCATCCGCTTCGCCCAGCTCACCGAGGCGCAACGCGACGCCCTGTTCGCCACCGGGAGCGACCGGGGCAACGGCCAGATCGGCTTCACCATGCTCACGGTGCTGTTCCTGCGCGAGCACAACAGGGTGGCGCGCGAGCTCGCGCGCCACTACCCGCGCTGGGACGACGAGCGCCTGTTCCAGACGGCGCGCAACATCCTCATCGTGCTGCTGATCAAGCTGGTGGTCGAGGAGTACATCAACCACATCACCCCCTACCACTTCCGCTTCACCCTGGACTCCCGGCTGCCGGCGATGCTGGCCCGCGCGCCCTGGCACCGCGAGAACTGGGCCTCGGTGGAGTTCAACCTCGTCTACCGCTGGCACAGCCTGATCCCCTCCTGCCTGAAGGTGGGCGAACGCGACCTGCCCATGGCGCAGACCCTGTTCGCCGGTGCGCTGATTCCCGAGCCCGGCCTCGGCCGGCTCTTCGAGGACGCCTCACTCCAGCGCGCCGGCCGCATCGGCCTGTTCAACACCGACCCCCTCCTGCGAGAGGTCGACGTCGCCAGCGTCGCAGACTCCCGCGCCCTCGCCCTGGCTCCGTACAACAGCTACCGCGAGCACTGCCGCTTCCCCCGCGTGCGCACGTTCGAGCAGATCAGCGGCGACGAGCGGGTCAGCGGCGCGCTGCGCGAGCTCTACCGCGGCGTCGACGACCTCGACCTTTACGTCGGCCTCTTCGCCGAGGACCCCGGCGGTCCCGGCGCGATCCTGCCGCCGCTCCTGACGAAGATCATCGCCATCGACGCCTTCTCCCAGGCGCTGACCAACCCGCTGCTGGCTCCTCGGGTGTTCAACGCCGCGACCTTCTCCCGGCACGGCATGCGGATCATCGCGACCACGCGCTCCCTGTCGGACATCCTGCACCGCAACGTCCCGGAGGATCCGTCCCCCCGCTTCGTCGGGATGACCCGGCGGCGGCAACCGTGAGCGCGCACGCCACCGCGACCGCCGGGCCACTGCGCGACGCGGCCCGCGAGCTGGTGGACATCGGGCTCACGATCCAGCAGGCGGCGGCCCACGCCACGGCAGCGCTCACCGACGACACCCTGCTCCGCGCCCTGCCGCACGCCCCGTCTGCGGGGCAGGCGGCCTACAGCGCGCTGCTGCGTGCCGTCACGAACGGTCAAGGCCTCGGATACGCGTTCACCGGCGGGCGGCTCGGCACCCTGGCGGGGAAGCTGGGCGCCATGGCCGGCGCCGAGAGCCTGGCCGTACGCGTCGTGGCCACCTCACTGCGGCTGCGGATCGCCGCCGTCGCCGCCGACCACCCCGAGCTGACCGACGACCCCATGATCGACCGGCTCATCCGGGCGGCCGCCGCCGATCGCGACCTGGAGGCGGTCCGCGCCCTGCGCACCCTGTTCAGGGACCGCGGGGCGGTGCGCGCGCTCAGCCAGCTCGCCCCCGTCTTCGGCGAGGTGCTCGCCCTGCGCGCGCTGCTGGACGAGAACCCGCTCAACGACGCCGCCGCCTGGCTGATCGCCACCGGCAAGGGCTACGCCACCGCCGACCCGATCACCGGGATGAGCAACCGGGCCGTCGCCGCCCTCGACAAGGGCGAGGGAGCCGCCCGCCGGACCACCCTGACCGCCGCCGAATCGGCCCAGCTGTGCAAGCAGGGGTCGCTGCTCGGCTTCCTGCGCGACATCAGCGCGATCGGCACGACAGGGCGCGCCATCCTCCAGAGCGTCGAGGGCCCCGACGGTGTGGTGCGTCACGTCCTCCAGGCTCCCGGGATGCGGGCCGGACGGCCCGACAGCGACTCCCCTCAGGACCTGCTCGGCGCCTTCAGCAGCGCCGTGCTCGCCAGCAGCCCCTACAGCCGCGCCCTGGCCCGGGCCGTCGACGACTACGGCCTGCCGCAGGGCGCCGAACTGGCGCTCATCGGCCACAGCGCGGGTGGCGCCGCCATCATGAACCTGGCACAGGACGCCGGATTCTGCAGCCGCTACACCGTCACCCACGCCGTGGCCGTCGGCTCGCCCGTCGACTTCAAGCGACCTGCCGACCCGCGCACCTGGGTCGCCTGCGTCACCAACCAGCACGACATCATCCCCACCCTCGACGGGCAGGGCGCGGGCGTCTGTTTCGACCTGCATCCCGACTGGTACGTCGTCGACTACTACGACTCCACCCACCTGTTCCCGCTCTGCCACAGCATCGACCACTACGTCGCCAATCTCGCCGACGACCTCGTGGAGGCGCGCGAGCACATCGACGAGCGGCTCGGCCCGTACCGGGGACGCGTCGTGCGCTCGCAGGCCTACCTGCTGTCCGACCGCCCTCCCCGCCCGGAGGGTTTCCCCTTCCTCACCGTTGCGACGCACCCGGTCGACAGCCCGGCCGGCGCCGTGGACCTGCCGATCAGATGCCATGACGGCAGCGCTCTCACGGCCTGCTTCGCCGCTGACCCGGCGGCGGCGGACCGCCTGCTGGAGGGCACCGGGTTCGGCCCCGCCGTGCGGCTCGCCGGGCGCGCGCTCGTCACCGTCCACACCTGCTGCAACCGGCGCACCAGCATGGGCGGCTACCGCGAGATGCACCTCGGCATCGTCGTGCCCGACCCGTGGCGGCGGCGGTCCCTCGGCGTCTGGCCCGACCTGCTGCGCGGCGCCGACCGGCGCCGCGCGGGCAGCTTTCTGATCGGCTCGGTCGTGGACAGTGAGGCCGTCGCCTCCATGGCGCCCCGCCTGTGGGGCGGTGAGCCGCACCAGGCGACCCTGGAGTTCGGGCTGTCCGCGAGGTCGGCGCGGGTCGCCGTCGGCGCTCCCGGCGAACGGCTCCTCACTCTGCGCGGCCTGCTCGGCCCCGGGCTGCCCGTGCGTGACCGCGACCTGGTCGGCTACTCGCGGGCGGATGCGGCCGATCCCGCCCTGCGCTCGTCCGTACGCGTCCGCGGCAGGGCCCGCGCGCATCCCCTGCCGCTCCTGCGGTTGGCCGTCGACCCGCGGTCGGCTCACCCGCTGGCCCACCGGCTCCGCGAACTGGGCCTCAACGGCGCCCGCCCCCTGCTGTGCCTGTCGGCCACCGGCCGCCAGACGCTGCGGGACGCCGCCGTCGCGGTGCCGGTCCCGTCCTGGAGGTCCCATGCCCACTGACCCCACGGCGATCACCGCACGCGCCGAAGCCCTGCACTCCGACGCCCGCCAGCTCGCCGCGTGCGCCGACCGCCTGCGGCACGTCGAGACCACACTCGCGGCCGGCGGCGTCGCACCGCCATGGCTGCGCGAAGCGGTGAACGCCTATCTCACCGCATGTACGACAGCCGCCGCCGACCTGGACAAAGCCGCGGCCCGCCTATGGCACTACGCCGAAGGCGCACGCTGAGGAGGCACGGCCGTCCGCACGCCGACAGCTGAAGGACCGCGATCAGGACACCACCATCCAGCCACCAACAGCACAGGAACCGAGAGCGGGGTACGACTGGCCGGTCGCCGATGGCTCAGGGATTGAGGGGCAAGGACGATGGTCACGTGGCCCGCGGTCATGCGCCGCGCCTTGGCCGACTCGGTGAATGGCGCGGTCGCCACGCGGCGCCGGCCTTTCGGGTCCGCCGGGGAGTCACGCTGGGATATGGGCAGCGCCACACCGTGGACATCGAAGGCGGCGCGCGCCTCTCACCCCGACTTGCCACCCCTTTGAGCGCCACCGAACGCGAATCTCGTTGCGGTCACCACTCGAAACAACGGCTGAACGAGATGGCGAAGCCCAGGATCGCGAAGAGGAAGGCGATCAGCGCGACACCGATCATGAGGATGACCGACATCGCCACGCGGAGCCTGAAACGGATGATCAGCGCCCCACCGGCCATGGCCATCCCGAGGCCGTATCCCGCCACGAGGTAGGGCAAGTACCTCTCGCCGCCGCACCAGCCGGTGTAGGTCCCCAGCGTCGCCGCCGCCAGGATCGCGCCGAGCACCCCGATCAAGGCGGCCGAGCCTCTTCGCTCCACGGCGGTCACGACCTCCTGACATCAGTCCAGCGGGCCGGGACCCCGTTATACCCCACAGTAGAAAGGGACATCGTTCGACAAATCGCGGACATCGTACTGACCCGCCTTCCGGGGAGCGCGAAGTCCAGGCGGGCAGAAGGGAACACCGTCTCCCCTCAGCCCGGCCCCACGATGTCCCCCGTCCGAAAGGCGAAGCCTCCTGCCCCCCTCCCGCCCCCGAGGCCCCTCGTCTCGTCGTGCAGAGGCTCTCGTCGCCAGCGCCGCGACCGGAAACGATCACCTGGTTGCTGTGCGGGGCGCTGCTGGCGGCTGGACAGTGCTGACGGGGGCAGGTTGGGGCAATCGGTCAACCTCCGGAGACTGGGTCACGAGGTGCTGGAGCACCCAGGGCAGGCATGGCGCGCCCCTTCACCGGCGATCGGACCGGACTGACGTCCCGACGGCTCACCGCTCGACTCCAGCGCGTCAGCAGCCCCCAGCAGACATGACCATCCCGGCGCAACCGTCCACCGGCCGTCGCTCCAGACTGACACTCCCCGACGGCTCGCCGCTCGGCTCCGGCGCGTCAGCGGGTCTCGGCGGCCACGCGCAGGCCCAGGGCGACGAGGACCGTGCCGCTGACTGCGTCCAGCCGACGCCGGATCACCGGGCGGTGGAACCACGCGCCGGCCCGCCCGACCGCGGCCGCCAGTGCCAGGTACAGGACGATCTCGATGGCCACCTGGACCACGGCGAGTAGCGCGGTCGTGGCGAACAGCGGCTGGTCGGCCGGTACGAACTGTGGATAGAACGCGATCATGAAGGCGGCGGCCTTCGGGTTGGCCAGCATCACCACCGATCCCTCGCCGAACGCCTTCCACCAGGTCAGCGCCGAGCCGGGCTTCGGCTCCCCGACCGCGACCTCTTCGGCCGCCCCGTCTGCTCCCCGGCTGCGCCACGCTGAGCGCCAGGCCTTGAACCCCAGGTACAGCAGGAAGCCCGCGCCCACCACGCGCAGGACGAGGAAGGCCACCTCCGAGGCGGCCACCAGGGCGGCGAGCCCGGCGGCGGCGAGCAACGCCCACAGGTACAGGCCGGCCTCCAGGCCCAGGACCGTGGGCACCGCGCCGGAGAAGCCGCGCATGGCCGCGCGGCGCAGGATCAGCGCCATCGCCGGGCCCGGCGAGGCGGAGATCAGCACCACGGCGAGGACGAAGGCGGGCAGAGAGGAGATGACGTCCATGAGGTTCATCATGGTTGTACGCGTACCGCCTGATCAACGCGGTTTCGCGCCGAACACGGCGGCTGCTCGTCGCACGTGCTGTGACCAAAACGATCACCGGGTTGGGCGCCTCCTGCGGAGGCCGGCAGCTTCATCGCCCGCCGAACCGGCGCTGCCCCGCCGCGAGATCCGATGCAGCTTCCGCCCCTCCAGATCGTCCGAGCCGATGCTGCCCCGCCGCGCGATCCGATGCAGCTTCCGCCCCTCCAGATCGGTGAGCCTGCGCACCCTGACCGGTCCTGGCACCACGCCTCCTGGCGTCGACCGGGCACGTACAGCACATCCAGCCGACCCGATGGTCGTTTCCGGTCACAGCACGTCAACGGCGCCGGTCTGGACTCGAACGGACGCGTCGAGGAGATCGCTGAGCGATGTCCGCGCCTGGTGCAGCTCGCTGATCCGGGTGTCCAGCTCGGCCAACTGGCCCCGGACGTGCTCGAGAACGCATGCCTCAAGCTCGGGGCCGTCCCCCGCGAAGCACGGCATGAGCTCGCGGATCACCTTGGTCGGCAGCCCGGCGGCCAACAGCATGCGAATGCGCACGACCGTGGCCGGGGCGTCGGCCGAGTAGTGCCGGTGTCCGCCGCTCGTGCGGTGAGGCTCCAGCAGTCCCTGCTCCTCGTAGTAGCGCAGCAGCCTGACGCTCACGCCCGTCTCGCCGGCCAGATCGCCGATCCTCATGTGACCCATCTCATACGAACTCCGCTTGAACCTCACATTATGTCAGATTCTAGGTTGTAGTTATGAATGTGAATCAAGCCCCCATTTCCCTGTATGGATTCCTGCGCCCCAAGCCCGAACGCGCCGACGAGGTCAAGCAGCTTCTCGCCTCCCTGGTGGAACCCACACGCCAGGAGGAAGGCAACCTCGAATACCACCTGCACGAGCAAGAAGACGGCCGACTCTTTCTATATGAGATCTGGCGCTCCCAGGAGGACCTTGACCGGCACCACGAATATCCGCCCTTGCGTACCTTCCTGGACAATTTGCTGGACTATCTCGAGGAGTTGCCAGAGGGATATTTCAATACCATGGTGAGCACTTACCCAGAAGCCCGCGGCGAGTCGGCCTGACCTGCTCCTTCGCCCCCGGCAGCCCTCACAAGGCTTCCCGAGCCGGAGCTTCTTGATTGTCTCCCGGACCAGAACACGACGGCGGGACATGTGTCGGCTTCTACAGAATGTCGCATTGACGAGTCGCCCGTCAGAGACATGACACCGGAAGCGGGTGCGGGTGCGGGTGCGGCCACCGCGATCCTTCGAGTAGCAACGATTCAGGGTCGAGGGAGAACGATGGCCGCACACTTATTGTGCGCCCTGCGGGGTGACCGCCGTAGGAAAACGCGAGCGATGACGTGGACTTATCTCTACCGGTCGGCGAGAACGTGATCGGAGACCTGGGAGTCGCCGTGAGGGCGGCCTGGGCCGGAGCGCGGAGAGGTCAGCCGTAGCCGCTCTGCCGGAAGTGACGGCTGCGGGGAGACGGCGGGCGGGAGCGGCGGCGGGCGGCTCGGATGCGGGACAGGACGCGCACCATGCCCTTGGGGCCTGGCTGCCAGCCACGCTCGATCAGGGCGTTGGCGACGTGCTCCAGGAGGTCGGCGGTCCGGGCGGGGATGACGTCGCGGCCGACCGCGATGACGCGCCACCCCTGCCGCCCGAGCTCCTGCCTGCGGATCTCGTCTCTCCGCTGGTCGGCGGGAGAGGTGTGGTGGGCTCGGCCGTCGTATTCGACCGCCCCCCTGTAGGGCTCCCAGCCGAGGTCCAGGTAGGCGCAGCGGTCGCCGTCGAGGGGACGCGGATCTGCGCGGCGGGTGCGGGGAGGCCGCCGTCGACGACGATGACGCGCAGCCGGGGATCGGCAGGTGGCCGGGGGCGATGAGCTCGACCGGCCAGTCGCACTCCGCGGTGGCGCTGGTCAGGGAGTCGAGCCCCCAGATGCGTGCCGCCGTCCGGCGGCAGGCGACGGCCTCGGGGATCGCACGGGTGACGCGGCGGGCGCGGTCGAGCAGAGATCGGGCGGGTTCGTGCACGTCGTCCAGGATGCGTGCCCCGTGGCGTCGCCCACGGAGGCGAACGGGATTCTGTGGATGACGTGGCATCGTCCACAAGCCGGATCGGCGGGGGACCCGTAGCCGCCCCCCAGCCCTGTGCCGCAGCGACACCATCGCGAGCGAACGTCACACCAGCTTGCGCAGGTCCGGCAGGACGTCCCGGGCGAGCCGCTCCGCCTGGCCACGAGGGTCCGGGCCGGTGGGCATGAAGTTCATCGAGGCGAACCCCAGCTCCGCGAACGACGCGAGCCGATCCAGCACGGCCTGCGGCGAACCGGTCACCACCGACGGCGAGTCGGCGGCCGGAGCGCCGATCTGGAAGGGCACGTTGTACACGCACCGCACCTCCCGCCCCTCGGCGGCGGCCAGGACGCGCTCGCGCATGGCGGCGGCCTGCTCCGGCGGGGCGAAGCCGAGCGAGGGGATCCAGCCGTCCGCCAGTTGCCCGGTCGCCGCCAGCGCGCGGTTTCCGTAGGTGCCGAGCCAGATCGGGATGGGGGTGTCCGGCTTGGGCTCCATGGCCGCGTGCTCGGTGCGGTAGCGGCTGCCCGCGTAGCTGAACTCCGGCTGCGACCACAGGCCGCGCATGATGTGGATGGCCTCCACCATGCCGTCGACCTTCTCCCGTGGCGTCGGCACCCCCAGGCCGAACGCCCGGAACTCCTCGTCGGAGTAGCCGCCGCCGAGGCCGAGGATGAGCCTGCCGCCGGAGAGCCGGTGCAGGCTCTCGGCCATCTTGGCGACCATCGCGGGCGGCCTGTAGGGGACGCCCAGCACCCGGGTCGCGATCTTGAGCTGTGAGGTGGCGGCCGCGACCCAGGTGAGCATCGTCCACACCTCGTACGTCGGCTCGGTGCCCGACGGGTGGTCGGAGGCGGAGACGAAGTCGTACCCGAGCTCCTCGGCGGCCCGGGCGTCGCCCACCGGATCGGCCCCGGGCGCGGCCGACGTGGAAATACCCAGCCCGAACAGTGACATGGTCATGACACCCTCCCAAACGGTTTACATGTAAACCTAAGGGGGTATTGGTTACATGTCAACAAGAGGGCTAGGGTAGGAGCATGGACGAGCCGCGCTGGTTGGACGACGCCGAGTTCCGGGCATGGATCGGCTATCGCCGGATGAGGCTGCTGCTCGACGCCCAGATCAGTCGCGACCTGATGCGCGAGTCAGGGCTGTCGGACCCTGATTACGACGTGCTCTCGGCCCTGACCTCGACCAAGGAGCACCGCTGGCGGCTGACCAAGCTGGCCGATCGGATGCTCTGGTCCAAGAGCCGGCTGTCGCGGCACATCTCGCGGATGGAGCAGCGCGGTCTGGTCACCCGCGAGGAGTGCGAGTCCGACGGTAGGGGCGCCGAGATCGTGCTGACCGAGGGCGGGTTGCGGGCCATCGAGGCGGCGGCGCCTGACCACGTCGAGTCGGTGCGCCGCCATTTCATCGACCTGCTGACCGAGGAGCAGATCGAGGTGCTGGGCACGGTCGCGGAGACCGTCCTGGCCCACCTGCCGGACCCGCAGGAGTGATCAGGCGAGCCAGATCGGGCTCCAGTCCGGCATCTCGTTGAAGCGGCGCAGGTCCGCCAGCCCGGCGACGCTGCCGAGCCAGGCGGCGTACGGCGTCCGGTCGAAGCCGCTCTGGAACATCGTCAGCCGCGTCTTGCCGCCCGTCCCCTCCAGCTCCCAGGTGGCGACGCCGACCGATCCCCAGTCGACGGAGAGCCTGCGGTCGGTCTCCAGCTCCAGGATCTTCGCAGGCTCGCCCCCGCTGTCCAGGCCGCCCATGGCGTAGCGCCCGCCGACGTGCGGCTCGATCTCGATCGGGTAGCCGAACCAGCGGGTGACCGACTCCGAGTCGATCAGCGAGCCGTACACCTTCTCCGGCGCGGCGTCGATCAGGACCTCCGCGCGCAGCTCGGCGGAGGTGAAGTCGGGCCTGGGGGTGAGGGGGCGGCCCTCGAAGTGCTCGACCAGGTTCGCCAGCACGAGGTACCAGAAGGTCTGCAGCATGCCGCGGACGCCGTCCTCGTGCGCCTCGCTCATGTCGAAGTGGGTCTGCGACACCGACACGATCGTCGCCTCCGGGCCGTCCTCGGCCACGGCGAACTCCGTCGTGGTCTCGACGCCGTCGAGGGTCCAGGCGAAGCGCACCGTGTGGTCGTCGGCATGGAGCAGCCGCTGGTGGGGCGCGTCGCCCTCCGGCGTGTAGCGGCCCCAGAACTCGTAGCGGTCGGGCAGCTCCACCTCCACATGCTCGGCCAGCCACACGCGCAGGACGGCGGGGTCGGTCAGGGCGTGCCGCACCTCCTTGACCGGGGCCGGGACACGGGCACGAATGATCATCGGGTCACTCATGGTCTTCTCCCTTGGGGTAGCAGGCCACGGCGAGCTTGAAGGCGTCGCCTTCGGTTCCGCCGTACCTGGTGAACAGGTCCCGCATCATCGTCTGCAGATCGTCCAGGAACCCCTGACGGTCTTCAGGCCGTACGTGGATCTCCCCGGACAGGCCGATCGAGGGCAGCTCCGGCGCGGTCCTGTCCAGGGCCGCGATGTCGGCCTGAACCTCCTCCATCAGGTCGAGCAGGTAGCCGAGGCTGAGCTCGTCGCGCGCCCTGCTCAGCCCGATCCGGCCGACCAGACGGGGCGACAGCCAGTAGGCGCGGGCACCGGCCTGGTAGATGCCCTCGTTGATGCCGCGCACCTTGCGCTCGGAGACCAGGTCGACCAGGCCCGCGTCCAGCAGCCTCTTGACGTGGTAGTAGACCCGCTGCGGGGTCTGCCCGAGCCGGGCCGCGACCTCGGTGCAGGTGCGCGGCTCGGCGAGCTGCCGCAGCACCTCGACGCGCTGCGGCTTGAGCAGTGCCTCGGCCTGCTCGATCTCTTCCAGATACAGGACGTCTCTCATCGCAAAAATCACTCTTTACGTAAAAATCGCGTTTGTCAATAACGCCGCGAGAATGAGCGCAAAGAAGCCTGGATCCAGATCAGGGCCAGGAGCTTTCCTGGTCCGGATCGCCGCCGTTGGACAGCAGGTGCAGGTCGGATTCCACCATCATGGCCACCAGCTCGTCGAAGGGCACCGTCGGCTCCCAGCCGAGCTGGACGCGGGCCTTCTTCGGGTCGGCGCACAGCAGGTCGACCTCGGCCGGGCGGCGCAGGCTCTGGTCGGTGACGACGTACCGCTCCCAGTCCAGCTCGACCGCCGCGAACGCGGCCTCCACCAGCTCCCTGACCGACTTCATCCGGCCCGTGCCGATGACGTAGTCCTCCGGGGTGTCTGCCTGCAGCATCAGGTGCATGGCCCGGACGTAGTCGCCCGCGAAGCCCCAGTCGCGCCTGGCCTCCAGGTTGCCGAGGCGGAGCTCGGAGGCCAGGCCGAGCTTGATGCGGGCCACGCCGAGCGAGACCTTGCGGGTGACGAACTCGGCGCCCCGGCGCGGCGACTCGTGGTTGAACAGGATCCCGGAGACCGCGAACATGCCGTAGGACTCGCGGTAGTTCTGGGTGAGGAAGTGGCCGTAGGTCTTGGCGACGCCGTAGGGCGAGCGGGGATGGAAGGCGGTGCTCTCCGTCTGGGGCGTCTCGCTGACCTGCCCGAACATCTCGGAGGACGAAGCCTGATAAAAGCGGATTTGGCCTGAAGGGCGGCCACCGCGCGACGCCCCCGAACACACCCGGATGGCCTCCAGCATGCGCAGCACGCCCATGCCCGTGACCTCGGCGGTCAGCTCGGCCTGCTCCCACGACATCGGCACGAACGAGATCGCGCCGAGGTTGTAGACCTCGTCGGGCTGAACACGCTCCACCGCGGAGATGAGCGACCCCTGGTCGAGCAGATCGCCACGGACCACCTGGACGTCGGCCAGCAGTTTGCGCATCCGCGACAGCCTCGGATTGGCCTGGCCGCGGGCCAGTCCCCACACCTCGTATCCCTGGCCGAGCAGGTGCTCCGCCAGATAGGAACCGTCCTGGCCGGTGATGCCGGTAATCAGAGCGCGCCTGGCCAACGGTTCCTCCAACTATCGCTACCGCGTCCGTTGGGACGGGAATGTACAGCTACGACCTTTGTTAAGCACCCACCCATCTAGAACACGTTCCACCGAACCACGCTCGGTTACGGCAACGTCGCAGTTCGCACGGCCTGTGGCTGCCGTTGTGAACAATTCCAGATGACCTACCGAATGGTAGCCTTCTCGGACTAAGGTCATCTTTCACGGTACACGCCCGCGTCTGGGCCTACCGGCGGAGAAAGGGGTGTCCGTGAGCGACTCGCTGCGGATCGCGCTGCTGTCCTACCGCAGCAAACCCACCTGCGGTGGCCAGGGCGTCTATCTCCGCCACCTGAGCCGCGAGCTGGTCGCGCTCGGGCACCACGTCGAGGTGTTCTCCGGCCAGCCCTACCCCGAGCTCGACGAGGGCGTGATCCTGCGGAAGGTGCCGAGCCTCGACCTCTACCGCGACGAGGACCCCTTCAGGACTCCCAAGCTCGGCGAATACCGCGACTGGATCGACCTGCTCGAGGTCGGCACCATGTGGACCGCCGGCTTCCCCGAGCCGCTCACCTTCACCCTGCGCGCCCATCGCGAGCTGAAGAAGCGCGTCGGCGACTTCGACGTCGTCCAGGACAACCAGACGCTCGGCTACGGCCTGCTCGGCATCCAGAAGCTCTTCCCGGTGGTCGGCACCATCCACCACCCGATCAGCGTGGACCGGCGCATCGAGCTGGAGGCCGCCAAGGGCGCCAAGAAGCTGACCATGCGCCGGTGGTACGGCTTCGTGAAGATGCAGGCCAAGGTCGCGCCCCGGCTGAACCCGATCCTGACGGTCAGCGAGTCGTCGCTGGCCGACATCCACCGCGATTTCAACGTGCCGCAGGCGAACATGCGCCTCATCCCGCTCGGGGTCGACACCCGCTACTTCCACCCGCGTCCGGACAAGCCCCGGCGCAAGGGCTCGATCGTGGCCGTGGCCAGCGCCGACTCGCCCATGAAGGGCGTCTCGACGCTGCTGCGGGCGGTGGCCAAGCTCGCCACCGAGCGCGACGTGAACCTGACCGTGGTCAGCAAGCCCACCCCCGGCGGGCCCACCGAGAAGCTGGTGCGCGAGCTGTCCCTGGAGGACCGGGTCCGGTTCGTGCACGGCATCTCCGACGACGAGCTGGGCGAGCTCATCGCTACCTCCGAGATCTCGGTCGTGCCGTCACTGTACGAGGGCTTCTCCCTGCCCGCCGTGGAACACATGGCCTGCGCCACGCCGCTGGTCGCCAGCCGCACCGGCGCGCTGCCCGAGGTCGTCGGCGACGCCGCCGTCCAGGTCGCGCCCGGCGACTCCGAGGAGCTCGCCGCCGTCCTGCTCCGCCTGCACGACTCGCCCGAGGAGCGCGAGCGCGTCGGCAAGGCCGGATACGACCGCGCCATGGAGCGCTACACCTGGCACGTCGTCGCCAAGAAGACCGTCGAGGCCTACCGAGAGGCCATCGCGGCCCGCCGTACCCGCTGATCAGAGGAGATCGTGCAGTGCTGACAGTCGACTTCGACCGGCTGCCCGTCGGCCCCGGCGTGCGCGTACTCGACCTGGGGTGCGGCGGCGGCCGGCACGCCTTCGAGGTGCTGCGCCGCGGCGCGGACGTCGTCGCGTTCGACATGGACCAGACCGAGCTCGACAACGTGGCCGCCATGTTCGTGGCCATGGACAAGGCCGGCGAGGTGCCGCTCGGAGCCACCGGCGAGACCGTCCAGGGCACGGCGCTGGACATGCCGTTCGACGAGGGCGGCTTCGACCGCGTCATCGCGGCGGAGGTGCTCGAGCACATCCCCGACGACATGGCGGCGATGCGGGAGATCTTCCGGGTGCTCAAGCCCGGCGGCACGGCCGCGATCACCGTGCCGAGCTTCCTGCCCGAGCGGATCTGCTGGGCTCTCGACGAGGACTACCACACCGCCCCCGGCGGGCACGTGCGCATCTACACGCTGGCCGAGCTGTCGGCCAAGCTGAAGGCCACCGGGTTCGTCGTCGGCCCGCACCACCACGCCCACGGCCTGCACGCGCCGTACTGGTGGATCAAGTGCGCCGTCGGCGTCAACAACGACGACCACCCGATCGCCAAGGCCTACCACGAGCTGCTGGTCTGGGACATCATGAAGCGCCCCGCCGCGACCCGGATAGCCGAGGCCCTGCTCAATCCGGTCATCGGCAAGAGCGTCGTCCTCTACGTCAGGAAGCCCGAGGCGTGATCTCGCGCGAGCAGGTCGTCCAGACGGCACAGAGCATCGCGGCGATCCAGCGGGAGGACGGCGGTGTGCCCTGGCCGGAGGGGCACGTCGACGCGTGGAACCACATCGAGTGCCTGATGGCCATGACCGTCGCCGGGCTGGACGAGCCCGTGCGCAGGGGCTACGACTGGCTCGCCAGGCACCAGCGCGACGACGGCTCCTGGCCGATGAAGCTGGTCGACGGGCTCGCCGTCGAGCAGGGCGGCGAGTCCAACCACGCCGCCTACATCGCGGTCGGGCTCTGGCACCACCTCCTCGTCACCGGTGAGCGGTCCTTCGCCGAGGAGCGGTGGCCGATGGCCAAGGCCGCGCTCGACTACGTGGCGGGGCTGCAGACCGAGCGCGGCGAGATCGTCTGGGAGCGCGACGCGCACGGCCGGGCGTCCACGTACGCGCTGCTGACCGGGTGCTCGTCCATCCACCAGGGTCTGCGGTGCGGCGTGCTGCTCGCCGACCATCTGGGCGATCCGCAGCCGCACTGGGAGCTGGCCGCCGACCGCCTGGCGCACGTGCTCGCCGCCCATCCCGAGGCGTTCGCCGACAAGAGCCGTTACTCGATGGACTGGTACTACCCGGTCCTCGGCGGCGCCGTCCGCGGGCCGCAGGCGTTCGAGCTGCTGGAACGCGAGTGGTCCACGTTCGTGGTGCCGGGGCTCGGCATCCGGTGCGTGTCGGACCAGCCGTGGGTGACCGGAGCCGAGACGTGCGAGCTGGCGCTGGCCCTCGACGCGCTCGGCGACACCGGGCGCGCGGCGACGCTGTTCGGCGACATGCAGCATCTGCGGCACGAGGACGGGTCCTACTGGACCGGCTGGCAGTTCGCCAACGCCAAGCACTTCCCGCACGAGAGATCCGGATACACCGCCGCGGCCGTGGTGCTGGCCGCGGACGCCCTCGGCGGCCTGACGGGCGCGTCCGGCATCTTCCGCGACGCCGCCGCCGACTCCGCCCACTCCCCCGCGCAGCCCGAGGTGTGCGGCTGCACCCCCGCCCACCGCTGACGCAAGGGGTTTTGCAGCTTCTTTGCCGGTGAGGGCGGGGCGGCTCCGTGGATGTGCGCATTGGGGTCACTAGTTTCGGGAGTGGCCGTACGAGGCGTCTTCGGGGGAAGCGTGGGCGACACGGGCACAACATCGTTCTTGGAGCAGGTCGGGATCCAGCCGACGCTGGCCCCGGTCCGGGGCTGGCGACGATTTCTGGTCAAGGATCCTCGCGAGTCCGATCTGAGTAGACGGAGGTTCCGGCTCACCCGAGGACTTTCTCGGGCGGTCATTGAGAATGCGGAAAAGTCGTATCTGTTTGGCTTCAACGCAGTTATCTCACGGGAAGTTGTGAGGATCGATGAGATTTCCCGTGAGCAGCAAGCCTTCGCCTTCGAAGGGGCGGGGGCGGCGTGTGCGGTGCTCGACCTGATCACCGCGACCCGGGGCCGGCGCCTTCGCGAGCTACTGACCGGCCCCGGGGCACGTCACCCGTTCGCCGTCCATCTGGGCGCCGGCAGGGGTTACGCGATGCTGCGCCTGCGCCCGGTGCGGCCGCTGCGGCGGGTCCATCCGCTGCTTCGCTGGCTGGCCCTCGACGGGTTCGGCTTCGGGTGGAGCATGGCCCGGGCCGACAGGATGGTGGGTGAGCGGGCCATGCCCGATCTGCTCACCAGGGCGCACTGCGCACTGTTCGACCAGGGCCTGGGACGCCTGCTCTGGTATCACGACTGCGCCTCGCCGGACGACGTGGCCGCCAGGATCGCCGCATACCCGGTCGGCAGGCGGGCCGCCCTGTGGAGCGGCGTCGGATTCGCGGCGGCCTACACCGGCGGCGCGGAGGCCGACGAGCTGTGGTGGCTGACCGACCACGCGGGCGCCGACGGGTTCAGGGCGCACGTGGCTCAGGGCTGCGCGTTCGCGGTGGCGGCCAGGACGCACGCGGGGCCACTGCCCGACCATGTCGCCCAGGCCGTACCGATCCTCGCCGGGGCCACCCCCGAAGAGGCGGCCGCCTGGGCGGACAGCGCGCTCATCGCGCTCGGCCACGATCCGCACACCCACGAGGACTTCCAGGCGTGGCAGGCGCACACCCGCAGGGTGTGGGCGCGCCGCCACCAGCCCGTCTAGATGATTGATGCCAAGGGGTCTGGTTACGGTTAGTGGTCGTAGGCGATCAGGGATCGCTTGATCGGCTGGCCGGTTTTATCGTTGAGCCAGATCGCGCTGGTCAGCGCAAGGATGCGGGCCAG